>JAZGFK010000085.1:0-8780 GCA_036479375.1 Pontiella sp. | reverse complement strand
AAAGGTTGGACGATGGTTTTCCGCTTTCGCTTCGCCTGTTCCGGGAAATGCATGAGGAGCTGTTATCCAAAGGACGGGGAAGCGACAAGCAGCCGGGAGAGTTCCGACAAAGTCAAAATTGGATCGGCGGAACCCGTCCGGGCAATGCTTCCTTTGTACCTCCTCCTCCGGAAGAGGTAATGAATTGCATGGGCGATTTTGAATTGTTTTTGCATGACCAACCGGAACCCACTTCGGTTTTGCTCAAAGCGGCCTTGGCGCATGTTCAATTTGAAACCATTCACCCGTTCCTCGATGGAAATGGGCGGTTGGGACGTTTGATTATTACACTGATGCTCTGTTCCGAAAAGGTGCTGAAAGAACCAATGCTATATCTTAGCCTCTATTTTAAAACTCACCGGGCACGGTACTATGAATTGTTGGATGAAGTCCGGCATACGGGCGACTGGGAAGCGTGGCTGGAGTTCTTTGCCGACGCGGTGACGGATACGGCAACGCAAGCGGTTGATACCGCCCAAGAACTCATGAAGTTATCGGCACAGGATACCGAAAAGATTCATGGCCTTGGACGGGGTGCGGCCTCCGTCCATCTGGTTCACCGTGCCTTGCTGGAACGTCCCATTGCTTCTCCCATTTGGTTGGCGGACAAAACCCACCTTGCCAATGCAACGGTCAATAGCTGTTTGCAGCATTTGGAAAAGCTCAGCATCGTATCTGAAATAACAGGCAAGCAGCGCAACCGTCTGTTTGCCTATTCCAAATACGTGGCCGTGATGAATCAGGGAACGGAACTCTAAGCGGCCTTTGTCTTGGGTTGGTCTATGGTGGCAAAGTTTTCCTGCATTCGGGCGGTAAAGCCGGATGCGGCGGGCTTTCCACGTTCCCGTTCTCCTGCCTTGATTTCCCCGAAAACTTTTTCTACCTCCTGAAAAAGCCAACCGGAAATGCCGCCGGGGGTCATGCCTGCGTTAAGGCACTTGTCACAGCCCTTCACCAAAAAGCCATACATACCCATTGAATAGTCACCTGTGACGGCCATAGCGGCTTCTATGGGATCATCCATAGCGTGTAGGTCTCCATAGTCCTCGATGGTTCGCCGCGGTAGGTCTGCGTAGGATTTGCCTTTCCAAAAGCTTTTCTCACAGGATGAGGGAGAGAAAGAGGATTCGTTTCCTCCTTCTCCTTCATCCTGTTTTTCAACTTTTTCTTTTTCTTCCTCTCTCTCCCTTTCTTCTATTGGTTCCGGTTCGGTTACGTTTAGGTTTTGGTTAGGTTTTTCGGTGGCAGTTTTTTTCTTGGGTCGTCCTCCTTTTTGCCCATTGATCCATTTGGCAATAAGCTGGCTGTTTGAATCATAAAATCCATGAGCCTCTACGGTTCCATCTTCGTGCAGATCAAGGAAACCCACCTCTACAAACGCATTCCAAAGCACCTGTTTATCGGCAGGGCAACGGGTGATAGCTTTGAGGATGGCCGGGGTCAGCTTAGCGGAATCAAATTGATATTCTTTCCGCTGCTGGCAATGTGCCCAAAGACGCAAGAGGTAGCAGGGGGATGCCGGATCATCCAGCACCCCTATAAGCATTTGAGTCTTCCAATGATCAAGGAAGTCGGTTTCAACAATCATTGCTTACCCCCTTTTACGCTTCTAACGAGGGTAAGGATTGCATCCTTAATGGGAGCTGGTAATGTCTTCCACGACCTAGAGATTAGGCGGATATCGGGGTCAATGTGACAGTCGGTATGACATTCGTCAGCTAAACCCTGTAAACATTGAACGCAGTTGATGGTTCGACTCCCACCTCGAGCACCACTTTTAACCGTTGATCAAATGATCAACGGTTTTTTTGTGTCCCGATCTCTGGAGAAGGAGCCCGCAGATTGCGCAGATGACTCAGATTTTTGTGATGGACGATGTTAGGGAGGGGCCGAGACCCCGTCGTTGAGGGAGAGCCGTTTCCCGTCGGTGCCGAACGAGATGTATTCAAACTTCTTGTTGTCAGTGCGGCGCGCTCGGGGATCGTTCTCTACCTTTGCATCCTCGTCGGTAGCTACAAATCGCTTATCTAAGTGTCATTCGACTCAGTTCTGTAAAGTCATGTTTTAATGCTTCCAAATATCGTGTTTATATTTCAGGCGGTACGTATTATTTTAAGTTCGCAAAATATCACATATAAGACGCAAAATGCGTATTTACGAATTTGATATTCGGCGTATTATGAGCTCTCATTTTGAATGATTGATGAACTGGCGATTGATTTGTTGGTGTCGGGAGCAATCGATTGCGAAACGTTGATTGCCGATATTCAGGAACGGGATGGAAATGGTACTGCAATGAAGAGCTTGATTAAGTGTAGTTAGCGTAATTCGCAAATTTTAGCGCAGTGGTTTGTTCGTGCAGTTACGCATTATTCATTAAAATCACAGGAGAGTTGGATATGAGTGTTTTAGATCAATTTAAACTGGATGGAAAAGTTGCGCTGGTTACCGGCTGTAAGCGGGGAATCGGAAAAGGCATGGCAATCGCATTGGCGGAAGCCGGCGCTGATATTATCGGTGTGAGTGCAACACTGGAAACGGAAGGCAGTGCAATCGAAAAAGAAGTCACTGCGCTGGGTCGAAAGTTTAAAGGCTATGCTTGCGACTTCAGTGATCGCAAAGCCTTGTATGCGTTTATTACAGCGGTCAAAGCGGATTTTCCGCAGATCGATATTCTGGTGAATAATGCGGGAACGATCCGGCGTGCGCCGGCAGCTGAGCATGGGGACGACTTATGGGATAGCGTGATTGAAGTAAACCTGAACGCACAGTTTATTCTGTCGCGCGAACTGGGCAAAGAAATGATTGAGCGCGGTTCGGGTAAGGTGATCTTTACGGCGTCGTTGCTGACCTTCCAGGGCGGTATTACCGTTCCCGGCTACGCGGCGAGTAAAGGAGGAATCGGCCAGTTGACCATGGCGCTCTCCAATGAGTGGGCGGGCAAGGGCGTTCAGGTAAATGCAATTGCTCCGGGTTATATCGCCACGGACAACACGCAGGCCCTACAGGATAATACGGAACGCAGTGAAGCAATTCTGGGTCGTATTCCAGCGGGACGGTGGGGCAAGCCCGAAGATTTTGCCGGACCGGTTGTCTTTTTGGCATCGGCGGCATCGGATTATATGAGTGGATCCATTGTAACCGTCGACGGCGGGTGGATGGGACGATAAATCACGAATCACATGACCTGAATCGATAAATCTAAAACCGTTTTCAAGTTAGGATGGCAAAAATGAGTGAACTAATTAAAACAAGACCAGCAGAGGACTGCCGCTACGATATTCTGTCGTTAGGCGAAGTCATGCTTCGCCTTGATCCCGGCGAAGGCCGAATCCGCACCGCTCGCAGCTTTAAGGCTTGGGAAGGCGGTGGAGAATATAACGTGGCCCGCGGTCTGCGCCGCTGTTTCGGACAGCGCGCCGCTGTAGTAACCGCTTTTGCTAAAAATGAAGTGGGTCTGCTGGTGGAAGATTTAATCCTGCAGGGCGGGGTGGATACCTCGCTGATTCAATGGGCGGATTATGACGGGATCGGGCGAACGGTACGCAATGGGATGAATTTTACCGAGCGAGGATTCGGCATTCGTGGTGCAGTCGGTTGCTCGGATCGTGGCCATACGGCCGCTTCGCAACTCAAGGCGGGCGATATCGATTGGGACTATATTTTCGGAACGCTCGGAGTTCGTTGGTTCCACACCGGCGGCATTTTTGCCGCGCTTTCTGAAACGACCGGAGCGGTCGTTATTGAAGCCGCTAAAACCGCCAAGAAATACGGCACCATCGTTTCTTATGATCTCAATTACCGACCCTCGCTTTGGAAGGGATTTGGCGGCATTGAAAAGTGCCGGGAGATCAATCGCGAAATCGCGCAGTATGTTGATGTGATGATCGGTAACGAAGAGGATTTTACGGCCTGTCTAGGTTTTGAGGTGGAAGGCGCGGATGAAAATCTAACCGATTTGGATGTCAGCTCGTTTCAGACCATGATTGAACAGGCGGTTACCGAATTTCCAAACTTCAAGGCCACGGCCACGACCATGCGAGGTGTGAAAACTGCAACGGTCAATGACTGGGGGGCCATGTGCTGGGTGAACGGCGAATTCTATAGGTCGACGCATCGTCCGGAACTGGAGATTATGGATCGGGTCGGCGGCGGTGATAGTTTTGCTTCCGGCTTCATATACGGAATGATGATTTTGCAGGATCCGGCAAAAGCAATTGAATATGGGGCGGCACACGGTGCATTGGCGATGACCACGCCGGGAGATACCACGATGGCATCACTGGCTGAAGTGGAAAAAATTGTTGCAGGCGCCGGTGCGCGAGTCGACCGCTAAAAGAATAGGCGACAGATTTTACGGATTAAAAGGATTTTTCTATTCTAATGGAGATCTGAGAAATCAGTGTGATCTATGGAATAAAAAAAGGAATGAATTCATGCTTAATGAGCTTTTGAAACGGCCGGTGATTCCGGTGATTGTTATTGACGATGCGGCTGATGCAGAGCCTTTGGCCGAAGCGTTGCTGGCGGGTGGAATGGATGTGATTGAAGTGACCTGCCGCACGGCTGCTGCGCCTGAAGCACTGGCGCGCATCAAGAAGGCATTTCCTGAAATGCTGCTGGGAGCCGGAACCGTTGTTACATCGGATCAGGCGAAGATGTGCATCGATATCGGTGTGAGCTTTGGTCTGGCTCCGGGGCTGAATCCGGATACGGTTAACTATTTTCAGAAAAACAATACGTTGTTTATTCCGGGCATCATGACGCCGTCGGGAATCGAGCAGGGATTGTCGCTCGGCTGCAAGATGCTCAAGTTTTTCCCGGCCGGTGCAGCCGGGGGAGTAAATATGTTGAAAAACTTTGCGGCTCCCTACGGACCTCTAGGAGTTCAATTCTGTCCGACTGGCGGAGTGAACCTCGACAATATGAACGAATGGCTTTCGCTTTCGGTGGTTAGTGCGATTGGTGGCTCATGGCTCGCCACCAAGCAACAGATTGCCGATAAGCAATGGACTATCATTACTCAACAAGTAAAGGATGCCCTGGCTCGGGCGGCTGAAGTTGTTGGATAAAGATGCCGGTGCTTATCAAAGAGATCGCGCTGCATATTGATTTTAATATCTACTACTATCGCAGTATTCTGAGCGGGGTATACCGGCGGTCAATATAAAGGCCGACTATGTCGACCTGCCCGTTGCATCCGTTTTGATGGACAACCACCAGCTTGGAAAAAATGTAGCGGCCTATCTGATAGAAAAAGGACTCCGGCGTTTTGCTGCAACAGCATGGTCGATCAAGGGACCCAGCGGACAACTCAAGATTCAGGGATTCATCGGTGCGCTCAAGCCGTATGGATATGATGTTATCATCCTTGAAACTCACGAAGCCCTGTTACATGCCGATCGGACGCTGAACGTTCAAAAGGGCGAACCTTTTGGTTTTTTTGCGGCGGAAGATTTTCTCGGACGGATGGTGATCGATACCTGCGAAATGACCGGCTTGCGCGTACCTGAAGATGTGGCGGTGATTGGGGGCGATAACAGTCCGTTTATCTGCGATGCTGAAGCCCACTATGACCAGTATAGAGCTGGGTGCGGAACGGGTAGGCTATCAGGCCGCCGCTTTGCTGGGCCGGCTGATCCAGGGCAGTACGATTCCCATGGAACCGGTCATGGTGGCGCCCGAACATATCGTTGAACGGCATTCGACGGATCTTCTCGAAATACAGGATGAGCTGGTTGCAAGAGCGCTTCGGTACATTCGGGGCCACGCCAATGAATCGATCACGGTTGTACACGTAACGGGTGCCATCTTTTGCAACCGCTGGATATTGGAAAATAAATTCAGGGTAGAAATCGGCCGCACCTTGCATGAGGAAATCAGGCGCACGCGCATTCAACGCGCGTGCAAGCTGCTGCGGGAATTCGAGATGCTGATCGAAGTGCTGGCCGAGGCGTGCGGCTACAGCAGCCGAGAACGTTTTAATGCCGCATTCAGGAAAGAAATGGCAAAGGCTCCATCTGCGTATCGTAATGAATATCGTTTTGGAAAGAGCTAGCCCCTTGTTCTTGAATCGTCCGAGTTGGATGCCGTAGATGGGTTTGAAGACGCGGGAAATATGGAGGGCTGTTTCGACAAAGGGCTGGCTGTATAGTGGATGATGTAATCAGGGCTTGTGCTTCGGATGCCTGTCGTGAAATAAGTAAAGGTGTATGGGGCGGCTTTTAAGTCGACCCGCCCCTGTATTCATAGGGAACGAGTTTGTTTTAACCAGGAGATAAAAATGCTTAAAGGAATTGATCCGATTGTCAGCCCCGACCTCTTAAAGATCCTCGCCGAAATGGGGCATGGCGATGAAATCGTATTGTCCGACGCGCACTTTCCGGGGCATACGTTCTGCCCGAAGAACGTGCTTCGCGGCGATGGTCTGCAGATTCCTGATCTGCTCGAAGGCATTATTCCGCTCTTCGAACTCGATGGTTATGATGATCCGCTGATCATGATGGCTGCTGTTGAAGGCGACGAGCTGGATCCGCAGGTGGAAACGGATTATCTGGCTTCCATCAAAAAGGGCGCTCCGAATGCTCCGGATGTAAAGCGTATCGGTCGTTTCGAATTCTATGATCGCGCTGAAAAGGCCTATGCCTGTGTGATCACGGGAACCACGGCCAAATACGGTAATATTATTTTGAAGAAGGGTGTAACGCCTGTTGCATAATACATCATGGATCTGACCCGCGCATTGGATGTGCTGATAATCTGTGCACCCGTATTTGCGGTCATGGGACTTGGGACGCTACTTCGACACAAGGGCCATCTGAACGATGGCCATTGTTCGTTTATTAACTGGCTCGTCTACCACTTTTCCTTGCCGGCACTGATCTTCAATGCCGCGGCTCGCCAGCAGTTTAAGAGTTTCTTTGACCCGGCACTGATTCTGATACCGTTATTGGCTTTGGCTGTTATCGTGACGATCTCGATGCTGATTGTGAAGCTGAAGGGGTTCAAAGGAGGGGTCGCAGCCGTCTTTGTTTATGGTACCTTTTGGGCGAATGCCACGTATGTCGGGTTTCCGTTGTGCATTAATGCGTTCGGCGAAACAGGCGAAGTCAAAGCGGCGATCTACAATGCGTTCGTGGTGCCTTTCTTTATCCTCGTAGGCTATTTGCTGATCGGTTTTTACGGAGCCGGGGAAGGGGATGCCAAAATCGGCGCGCGCATCCGGAAGGCATTTTTGAATCCGGTCCTGCTGTCGGCCGTGGCCGCCATCATTGTGGCCTTGATCGCCGACCCGTTCCGGAGTGACGCGGGGGTATTGGAACTGCCGGCACCGGTGCTTGCCGTTGCGAAGCTGACCGGGGCCTTTTTGAAAATGATCGGTTCCATGGGCCTGCCGCTGGCGTTGCTGGCAATCGGCGCTTCGTTAAAGTGGGAGCAGTCGAAGAAACATCTGGGTGCGATCAGTTGGACTGTCGGCTGTAAACTGGTTCTGCTACCGCTGCTGACCCTGATACTGATCCGGCAGTTTTATCCGGAGGCCGATCCGGCATCGCTCGGGAGTGCAGTAATTCTGGCGTCAACCCCAAGTGCCGTCGCCTGCTATGTTATCAGTTGCCAGCTAGGCATTGAAAAAGCGTTTGTGGCCACTATGTTAGTGGTCAGTACGGGCTTAAGTGTGCTGACCATTCCCATCTGGGTTTATGTCGTTAAAGGATTTTAGGTAAGCAAGTTCCAGGGGCTGGAACATCCAACCCCCGGAGGGCGGTGAGGGCCGCCCAGAGAAAGCACCTCCTACCAACGAGGCACTCTCCCCCCTGTCCCGTACCGGTCTTTTAACTCCACAGGAAACGTCTGTCTAGATCAAAATTTTAATCAGGAATTGGTATAAAAAAATCCAGAGGCTGGAAGGTTCCATCCTCTGGATAAAGCACGGACAAAATGGTGCGTTCGGCTAGATGATAATGTCATTACCGCCGCGAAGCTGATCGGGGGTAACGATTTGTGAAGCTTGCTCCTGCTGCATGCGCACCATGTCTTCCTGCAGTTTTTTGACAGCGATGTTGATTGCTTCAGAAAACTTTTCAACCGCTTCTTCGAGGTTGGTTGCATCAATGTCGCCCGTGATGGGCAGTGCACCGCTGGGGGTCATGATATTGGTGGTCGCTGACCAGGTGGCTACTCGTGTTTCGTCCTCGGTACCGTCGATTTTGATCGGGGTCAGTTTGCGGATGCTACCTACCTGCAGGTCGGTAAAGCTTTCCTCTTTCCATAGATTGGAACCGTCGATGTTAACGTTTTCAAGTGTATTTTCTTCGCTCATGGTTTTACCTTCGGTAAGCGACGAGTGACGATTGAGTTGTGACAATCACAGTTCAAGTTTCACTCTTCACGTTTTAAAATTGGTGCACCCAACAGGAGTCGAACCTGTATCAATGGCTTCGGAGGCCACTATTCTATCCATTGAACTATGGGTGCACGAAAGGGCAGAGTTATAGGCCTAACTGTGTTTCGCTTCAAACTCTTTCATGAACGAAATCAGTGCATCAACCCCTTCTGCGGGGAAAGCATTGTAGATGGAGGCGCGGATGCCGCCGACGGAACGGTGACCCTTGAGTCCTTTTAGATTGTTTTTGGATGCTTCCGCTATGAACTCGTCTTCCAGATCGTGGTTGGCGATGCGGAAGGTGATATTCATGTCGGAGCGGTTTTCCTTTACGGCGGTTCCGGTGTAGAAGTCGGAG
>JAZGFK010000084.1:0-18263 GCA_036479375.1 Pontiella sp. | reverse complement strand
TGGATCAATCGATACCCCCGCAAGATACTGAATTTTAAAACCGCAGAAGAGTTGTTCATTCAGGAGATCGCGGCATGAGATGCATCGGGCTTAGAAAAGTTGGGCATTTTAATTTACAGTCTACCTTGCCTTATTTTTTTGCCTCAATTCGGTTGACGCTGTTAGGTCGATCCGTATACTACGCGCTTCAATTTCACCACGGCGGAATAGCTCAGTTGGTAGAGCAGCGGATTGAAAATCCGCGTGTCCCCAGTTCAACTCTGGGTTCCGCCACCACTTTAAACCTCTAATTCATAACGAGTTAGAGGTTTTTTGTGCCTATATGAAGTGTTCGGATTTATTGCAGCATAGGCGCAATATGAATGGGGGGAGATGGGGTAGTTTTTCAGCGTTCCTGTTTTTTGCTTCTGTTCTCAAGTCCACGTCATGCCAAAAAAAATAGCCGCCCGAAGGACGGCTTCCGTGTTCTTCTTCGCTTGTAGTTTATGCCGTTTGGCTCTTCGCTGACCAATTCCGATATTCCAATGCGGTTTGCAGTACGTTGTTAATCCACTCGTTTTGATCCATGCCTTCAGGGATTGCGCGAAAATCTGTGATCTTTGTCCCTGTCTTTGAGGGAGATCCCATTGGAAGCGTCTAAAAAGACGGGCGAGCCCGAAGGCCCGCCCGTGGGGTGTTCCGGTTAGGGAACGTTTTTTTTCGGATTTCCTCTTTTCCGACCTCAATCAGCTTTCGCGGCTTTCGCTTGTTCGATTACTTTCGAGGCAAGGTGGGTTGGAACTTGTTCATAGCGGCTGAAGTCCATTTCGAAGGATCCGCGTCCGCTGGTTATTGAGCGGAGCTCGGAGCAGAATTTAAACATTTCCGCCTGGGGCACGTCGGCGGTTATGGCTTGTAATCCTTCTTCGGGACCCATGCCGAGAATGCGGCCGCGTTTGGTGTTGAGCAGTCCGGAGATGTCGCCCATGAACTGGTCCGGCACAATTACTTTCACGCTCATTATCGGTTCCAGCAGCACGGGGTTTGATTTCTCAATGGCTTCGTGCAGGGATCTTGCGCTGGCTATTTTAAAGGCGACTTCGGATGAGTCGACGTCATGGTAGGAGCCGTCGTACAGTTCCACCTGAACGTTAATGACCGGGGAGCCGACCAGTGGTCCTGTTCCCAATCCTTCGACAAATCCTTTTTCACATGCAGGAACAAAGTTGCTGGGGATTGACCCGCCGACGAGTTTGTTGATGAACCAGGCTTCTTCGGATGGATCCTTCGGGCGGATGCGGATATAGCACTCGCCGTATTGGCCGCGGCCACCGGATTGTTTCTTATGTTTATAGTGGCCGTCGCCGCTTCCCGTGATGGTTTCTTTGTAGGAAACTTTTGGAAGATGGTGAGTCATTTCTACGTTGCTGCGGTTTTTGATGTGTTCGAGGGTTACATCGAGATGCATTTCTCCCATACCCCAGAGAACGAGTTCGTGGGTTTCGTTGTCGTGAACGAACTTAATCGAAGGATCTTCGTCGGCGGCACGATGCAGGGCCTGACCAATCTTGTCGGCATCGGCTTTGTTCTTGGGCTCAACGGCAAAAGCCGTGACGGGCGAGGGGAAAATAATCGGCTCGAACTGGATCTCGCTACCCGGTGAGCAAAGCGAGTCGTTGAGGTAGGTGTGCTTGAGCTTGGTCAGCGCAACAATATCGCCGGCTTTAGCTTCCTGCGCCTCGATGGTTTTCTTGCCGTCTATATAAAGGATGGTACTGACTTTTTCCTTCTGATTCTTAGTCGGATTGTAGATTTCCATGCCGGGCTTGAGCACGCCGGAATAGATACGCACAAAGGTCAGCTGGCCAATGAAGGCGTCGTTAAAGCAGCGCCATACCTGCCCGGAGAAGGGTTGGTCTGCTTCGGCGGAGATTTCGTTGCCTTCCGCGCAACGGACCGGATAGTCGTGAGGAGAAGGGAAGAGCCGGCTGATGGAGTCCATCATTTCTTTCACGCCCATATCGGCTTTTACGGAGGTGGAAAATACCGGAATAAGGTGTGCATCATGAACGGACTTGCGCAGGCCTTCGGAAAATTCGTCCGCGGTAAGTTCGACCCCATCAAAATATTTTTCCATCAGCGAATCGTCGGTTTCGGCGGCGAGCTCAATCAGGTGATCCTTGATGCCTTTAATGCGCCCCTGCAGTTCTTCGGGAATCTGGTCGGTGGGCGTATTCAGGATGTCGACGGCTTTGCCATCGGAGGTTGGGAGCACCATGGGAATACATCGGTCTTCGCCCCAGCGTTCTTTGATTTCGAGTAGGGTGTTGTCAAAATCGGTGTCATCCTTGTCGAGACAGGTGATAGCGATTCCGCGAGGTAGTTTCCGTTTTTCGGCGGCTTTCCATGCGCGCTGGGTGCCAACTTGGATTCCGGACGATGCATCAACCGTGATGAGGGCGGCATCGGTGATTTCGGCGGCGGAGACCATTGCGCCGATAAAGTCGGCGAAGCCGGGGGTGTCGATCATCACGAGGCGGCGAATTTTGCGGGAAGCGGCCGTGTATACGCCGTCAAAGGGTTTTGCCCAAATGGAGATTTGATGTGCTTTTTCTTCGTCGGTCCAATCAGCCACACTGGTCCCGTTCTCCGGAGAACCCACGCGATCAACCTGACCCAGCTTAAACAGGATACTGTCGATCAATGAGGTTTTCCCGCTACCGGTGTGGCCCATAAGAGCGAAGTTGCGGACATTATCAATGGGAACGTTTTTCATATAGCCTCTCCGATTAAACGCGCACCAGCGCGCAGTTATTAGTTATCAGTTATTGGTTAATAGTCGGGGAACCCCATGCACCCTTCCTGATAACTATTAACGAATACCCATTAACCGGGACTCTCGCCCCATTCCGTCACCAAGCATTCCTGCATACACGCGGGAACCGTTTATAAAATACCCATTGGCAACCGGCATTTCAATTAATTTCATGCACAGCTTGAAAATATATGACTTTCAGGGAGTTGATTTCTTGCGGAACCGGATTCATTGTGCCGCACATATGAATACAAATAAGACCTCATTTGAATTGATGGCGCCGGCGGGATCCTATGCCTCCCTGTCGGCCGCAATCCGTGCTGGTGCGGACTCGATCTACTTCGGTGTCGACAAGCTTAACATGCGCTCGCGTGCCGCCAGCCCGTTCGGCTTAGATGACCTAAAGCGTATCGCGCGCATCTGCCGCTGGTGCGGTGTGAAGTCCTATCTGGCGCTTAACGTTATCGTCTACGATGATGAGCTTGAAACCATGCGAGAGGTTTGTGATGCCGCGAAAACGGCGAATGTTGACGCCATAATCGCCGCCGATATTTCCGCCATCGAATATTCCCATTCCATTGGACTCGAAGTACACATCTCTGTGCAGGCCAATATTTCAAACATGGGTGCCGTCCGTTTCTTTGCTCGCTATGCCGATGTGATGGTGCTGGCCCGAGAGCTGACGCTGGAACAGATTGAAACCATCAGCAAAGGAATCCTCGAAGAAGACATCCGTGGCCCGAAAGGGGAGTGGGTTCAAATTGAACTCTTTGCCCACGGTGCGTTATGCGTCGCCATCTCGGGTAAGTGCTACATGAGCATTGGCTGTTACAACAAGTCGGCGAATCGCGGCTCATGTTTGCAAAACTGCCGCCGCGCCTATCGCCTGACCGATGTCGAAACCGGCGATGAGCTGGAAGTGCAGAACCAATATATTATGTCGCCGAAAGATCTCTGCACCTTGCCGCATCTCGACAAGTTGGCTAAATCAGGTGTGTCGGTCTATAAACTCGAAGGGCGTGCGCGCACCGCACAGTATGTGAGCACCGTTACCAAAGCCTACCGCGCCGGACTCGATGCGGTTGAAGCGGGAGCCTTCGAGGCAGAAAACTTTAATCCGCTGGAGGCTGGCCTGGCCGAAGTCTTTAATCGAGGCTTCTGGGATGGTGGATACTATTGCGGGGAAAAGATGGGCGAGTGGGCCGCAAGCGGCCATTCTCAGGCAACCGTCAAACGGATCGAGCTCGGCCATGTGACCAACTATTTTGCTAAAATCGGAGTCGTGGAATTTACGCTCTGGCAAAAAGAGCTACTACCCGATTGTGAGATCCTGATTGAAGGCCCCACTACTGGCGCCGTGCAGATGCACGTCGAATCACTCCGCGTTGATGGTCAGCCGGCCGACAAAGCGGTCAAGAACGACAAGGTTACCTTCGCCCTCCCCGAAAAAGCCCGCCGCCAGGACAAGGTTTTTCTGCTCCAGCCCATTCAATAATCATCCTTCTTTGACTGATTTAATTTTGGGAAATGCCTGTAGCCCGATCGTGGCATCTTTGTTAAGATCAAAAAGTCGTAAGTAAATAAGGATGAGATGGATGAATGAAATTTCAACCAGATCGACATGCAACCGAATTGCCTTTGTTGGCAACTACCTGCCTCGACAGTGCGGGATTGCCACCTTTACCACCGATTTATGCGAGGCAGTGGCAATATCGTACCCCGAAACGACCTGCCTTGCGCTGCCTGTAAATGATGTCGAATCGGGCTATACCTATCCACCCCGTGTCCGGTTTGAATTGTCGGAAAAGGATATTGAGTCCTACCGCCGCGCCGCAGATTTCCTGAATATCAACAGTGTGGATATCGTTTGTCTCCAGCACGAATACGGCATTTATGGCGGGCCGGCAGGAAGTCATATTCTGGCGCTTCTGCGCGAGTTGCGTATGCCGATTGTCACGACGCTGCACACCATTTTGGAAGAGCCGCTGCCGGAACAACATCGGGTACTCACCGAAGTGGCGGCGTTATCGGATCGGTTGGTGGTGATGAGCCATCGCGGTGCGGATTTTTTAAAAACGGTCTACGATGTTCCTCCGGAAAAAATCGACTTTATCCCGCACGGCGTTCCGGATGTTGCATTTGTTGATCCCAATTTTCATAAGGATCTCTTCGGGGTGGAAGGGAAGATGGTACTACTCAGTTTTGGACTGCTCTCGGCAAATAAAGGAATTGAAACGGTCATCTCGGCGTTGCCGTCCATTATCGAACGCCACCCCGACGTGGTGTACATGATTGTCGGGGCAACCCATCCGCAAGTGCTGCTGCACGACGGCGAATCGTATCGGCTCTCGCTTCAACGGCTCGCTCAGAAACTGGGCGTGGCCGGTAACGTGATTTTTCATAACAGCTTTGTCTCGCTGGAGCAGTTGATTGAGTTTATCAGCGCGGCCGACATTTACATTACGCCCTATCTCAATCCGGCACAGATAACCTCCGGAACGCTGGCCTACACGGTCGGTGCGGGCAAGGCCGTTATTTCAACGCCGTACTGGTATGCGGAGGAGCTGCTGGACGAAGGACGCGGTATGCTGTTTCAATTTAACGACGCCGCCGCACTGGCGGAGCAGGTGCTCGATCTGCTCGATCACGAGTCCAAACGCCACGCCATGCGTAAGCGGGCCTATCTGTTTGCAAGGAACATGGCCTGGCCGAGCGTAGCGAAGCAATATATGGAAAGCTTCGAGCGCGCCAAATCCGAACCGCGGCATTTCATTCCGTCGGGGTTTGCGGTTAAGTCGCTCGATCAGCGTCCCACCGATCTGCCGGTTCTCAAGCTCGATCATATGCTTCGCCTAACCGATGACACCGGCATGATCCAGCATTCCAAATACATTATCCCCAACTATCGCGAAGGCTACAGCATCGACGATAATGCCCGCGCCTTGATTGTGAGCATACTCGCGGCCCAGCTGGAGTTGAGCGACCGTCGGGCACTCGGGATGGCCTCGCGCTACCTCGCCTTTATCTCCTACGCGTTCAACAAAGAAACTGGCCGCTTCCGCAATTTTATGGACTATCAGCGCAACTGGCTGGAAGAGAGCGGTTCTGCCGACAGCCATGGTCGAACGATCTGGGCTTTGGGAACCGTGCTGGGGCGTTCCTCCATGCCGAGTTTGCGGGGTATTGCCAGCGGTCTTTTCGAGCAGGCGCTGCCGGCTATACTCGATGTCCCGAATCCGCGAGCATGGGCATTTACGCTACTTGGCATTCATGAATATCTGCGGCGTTTCGAAGGGGATCGGCTCGTCAACCAGGTACGGGATCAGCTGGCGGAACGGCTACTGGAATTGTATCAAAAAAACAAATCAGATGATTGGTGCTGGTATGAGTCGGGCCTGACTTATTGCAACGGGGTTCTCCCGCACGCCATGCTTATGTGCGGACAGTGGATTCCTAACAGCGCCATGACGGAGGTTGGACTGGAGTCGCTCCACTGGCTGGTCGAATTGCAACGAACCGAACCTCCGGGAACACACTTTACCCCGATTGGCTGTAACGGATTCTATCCGCGTAACGGCGACCGCGCCCATTTCGACCAGCAGCCGGTAGAAGCGCAAACCATGGCCTCCGCCTGTCTCGAAGCCTACCGCTGTACCGAAGACGAATACTGGCTGAAGGAAGCCCGACGCACCTTCGAATGGTTCCTTGGGCATAACGATTTGAACATCCCGCTTTACGACCCAACCACGGGTGGATGCCGCGATGGCCTCCACCCTGACCGGCCCAATGAAAATCAGGGGGCCGAATCCACACTGGCATTTATCCAGACCTTGCTTGAACTGCGGCTGGCGGAAAACACGATCCAGGACAGCCGCGCAACCTGAAGGAGGTTGTCATGCGTATTGCCATGCTAGCGCCGATTGCCTGGCGGACGCCACCTCGTCATTACGGTCCGTGGGAAAGCGTGGTCTCGCTGCTCACCGAAGGGCTCGTTGCCCGCGGGTTTGACGTTACACTTTTTGCCACCGGCGATTCGGAAACCACCGGGGAGCTACGGTCGGTCTGCATGCGGGGCTATGAAGAAGACCACAGCCTGATCGCTAAGGTCTGGGAGGGGCTGCATATTTCCGAGCTGTTTGAACACGCCTGCGAATTCGACCTGATCCACAACCATTTTGACTTTCTGCCGCTCACCTATACAGGGCTGGTGAAGACGCCGGTTGTTGCTACGATTCATGGATTTTCCTCGCCCGGAATTTTGCCGGTGTATCAAAAATATAATGCGCGGATCGCTTATGTTTCCATCAGCGAAGCCGACCGTGCTGCCGAGCTCGATTATATCCAAACGATTCATCACGGCATCGACCTGACGCAATTCAAATTTAACCGCCGCCCGGATGATTACCTGCTTTTCTTTGGGCGTATCCATCCCGATAAAGGCGCCAGAGAAGCGATCGAGATTGCAAAGGCCTGCAACAAGCGGTTGCTGATGGCGGGCATTATCCAGGACGAAGATTATTATCAGCAATTCATCGTCCCTCAGCTGGACCGCGACCACGTCACCTATATCGGTTGCGTCGGGCCAACGCGGCGCAACAAGCTGCTTGGTCATGCAAAAGCGTTGCTGCATCCCATTCAGTTCGACGAGCCTTTTGGCCTTTCTATCGTCGAAGCAATGGCCTGCGGCACCCCGACGATCGCCTTTGTGCGTGGCAGCATGCCGGAGTTGATTGAACACGGTACAACCGGGTTTTTGGTGGCCGATTGCGACGATGCAATCAAGCACGTTGCGCGCCTCGATGAGATTGAGAGGGCACAGTGCCGCAAAATGGTGGAGGAACGCTTTACCGTCGACCGGATGGTCGAGCGGTATATCGAGGTGTATCGACAAGTTCTTAATTTCCCGCCGGTCGGCGAGCATAAATCCGAGTGGAAAATGGAGGTATAGAAATGAAAACAAAACCGAACCATCCGTTGGTTCAACGCTACAAGAATAATCCGATTCTTACGCGGGACGATGTTCCGTTTCCCGTCGGTACGGTTCACAATGCCGGGGTCGTTAAGTACGGAGATCGCTACGTCATGTTGTTCCGGTCGCACACTCTAAACGGCCGTTCTATAATCGGCAAAGCCGAGAGCAAGGATGGCTTTACGTTCAAGGCCGATCCCGAACCGTTTCTCATGCCCGCAACGGAAGGGGTGTTTGCCGAATACGAAGCATTCGGTGTGGAGGATCTGCGTATCACGCCCATCGACGGCGAATTTCTGCTGACCTACAGCGCGTATTCAAAGCATGGGGTTCGAGTGGCGCTTGCCCGCACGAGTAATTTCAAAAGTGTCGAACGCGTGGCGCTGATCACGCAGGCCGATCTGCGGAATGTCGTCATCTTCCCGGAAAAGATCGACGGGCGCTATGTGCGTTTCGACCGACCGCATTCCGAAATCACGCCGTGGTCGCTCTGGATTTCCTATTCGCCCGACCTGATCCACTGGGGCGATTCCCGTATGCTGATCAAGCCGGAGCCGTATCATTGGGACGAAATGAAAGTCGGTCCCGGCGCACCGCCGATTCGTACCGATTCCGGATGGCTGAATATTTATCATGGCGTTTTTGAAACGATGGCCGGCGCGGTCTATCGACTCGGTGTGGCGCTGCATGATTTGGCCGCCCCCTCGAAGATTCTTGGCTTGGCTGATCGCTGGATCCTCCAGCCGGAAGATCCATGGGAAGTCAGCGGCTATGTGCCCAACGTCGTATTCACCTGCGGCGCGGTGCCGGAGGATGATGGCACGGTTAAAATCTATTGGGGCGGTGCGGACACCGTCATGTGCGTGGGCACGGCGGTGCTCGATGAGCTGGTGCAACTCTGCCTCACGGATCGCCGGAACCCTTGTTAGAAAAGGAGCAGTGGGATGATGCCGAATGTAGTACGAAGAACAGAAAGAATTCTGGGAGATCCCGAGCGTGTTATTGCCCGGTTGCATCTCCCGGGTAACCCGGTGCGTATCGAAAAGATTATACATCGAGTTATGGAACTGCCTGAACAAACCGCTGCGCAGCTTCTGGCTCAGGTGATGCGGGATTTTGCTGATCGGCACCGCAATATAGACCGTATATTCCTGCGGAATTTCAATGCGGTTCAGCAATATCTTCCGGAGGGCAGCGAGCTTAGTAAAACCAAAATCGAATTGATCGGAGCTTATTTTACGAATGAATATTCCATCGAATCAGCCGCGTTGTTCAATCCATCGATCGTCCCGCATCCGGATCAAAGCGGTCTTGCTGCGGACGAGCTTCGGTTTATTATCAGTCTGCGGGCTACCGGAGAAGGACATATCTCCTCCATCGTGTTTCGCAGCGGCATCCTGAATCGAAAGAACTGGATCCAGTTCGACAGCATTAGTGATTATGTCGAAACGCCTTCATTACATTTGGATCCCGACTATGACCGCCATCTTTTCGAGAGGAAGCTTGATGAAATGGGGGCTTGTAATGAAACGTCGGACTGGGTGCTCAATAATTTGCCGGAAAACTTCACCTATAATTCGTTGCAGAAAATACTCATTCAATTTCGCACCGAATATCCTGAACAAAGTACACAACAGATCGAAGCGATTTCGCTGATCGACTGGTTGGCTCATTCGAACTATGAAAGCACGTTCCGTTCTGAGCATCCCATCTCAGAACGTGTGATCTTCCCCGCCTCGCAAAACGAGAGCGGCGGAATTGAGGATGCCCGTTTCGTCCGTTTCGAAGAGGACTCCGGCGAGGTTACCTATTATGCCACCTACACCGCCTACAACGGATTCAACATTCTGCCGCAGCTGATCGAGACCAAGGACTTTGTAACCTTCAATGTCATCACATTAAATGGCCTTGCGGTTCAGAATAAGGGGATGGCGTTGTTTCCGCATAAGGTCGGCGGGCGTTATGCCATGATATCGCGTCAGGATGGCGAAAATAATTTCATCATGTTTTCGGATCATCTGCATTTCTGGCAGGAAGCCGAAATAATCCAGGAGCCCACCCGTCCGTGGGAATTTATCCAGGTGGGGAACTGCGGTTCGCCACTGGAAACTCATGCCGGATGGCTGGTGCTTACCCATGGCGTAGGGCCGATGCGCCAATATTGCATCGGTGCCATACTGCTGGATCTGGAGAATCCCGCCAAAATCATTGGGCGGCTGGATGAGCCGTTACTGACCCCACACGAACGGGAGCGCGAGGGCTATGTGCCCAACGTGGTCTATTCCTGCGGAGCCCTCATCCACAATCACGAGCTGGTGATTCCATACGCCATGTCGGATGTTCATTCCGGTATAGCCACCGTTGATGTTGATGATCTGATTGATTGCATGAAGCGGGTTCCCGAATGAGGCAGGCCGTCTGACTTTACGTTGGCTCATCGCCAATGGGCGCCGGGGACGGCATTCTTCCACCTACTTTTTATTTCCCTTTGGCGGAAGGAGGGAACGTATGCGCGGCATAAATTCGCCGACCTGTCCGAATAGCGGTTGGCCGATGCCGAGTCGCCATAGGATACGGGCGGTGGAGATGGGCTCGGTTTCGCGAACCTCGCTGAACTGGGGCAGCATGATGGCGGCGGCCAGTGCCCGCAATATACTGGAAGCGATGAATACGACGGGCAGCGAGGAGCGCAGTGTTACATGGAGTCGTCCAAGTTGTATGGTGGATGGGGCATGTTCGGCAATTGATGCGCCGATAACCATTCCGCCGATCACCGAAACCCGTCGCCGTATGGCCTACGGCTTTCCAACTGTTGCTGATGATGTCGGCGAGCATCAGTGCGGCGGTCATGGTGTACATAATGATTCGGGTTCGGTTGGAAAAATATCGCCCGCGTTCTGCGGGCTCAACCACATCGCCCATCATGCTTAACCAAGGAGGCGCTGACATGCCGAAACACAGGAAGTAGATGGTAATGCAGATGATCAGCGCCGCAGTACCGCCTGAAGGCAACAGGAGTGGAAGAAGGAAGAGTGGTATAGAAGCAAATGACTGGACTGTCATGCCGACATAAATGATTGGTTTGCGCCGTCCCACCCGGTCGAGCAACGATGCGCCTGCCAATTGAGCAAGAGCACCGATCAAAATCGGGTCCGGTTCCAATAAAGGCCATGACCAGATTTCCTGCTCCGAGAAACAGGGCGAACGGGGCAATATACGATTCGCCCATTCCTTACATGATTGCCCACAGGCAGCCTTCCCAAATCGATAACGATTGGGTTCGTTTACGAAGCGCGGGAATCCCGGCATCGGGGGGCGGCGTAGTTATTCGGCGAATGGCGTGAAGTGGATTGTTCATGTTGTGCCGTTACATACTGCCCGCTTGATTGCAGTGCAATCACCATTTCATGCGGGAGTGATATTTTCGATTTTATATCTGCTGCTTCAGCTCATCGAGGCGGTGGGTAATGAGATAGTCGTAGAATATTTGGATGAGGCCTTGGCGGGCAAGGGCGCTTTTATAAATTTTGGTGCTGTGGTCGGGGCCGAAGAGGGTATAGGCGGTTTGGCGGATGATGCTATTGCCGGGTTCGACGGGGAGTTTTGTTAGATCGAATTTAGCAGAGCCGATGGCTGCCTGAAAGGGAACGAGCGTATTGGTGATGATGGCGTTGGCACGGGGTTGTCCGACGAGTGCGGTGGGTTTGCATTTTGTTTTCCAGCTGATGTGCGTATTCCAATGATTGGACGGAAATTCGATTAACTCGTTCCAGTGATTGGAAAGTTTAAGGCCGAGAAAGGCGTAGTGTGCGGCGGCCATGAGTCGGCGGTGCGGATGATTGGCCGGCCGCATTCCCGCTAGATTCCATTCGCTTCTTTCGAGTGCGAGTTCTTTGAGCTCTTCGGATTGTTTCCACCAGAAGTCCCAGAGATTTCGGACGAAGATCCGGGTTTCGTTTGTCCATTTTGGATCGGGATTTTCAGGGAGTAGACCCGAGAGGCCGAGGAGCAGGGCGTAGGCTTCATCGGGCGAGTTAGCTTGTGGTCGTAATCGCGCAAGCGGCAAAATAGTGGCGAGCTGCCGGAAGGGTACTTTGTTGTTTTTGTAGCCGAGTGCGGCCAGGAGTTCTTCCCAGAGGACCTGTTCCGGTTCTTTGGTTTGCATGGCGAGTGCGAGGCGTTCGGCTTTGAGGCGCAGGCGCTCTTCGCCAGCACTTTCCAGCCACTGGATTTTTTGGTCGGGGTCTTTTCCAAGCATGGGGAAATCGCCGGAGGGAATGGAGTATGGGTGAGCTGTGACATCGATATTTTCGAAAGAGAAACGCGGATTGGTAGCGAGATTTTTCTGGAGGGGGATCTGGAGCAGGCCGGGGATTTCCGCGCCCTGGAAGTAGACGACGTGGAAGCGGACGTTTTCAAAGTTTGGATCGCCGGTGTGGCCGTGTTGTTTCCATCCATTCGGGTGAATGTGGATTTCGAGGTCGCCGGAAACGCGGCGTTTTTCTTTTCCGATGAGGAGGACGGCGTTGAGGAAGTCAGGACCGGCTACGAGGTTCCAGCTGCCGGGCTGTTCAACTTCAACCTGCTCGCCATCTGTGGTTTTAAGGTTGGAGGGGCGGAGTCGGGCATCAGCCCATAGGCATTGGATATGGCGTTCTTGATAGGGAAAGGCTCGAAAGGTGGTTTCGCTTTCATGAACGGCCGAGGGGCTGCCACCGTTGCGATAGGCAGACGAGCGCGGGAAGCAGGTTTCCAATGCCGGGAACAGTAAATTCATAAACACAGAATATAAAACTCTTTGTTAAATTGCAAGTCGAGGGCTTTTCGGGAGTCGGCGCGTATTTATATTTGGCTGAGGAGGGTGTTTTTGGGCTGGGCCAATTGCGGAATATTGGGTTGAGGTTAATTTATCTCTTTTCAGAGATTTCAAGGCTGTTACAGGATTATATTTCATGTTCCCCCCCTGTTTAATGGTCCAAATCAGGGTCGATATAAAAGCCATAAATCCACTCGTATATTATGCCATTGAAATAAAAAATATTTCTATTTGACGCTGGCGAAGGGCTTCTATAGACACATCGCCTTTCAAGACAGGTAGGGGTATATCTGTCGATGTAAGTCCTTTAAAACAAGGGACAAGAGACAACACTTAACTGTGTTGCAAAGAGCTGATTAGCTTACGTTGAAACGTCAAAGCGGGATGCTTTGATGGAGATTTAGATACGCAATATGTGTTCTCTATTTTGAGAATCAGTGTGTTTATTCGGTTTTAGGGTGAATATTAGGAATTAATAAAGTTTAAGATTTTTAAAGGATAAAGATCTTAACTTAAAGTGGAATTCCTAAATTGATCCTTTGCGCCATAAATCTTCCTTCAGTCGTTGGCTATAAAGTATTTTTGCGTACTGCATCACAAGATGACCTCAACCTAATTGGCATAGCGTTTGCTACTAGCCATGTGCTTATTAACGTTTCGAAATACCGGTGATCGGTAAAGGAACATCTCCTGGGGGGGAGTAGTTTAAGCACGAACAACGAATTAGGAAGAAACCGATGCAGTTAAAGCGAAATAACTATACGAATAATACGAAATACATCCTAGCATTGTTGGCCTTGAGTACGACCCTTGGTTTTTCAGAAGCAGCGGAACTCCCTGCTCCTGCAAGCACGGGTCCGTCCTCCGCCTACACGTTCCCCAGTGAATTTTCAGCATTTGATGTAACTACGGTTACTACGAATGTAAGTGTACATGCCAGTGCTCCTGAGTTTGCGGAATGGTCCAGAGGCAACGGTCCGGGCGATACGATGGCCATTACCGGAAGCAGGTTTTCTTCATTTACGGGCGATGCCGAAGGCCGCGACACACGGTTTGTTTATTATGCCAATGGTCAGGCTGAAGCGGATGGCATGATTCAGCGACTCGACGGCATGCAGGCAGCGGTAACGTTGCCGGACTCGCTGCCTTCCGATGAATTTTATTTTTTATGGGCCAAGAATAGTTTTGGTTATGGAACGTCCGCTGCGATTAATAAATCAGATGCCTGGTGGGTCGGATTCGACCGTGTTGCCGGAGGGGAGACCTTTTCGGTTTACGGACGCAGTCTCAAGCTGGGTAACGGCAAAAGCTATGTCTACATTGAGGAGCTAAACCGCTGGCTGACCAGTTCGACTGCAAACCCTTATAAGGCCGATTTTGTGCTGCCGAATGATATCGCTAACGGAAGTTACACCATTTGGGCGCATAACGGACATGGTCGCGAGTTCGGCTGGTCTTCGGCCAAGAACCTAACGGTTGTAAACAAGGTCGTTTGGAGTGGTCCCACTTTCAATGTGAAGGATTACGGAGCCAAAGGCGATGGGGCGACCGATGATATGGGTGCGATAGTCGCGGCCGTTTCCGCCGCAAATGCGGTTGACTTTAGCACCGTCTATTTCCCTGCCGGGACATACGCTTTTGCCGGGCGGTTACCTTTCTATAATAAAAACAAAATCCGGTACGTAGGCGATGGGATGGACCAAACGGTCATTACACCGCACCCGAACCATGCATCTACTGGATCATACCAATCTTACGTAGTTTATAATTGTGGCGATGATTCTGCGTTTGAGGACCTGACTTTTGCGGCCAATCAGTATGGGGGTAACGGTGTTTTTTATATCAGAGGTCAGAATAGGGTGAAATGTGAGCGCGTCCGGTTCAGCCAGCTCAACAGTCCGAGTACGATGACCTGGCTAGAGGTGGTGGATACCCATAAAACGACCTATATTCACTATAAAGATTGTGAGTTCATTCTCACCGGATCCGTATTTTTTGGCTCCAGTAAACAGCAGTTGGTTGATGGGTGTGATTTTTACGGATTGAATGACAACAACAGTATTATGGAAGCGTGGGGCGGTGAGCAGATCGCTGTGATTAACTCCACGGGGCAATGCTATGATAATTCCAATCCATTAGATGGATATGGGTGGTGTAAAGGGCGCTTTTTCCATTGTCTGGGAAGCTGGGGAGCCACGGACGAAATTTATTTCGGTGAAAATACGACATCAGAAATGTCGCCTCGGAATGCCGATGGCGTTGATCAGAACTCTGGCGAACAGTTCATGAGTGAAGGTGAAACGCTTGGTTGGAGGGGTAATCCCTCAGCGGCTACCAGTTCCACCGTAGTGCTTCCCGAGTTGCCGGATAACTGGGCCGGTAATGTTTTGACGGTGGTCGAAGGCAAAGGAATGGGGCAAAGCCGGAAACTGGTATCGGTCGCGAACGGTTTGGTAACCCTGGATGAAGCCTGGACGTCCATTCCAGATACAAGCAGCATTATCGTGGTCGGAAGCTACACGCGGCGCATTATTATCCATGGAAACTATTTGGAAGGAACCGATCAAGCTGTCACTAGAAGCGACCATACTGCCGTGACTGGCGTTGAACCATATGGCGGCGCTGTGGAGTGGATCGTGGCCGACAACACGATGCATAAACTCAGACAGGGGATTCATCAATTCTCAATATACAACACCCGAATGGTTAATGCCCCCGAGTATGTGTGTCCTCCCCATTTCTTCAACGAATATAAAAACAACACCTTAGATGGTTGTCGCGAAGGCATTGTTATTTTTGTGATTCAGGAAATTCGGGCTGATGTGCCTTTTATAAGCGACAAGTCCTATATGGGAATGCTCTACCGAAACAATGTCATGACCAACATTACTAAGCGGGCCATTCAAACGGTTAAAACAACGCCGGATGGGCAGTACGCGCTGACTGTTTTCGATAAAAACTCGATTCACACCAAAGACGTATGTGTGGAAGATGCAGAAGGTCAGGAAAACTATGTGTGGGTAGGCAACTCTTTCATGGGAAGCGGGTCCGGCGCTGGGATGACGATTGCCGATAACCATGTTCCATCGTTGCGCAATAACACATGGAGTGGATTTTCGAGCGCTTATGGAGGCACTCTTCCGGGAGCCGTGCTTGAGGTTCCACAACGGGTCCTCGAGTTGGATTCCGGTGCGCTTTCGCAGGAAGTGCATGTGTATAACAGCGGAACTGAAGCGCTGAACTGGACGGCCTCGGCTTCTGAAAGCTGGGTGAATATTATTCAGTCCGACAACACGATAGCTGGTGAGCAGGATGTTGGTGCTTTCACGATTGAAATCGATGAGGCCACTGCTCCCGCCAGTGAAACCGAAGCGATTATTACCGTTAGTGGTGATGGGCAGACGAAGGAAATGACGGTGACCTATGATGCGGCTTCCGTATCGCCGCCGCCGCCGCCCCCACCGCCGACACCCGTTCTGACGAGTATTCAGATTTCCGGACCTGTGGCGGTAAATGAAGGAACATCAGCACAGTTTTCCTGCACGGCTACGTATTCAGATGGATCCACGGCTTCTGTGAATCCTACCTGGACGGAAAGCTCGGCATTTGCATCGATAAATTCATCAGGCCTTCTAGCTGCCGGTGATGTTGCCGCAGATGAAACGGTTACCCTCTCTGCCAGCTATGACGGGGAGACGGATGATTACAGCTTTACGGTGAGTTACATCCC
This sequence comes from Pontiella sp., assembly GCA_036479375.1. Lineage (GTDB taxonomy): Bacteria > Verrucomicrobiota > Kiritimatiellia > Kiritimatiellales > Pontiellaceae > Pontiella. Next base: position 1,954 of record JAZGFK010000084.1, on the reverse strand, counting down.
GCCTTTTTTGGATCACATTGAGATTTCCGGGGCAGCATCCCTTTTGGAAGGAACCTCTGCTCAGTACACTTGTGTTGCGCATTATTCCGATGGCTCTACGCTGGCAGTGAATCCCAGCTGGAGCGAAAATAGTTCCGCGGCTTCGATTTCAACATCAGGTCTCTTGACTGCTGGAAATGTGTTGGCAGATGCTTCTGCAACTGTGACAGCAAGCTTTGGCGGCAAGTCAGATACACATGCGGTGACGATCAGTTACGTGCCTCCTACATTAACAGGACTTACAATTGTCGGGGCATTGAGCGTGGATGAAGAATCGAGTGCGCAATATGCCTGCGTGGGCGGTTATTCGGATGGCACGACCGCTTCTGTGACGCCTGCCTGGAGTGAAAATTCTTCTTCTGCGTCGATTAATAGTTCGGGATTGTTAACCACGGGCAATGTTGGATCCGACCAAAGTGTGCTGATTTCGGCCAGCCTGGGCGGCATCAATACAACGCAGGCCGTTACGATTAACTATCTTGCTCCAACCATTACAGGCATAGAGATTTCAGGTGCTTCGACGGTAGATGAAGAATCGTCGGATTTATACCTATGTGAAGCGGCTTATTCTGACGGCGCGCGCGTTTCAGTAACGCCAGTTTGGAGTGTGAGCGTGGGTACCGCAACCATCGATACTTCAGGTAATTTCACAACCGGCAATGTTGCAGCAGATGAGAATGCAACGGTTGCAGCAACGTTTAACGGTCATACGGATTCGTTTGATCTAACGATCCTTTATGTGGCACCGGCCGTTACAGGCATCTCGATCTCCGGTCCTGTTGCCTTGGAAGAAGGAGCCACAGCCATCTATACCTGTAATGCAACGTACTCCGACGGTACAACCGGTGTTGTGACTCCCATCTGGAGCGAGCCCTCGCCTTATGTAGGCATTAATGCTTCCGGTCTATTGACTGCCGGCGACGTTCCAAGCGATCAGGGTGTTACGATTTCGGCAGCACATGGCGGCTTCTCGGCCAATCATTCGCTGACGGTTCTTTATGTTGCACCTCCTGTGGTTCTAACGGGTCTGTCTATTTCAGCTCCGGTTGTCTTGAATGAAAACTCAGAAGTAACACTGACTTGTACTGCATCTTATTCGGATGGTTCTACAGCAACGGTCAGTCCGGTTTGGTCAACGGATAACCCGGTTGCTTCAATCGATTCTTCCGGGCTCCTCGCGGTTGGAAATGTGGAAGCTGACGCTTCCGCTCTGATTACCGCATCATTTGGCGGAACCCTTGAAACACATTCCATTGATATCTGGGTTGTAGGTACACAGAGTATTTATCCGCTCACCGGATTTGAGGGAAAGACGGTCAAGGCCAGGTTATGGGACGAAATAGCTGGGGAATGGACTGAGCTTGGTGAAATGGTTTCACCAGAAGAGCTTGTGATAGAGAATGTGGCTCCGGATCAGTGGTATTGGGTGTCAGTCGAAGAATTTAACAGCGGATCCGGCGAGTGGGAAATAGTCCACACCAGCTGGATCAGCATGTAGTCATAAACGAGGCATTTAAAATGAAAAAAACAATCTTGGCATCAATCTTGTTAGTAGTGTGTGCGAACTCCTTCAGTGGGCTGGTAGGTCTGCCAAAGGAAAAGGTTGCACTTCCAATTGTGCAAGGCAGTCATCTGGTCTGTGTCTGGGATGAGGCAGCGGGCAACTGGTTATCTGGGTTTGAGAATTATGATCATACAGGTGTTTATGATTTCCAAATCCCTGAATGGGGAACGTGGTATTGGATCGGCCTGTGGGATGAAGCGGCCGGAGAGTATGTGGTTGGAAAATGGATTGGCCATTTCAAAACCGATTAAATTCTTTCGAAGTGAGGTTTTTATATGGATGCGATTAAAATAATAAGCGGATTGCTGATTACAACGATGATTTCAGGATGTGCTTCCATGGACGGAGCCA
>JAZGFK010000083.1:0-6931 GCA_036479375.1 Pontiella sp. | reverse complement strand
TGGGTGCTACCTTTCTCTTGCTCCATGCCGATGCTCCTATCCTCGTTTGTAGTGAATTGAAGAAAGGTTCATTCTGGCATGGGGCACTCGATTTCCAAACTGGGCATTTTAATTTACAGTCTACCGATAGACCTAGAGAGATTAAGTAAATAGTGACAAAACTGATTTTTAAGATAACATCTAACCGAAATCAGGCCGCAGTTGGTCATGTTTAGTTAATTAAACAGGAGTCATATATGAAAAGATTAATGAGTATTGCTGCAATCGCGTTGTTCATGGCTGGTTCGTCAGTATTCGCTTGTGATTCATGTGGATGCAAAGCCAAGAAGGCTGAAGCTGCTTGTACCGCCTGTAAAGATGGTAAAACGTGTAAAACTTGCGCGGCTAAAAAAGCAGAAAAAAAATGCCCGGAAGGTTGCACTAAAGACTGCTGCAAAAAATAAGCTAAAACTTAGATTCGGTTTTGCATCAAATAGATGCGCAACGTACAAGCCTCTCCAACTTGGAGGGGCTTTTTCGTTTCCAATGAATGAAAAGGATTAAAACAGGTTTGCGGGAGGATTAGTCCGACAGTATGTTTTCCATACCTTTGAAAATCAGGAGAAGCAAATGGATAGCAATGAATTCAACCAAAATGAAGATAACATGATGGATTCGAATCAATATGGGACGACCAAGACCGAGCGCCAGTGGGCGGTAGGATGTCATCTGATTCCTTTGGTAGGGTACATGCTTCCGATTGCAAGTGTCATTGCGCCGCTGGTGCTTTGGTTGATTAAGCGGGAAGATGGTGCATTTATTGATGAGCAAGGGAAGGAGTCGCTTAACTTCCAGATCAGTATTCTGATCTATGTTTTCGCAGCCACAATTCTTATTCCAGTGCTGGGTCTTGGCGTACTGCTTCTGGGAGCTTTGGTTGTATTTGATGTAATCTGCATGATAATTGCCGCAATCAAGGCCAGTGAAGGAACTTCATTTCGATATCCGCTATGCATACGCATAATTAAATAGTTACCGGAAAAACCATCCTTGGGGGTTGATTTACCTTTTGCAACATAGGGCAGTCGTTGTAGTTTCGAAGGTCTGTACATCAGGCCGAAATATACGGGGATTTAGAACTAATTTAATGGGGATGACAATGTCTGGAAAAATTATTGATGGGAAGAAAATTGCAGCGGAAATCCGCGACGAATTGAAAGAAAAAGTTGCTGTTTTGAAAGGACAAGGAATCCTTCCAGGGCTGGGTGTAATTTTGGTGGGTGAGGATCCGGCATCACAGTCCTATGTGTCGGCCAAAGAAAAAGCATGCAAAAATATCGGAATATTTTCAGATGACAACCGTCTTTCCGCAGAAACCACTCAAGAGGATCTTTTAGCAGTGGTGGAACGGATGAATAATGATCCCAAAATTAATGGAATTCTCGTTCAATTACCTTTGCCTAAACATATTAATGAAGCGGCCGTATTGCTGGCCATTGATCCAGACAAGGATGTCGACGGTTTCCACCCGATGAATGTTGGTAAAATGATGGTTGGCGAAGAGACCTTTCTGCCCTGCACACCGCATGGAATCGTTCAAATGCTGATGCGAAGCGGGGTTGAAACTTCCGGAGCACATGTTGTTGTGATAGGACGCAGTAACATTGTTGGGAAGCCGGTTGCCAATATGTTACTTCAGAAGAAGGATGGGGCGAATGCAACAGTTACGCTCTGCCATACCCGCACGAAAGATTTGGGGTATCATACCCGTCAGGCAGATATTATTATTGCGGCATCGGGTTGGCCTAATACGGTTACTGCCGACATGGTTAAGGAGGGAGCGGTCGTGATTGATGTAGGTGTAAACCGCGTAGAGGATTCCAGTCGCGAGCGCGGGTATCGTTTGGTTGGGGATGTGGATTTTGAAGCGGTAAAGAAAAAGGCTTCTATGATTACCCCGGTGCCCGGCGGCGTGGGGCCGATGACGATCACAATGTTATTGTTTAATACGGTGGAATCAGCAAAGCGAGCCAATGGAATTGACTAAATCTTTGTAAGGTGGATAGTCAAACAACGAATGTGAACTGGAGGTAATTATGATTTCAGATAAAATGCAAGCCGCGCTAAACGATCAGGTGAATGAGGAGTTTTATTCAGCCTATCTGTATTTAGCCATGTCGTCCTACTGCCAAACGATTGGTTTGCCCGGGTTCGCACATTGGATGCGCCTTCAATACGAAGAGGAAAACATGCATGTCACGAAAATGTACGACTATATCCTGAATCAAGGAGGAGCTGTACATCTTAAGGCGATTGCAGAACCAGAACAGGAATTTGGAAGTCCGCTGGAGATTGTTAAAAAAACACTCGAACACGAACAATATATAACTAATCTGATTCACCGGTTAATGGATCTTGCTGTGGAAGAAAGAGACTACGCAACGCAGACTTTCCTTCAGTGGTATGTGACGGAACAAGTAGAAGAAGAGGCCAATGTGAACGATATACTTGCACCCCTGCAAATGGTCGGCGATGATAAGGGCGGCCTCATGATGATTGATCAGCAACTAGCAGGGCGATCGGCTCCATCGCAGCTAGCGGCTACATAGGGAATATAAAATGAAAAATAAAATACTATATTCTATAATTTTATGCGGTTGCGCGATAGCAGCTGTTCACGCCTCTCGTAAGGATGAGGTTACGCTACTGATGGTTCCGCGTGAAGACGGAGCCATGCGAGTGGGAATGGACATTGCAAATCGTTACCCAACGCTCTTACTGAGTTATAAAGTAGGGAATAATGGGGCTGTATCTCTTCATGGCTGGTCAGGTAAGGAATGGGTGAATGTTGAACTCCAGAACTTTCACGAAGGTAATTTTTTCAAAACAGGACCAGATTCCGCACTTGTTATTGAGGTGGAGGGAAGTCCTGTCCCCGAAACCCTCGTGCCACCGGAAGGATGGTGCGGTTCCGCTTATAAAATTACCACCACCGATGTTAGACCGCTATTGCATTTGGTAGGGCAATACTATGATTTTAAGTATAAGGAATGGTCGTGGTTTGCTGAAAACTATCGCTTGCCGTTGGATGCAATAAATCCCGAAGGGTTGAATGTATCATGGTATCATAAACGATTTAATGAGCATTTGAAAAAACAGGATGCGGTCATTGGCGATGACCTCCAATACTGGGTTGCCGTTCGCCATCCGCAGCAAGGGAAGATTGAGCTAGCTGAAGCTTCAACCAATTCAACCGAACAGGTGGACGTTGAAAAACAACCTGATCAGGAGGCAACTGAAGAACCGATTATCAATCCGCTGACCAATGCGGTGCCCGAGGCAATCGTTTTGGGAGCCGGTACTGCAGAAGAAGCAAAAATTGAGCCTTCAGAAGGTAGTGAGAAAAAGGAATAGATGTTCGGTGACCTGAACAAGAGTATTCAGCGACTATTCAGTCTGCTTTTTATATTGGTTATATTGTCCGGTTGCGTCTCCAAAAAGGTTGAGCCCGAACACAAGCCGCGTTTGGGCGTTGCTCAAACCAGCGATGGTTGGATGACTTTTCGGTTGGAAACTGAACTGGGCTATAAATACCAGATACAATATAAAGATCCGGCTAATAATTCGTGGAAAACTCTGGCTGATTGCGATGCTATTGAAGGAACTGGCGAACCGATCGAAATTCGAAAACGGTACAATTCAAGAAAACCAGTTCCTCAGTTTACGGTGAACTACTCGAAATACTGACCTCTAATTTAGACCGCAAAAATGAGGCGACGGTATGAGCTGGTGCGAGCAGAGAATCCTGACTTTTCTCATGGAATGCATTGGTTCATGAGTCACCCAATATAAAGGTAAAATCATTTCCCAGTCGATTTCTCAATCCTTGCCGCCACATCACGATACCCGATATCCACGGAGTAGATTTTTTTAAGGTAATTTTCGGCTTTAGCGTTATCGCCAGCTGTTTCACAAAGCAGACCCAGCTCGTACAGAACTTCTTTTTTTGATTCATCCATTACATGCAATTCCGTTAATGCGGACTCAAGCTGTTCTCGCGCAATATCGAGTTGTCCTTTCGCTTTAAATGCGCGAGCCAAATAAATTAGCGACTGAATACGCCGTTGTGGATTTCGCTGCGCAAGCTGAAACTGTTGGATCGCCTCAGTATGGGATTCATTTTCGATTAAAAGCTTCCCGTAGTCAAATTTGAGCTGCAAATCGTTGGGATAACGTTCTGCTTGTTTGGCGGCGTACTCGAATCGCATCAAGCTTAGGTTTTTCCGAAGCTCTGAAACGTGTTCACGATCATTGGCATCATCAGCCCTCGAAATATCAAGGTCAATTTGGTGTTCGCGTGCGAGCAACAATTTTCGATCAATCTGAGGATCAGGTGATCCTGCAAGCTCTTGATATTTTTCGAGCGTTTGGATGGCTTCGGAGTAGAGTTTGTTCAGTAGTAGGAACTCTGCTAGATCCCTTCGAATATTCAGGTTTTTAGGGTCTTGCTCGACGTTGTTCCGTAGTTTTTCAAGTTCGTTGGCCTGATCTGCGTGCGGGATGTCTTCGCGCACCATATCGCGAAAGCTCTCCGCTTTCTGCCAACCGGCTTTACCCATAGTCAGCCGGGCTGCGGCGTCCTTTAGTTCTTTCAGTGCATGAGTATCATTGGGCTTCAGTTTAGTAATTATGCTGCGGCATTCATATTCGCGCTCAAATTGTTCCGTTTCAGAGTAAAGTCGTGCGAGTGGTTCCAGAACTGCAAGGTTACCCGATTTAGTATCTCTAAGAATTTCCAGGGTTTGAATGGCCACTTCGGGAAGTTCGGCCGATTCTGCAGCAGCACACAGTGTTTTTGAAAATTTAAGACTGAAGGGATCAATGCGTAAAAGTTTTTCAGCGATTTCCAATGCCTGTAAAGGATTTTTTCTATTCAGGCTGGAGGCTTTCATTAGACCGCTTAGGCCTTTGGCAATGGACAGTTTTCCGGGTGGGTTTGACTTTGCCTTTTTTACGGATGCGGCTCGTAGTAGCTTGCGAAGCTGCAATAACCGCGGCTCGATAGCGAGCGCGGCTTCGAACATATCCATGGCATACTCGAGGTTGTCGCGCTCCATGGCGGCGACTCCCTTGTCGTAATATATTCGGACACCTTGAGGGGCGTCTTCGAGTTTAACTTCGGCCATGCAAACCTTCCTCGTGAATAGCGGACATAGTATTCCAGCCTTTTAAAAAAGCAATTCGATTACAGAACCGGAGTCATGAGTGCACAGAGGTTTTCCCCGAGCTTCTGGAGGGCTGGACGCTGCAACCATTCGTTCAATGTAATTTCGGTACTCCAATTGATGTCTTCGTGGATCATGAGCTTGAGCTTGTTGATGGCGGTTTCATCTTCGATAAGGGCGGTAGTTTCATAATTCAGCTCTAGACTGCGCACATCGAGGTTGGCGGTTCCGACCAGTGCAACGGTATCGTCAACGACCATCGCCTTGGCATGGATGAAGGGCGGTTTCCGCTGGTAGATACGTACGCCGGCTTCCAGCAGTTCTTCATAGAGCGCTTTCGAGGCCATACCGGCATAACGGTGATTGTTTTTTTCGGGCACGACAATCCGGACATCGACTCCACGGTGAGCTGCAGAACGGAGCGCGCGAAGAATATCGTTGGTTGGAACAAAATAGGGCGTGACCACTAAAATCTGTCGCTGGGCCATGATGATGGCATTAAAAAAAGTTTCACCGGCAATCTGGGGAGGTTCGGAGGGGCCGCTATCGATCAGTCTGGCGCACGCTTTTCCAACGGAGAGCATGCGTGGGAAGTGGTCCTTGTTCAGAAGGGTGTCAATTGGTTCCTCGGTCATGAAATACCAATCACGCAGAAAAGAAAGCTGCAACTCATGCACGAGTGGGCCTTCAACTTGGAAATGATAGTCACGGATGGCTTTCTCTCCACTCGCGGTGATGTTTTCCGAGGATAGATTTACACCACCAAAAAAGGCGGTGTGACCATCGACCACAAGATTTTTTCGATGGTTCCGCAGGTTGATCTGAAACTGGCGTTTGAGAGGGTTGGCCTGAGTCCATCCATATATTTCAAGGTTTGGAATGTTACGGTATTGACGGAACATGCCACCGAGATATGCGTGGGTGGAGCCGAAGCGGTCGAACAGCACACGAACTTTTATGCCCTGTTCGGCCTTAATTTTAAGTTCGTCGAGAAATTTACGGCCGGTATCATCGCGATGAATGATAAAACTCTGCAGATGGATGTGGTTTTTAGCAGAGCGAATAGCCTGGAGCATGCGTGGATAGGCCTCGTCACCGCAGACCAGTGGGGTGATCGTATTCCCGTCAAGAAGGGGGTGTTCAGGGATGAGCGAGTTGATGGATTGGTTCAGTTTGCTGCTGAAGTTCTCCCTAGATTTGTCGAGCGGTGTCCGGTAGTCGAAGTGCCAGGCAATAAAAGGACTTCCATCTTCATGGCGCATGTCACGTTGCCGCATCAAAAGCTGGTTGGTTATCTTTTTTTGCAACCCTTTGGAGGGTACGCGGTCAATGCCGAAAGAAAGATACAGCAGGGGCCCGAATAGAGGAAACGACCATGCCATGAAGATCCAAAGTATGGTTGCGCTGGCATTGCGCCTACGCTGCAGCGCATGAAGTGTAACACCAATAAATGCCAATAAATGCAGCATGGTGCTAAGTACTACCCAAAAGGTAAAGTCGAAGTTGGTCTGTTCCATACAGAGTATGCTAACGACTTGAATGTAAAATAACAGTGAAAAGAGGGTAACCGTTATTGCCATCTATCTCGAAGGGACTAGATTTGGTAGACTGTAAATTAAAATGCCCAACTTTTCTAAGCCCGATGCATCTCATGCCGCGATCTCCTGAATGAACAACTCTTCTGCGGTTTTAAAATTCAGTATCTTGCGGGGGTATCGATTGATCCA
>JAZGFK010000082.1:0-7679 GCA_036479375.1 Pontiella sp. | reverse complement strand
GATCGAATGCCACGCCGAGCTCTTCGAGTTCGGCGATACGCGCATACCCGCCGCGAATGATTTGTTCAACGATGTGTGGATCGCAAAGACCGCCGCCGGAGGAAAGCGTGTCTTTCACATGGGCATCGATTGTATCTTCTGGATCGACGACACAGGCGATGCCGCCTTGAGCATAAAAGCTATTACACTCTGTTGCTTCTACCTTGCTGGCTACCAGCACACGGCCTTGCTTGCTGAGTTCCAGGGCAGCAGTCATGCCGGCAAGTCCGGAGCCGATAACGATAAAGTCGTAGGATGTAGTGGAGTTGTTCATGGTTGCTTTTCGTGACGATTGAGGCGTGAGGCGTGATCATTTTCACGATTCACGTCTCACTCCTTCTTTATCGGCTTCTGCATTTTCGCGGATTTTCATGATTTGCTGCTGACGGGTTTGCAGGATAAAGCTGGCTTTTGCCGGATCGGTTTCTGTGGCCAGCTGCTGATCGAACATGATTTCTATTTCGGCTACCTTGGCTTTCATTCTTGAGTCGATGTCTGCGATGGACGTTTTTTGCGAAGCGGTCAGTTTGTTCGATTCGCCGCCGCTTCGTTCCATAGCCAGTTCGTATGCACTCTTCATTCCGCTCATAATTGATTCCTTTTGGTAAGGAAATATACGTCACGAAGAAGGGGTCTGCAAAGGCTTACTTCATTTGCTGTTTAATGCGTTCGCTGACATCATGCTCGTAGAGGGCAGTAAGAATTTCATCAAGCGAGCCTTCCATGACCCGGTCGAGCTTGTAGAGCGTGAGGCCGATGCGGTGGTCGGTAAGGCGGTTTTGGGGATAGTTGTAGGTGCGGATTTTTTCAGAGCGGTCGCCGGATCCAACCATGGATTTACGTTCGGAGGCCTGGATGGCTTCATTTTCACGCTGTTGTGTGTCGTAAATTCGGGCTCGGAGCATTTTCATGGCAGCGGCCTTGTTCTTATGCTGCGATCGTTCGTCCTGGCATTGCACAACGGTGCCGGTTGGAACGTGGGTGATGCGGATGGCAGAATCGGTGGTGTTGACGTGCTGGCCGCCGGCGCCCTGGGCACGGTAGGTATCGATGCGCAGGTCTTCGGTGCGGATTGCGATGTCGACTTCTTCAACTTCGGCCAGTACGGCTACGGTGGCGGCGGACGTGTGGACACGGCCCTGCGTTTCAGTTTGGGGTACGCGCTGAACGCGGTGGGTTCCGCCTTCGTGCTTGAGAACCTTATAAACGTTTTCGCCTTCGATGGAGAAGGAGACTTCCTTGTAACCGCCTGATTCGGAGGGGCTGAGGTCTAGAACCTTATGTTTCCACCCTTTGATGTCGAAATGGCGCGTGTACATACGGTAGAGGTCCCCGCAGAAGAGGCCTGCTTCGTCGCCGCCGGTTCCCGCGCGGATTTCCATAATGACGTTGCGGCTGTCGGTGGGGTCGGGGGGAATGAGAGCAACCTTCATTTCGCGTTCGGCAATGGGGAGTTTCTCCTCAATCTCGGAGAGTTCCATTTCTGCCATTTCACGTAGTTCCGAATCCGATCCGGCTTCGGCTAGAATCAGTTCGCCTTCCTCTTTTTCTGTCACCAGATCCAGATATTTTTTAGCACATGCCTCCAGCATTTTCTGGTGGCCGTACTCGCGCATGCATTCCTGCATCTGTTTGGGATCAGCCGAAACCTCGGGCTGGGACATCCGCGTTTCGAGCTCGCTCAAATTGGAGAGCAGCTGGTCATGGTAGGCGTGGTCGATCATAGGTTGTACCAGTTAAGCGTTCGCGGGATGCAGACACAAAAAGGCCGAACGTGCATTCGCAGGTTCGGCCTTTGGAGCGTGGTCGACTAGTAAGTACCTTCTGCAAAGCGCTTCTTGAAGCGATCCACACGGCCTTCTGTATCGATCAGTTTCGCGCTGCCGGTGAAGAATGGGTGGCAGCTAGAGCAAGTGTTTATGTGCATTTCCTTAACGGTGGAACGAGTCTTAATCTCGTTGCCGCAGGCGCAGGAAACAATTGCTTCATCATAGTTTGGATGGATATCTTTATTCATGTCTAAAATCCTCGTGTTCAATTGGGAGCGTGGTTTTTAAACAAAGAGGCGGGCTGAGGCAAGGATTAGTTCGTTTTTTTTGGAAGTTTGATCTTTCTGAATTTCGGAGACTTGCGTAGAGTTTTCTCACTATGAAAAATGCGTTATCTACGTATGAGGGTCTGTTGTGGCGCGCGGTGCTGGTGGCGGCTCTCTTATCTGTTGCCTCTGTGCATGTTGCCCATTCTGCTGGCGTGACTCAAAGCCAACTGTCTCGACTGGATCCCCGCGTCGAATCAACGAGTGTTCTTCTGGAAACCTCGAAAGAGCTCCTTAAAAATGAACAGCTGGAAGATGCGTTGCCGTTTTTAGAGGAAGTGCTGGTTCGTCTTGAGGGCGATGACGAGAAGAAGGCGCGGCAAACGCTGGCTTTCACATTGTATCAATTAGCCTACTGCCAAATGAAGCTGGGTGAGTATGTTTCGGGTGCTAAAAACTTTGTTAGATTTTGCGATGAGTTTCCGGATGACCCGCAAATGGAATCGGGCCGCGTGCTGGCTGCGCAGTGCCTGACGATGGTTCAGCAGTGGCCGGGGGTTGAGGAGCAGGCTTCTCTGGTTCTGCAAAACGTCCGGCTTGCCGATGACTTAAAGGTTCCAGCAACACAGCTCTTAGCAGAATCGCGTTACCAGCAGGAGAAATGGGGCGAAGCTATTAGACCGCTGGGTTCCCTTTTCCGAATTGCAAAAAAAGATACCGTCCGTGCCGGTGCAGCGGTTATGCTGGTTACCTGCTACGTTCGTCTGGATGACTTTAGCAATCTTTTCAAAGTTCTACCGCATTGCGATCAGGCTGCCCGACATGATGTGGGGTTGAATGTAGCTTTGCTGGAAGCCGGTGATTCTCACTATAATAAGGGCGAGTTTCAGAAGGCGCTGTTGCTTTATCGGTTAGTTCTGCTGAAAAAGGATTTGATCGAGCATTATGAAATGCGCCTTCGCCAGACTAAGCAGGCCATGAAGCCTTTTGTTGCGGGGGGCTCGCAAACGCTGTCTGATTTCAAAGAGCTTCAGCGTAAACGGCAGCTTTTATTTGATCGATTGATGACGCAGTACAAGGTGATTAAGAGTTTTCAGGACTACGATATGGACGTGGCTCTACGAACAGCCCAGTGCTACAACGATCTAGAGCGTAACTGGCCGGCTCACGCCATTTACCATCGAATATACACTGAAAGTCCTACTAATTCGTTGGCCGACCAGTCGCGGTTTTCTGCTTTTGCAGTGATGCTGGACGAACGGGAATGGGCTTTGGCGACTGCCGAGGGGTATGAATACATTCAAAAACTTCCCGAGGGTGAGTTTCTTGATGACATTACGCTGAATCTGATGCAGGTACATATGCAGCAGGAGCAATTTGATCTGGCGTTTGATGTGGGCAAAAAGGGACTGGAATTATCGCCCGACCATAAGCATATCGATCAGGTGAAGTATTTAATGGGCTATATTCGCTTCATGCGGTTGGATTATGAAGAAGCGCTCGGTTATTTTTCGGAGATTTTAAAACGTTGGCCGGATAGCCGCTATTATGAATCGGCCGAATACTGGCGGTGCATGTCCTTCTTGTTCCTTGGAAGCTTTGAAGATGCAGAGACCGCTTTTCAGGGGTACTTGAGCAATCCGAAATATGATCCGCGCGTTTACGCAGAAGATGCTTCCTACCGGTTGGGTATTGCTCAATACGGTGCGGAAAAATACGAACCTTCTGAGGCCTCGTTTCGAACTTTTATCGATCAATATCCTGAGAGCAAAATGGTGTCCGAAGCGTATGCCATGTTAGGCGACTTGCGTGCCGCTGAAGGTGATCTTGATGTGGCGCTGGATTTTTATCGGATTGCTCGCGAAAAGGCGCTGACGTTGCTGCAGGTTAACTATCCATTGTTTCAGGCTGCCAAGGTGCTGGAGCTGGAAAAGCGCTTTTCAGATATCGTTGAGTTAATGACTGAGTATCAGAAGAAATGGGGCGTACAAGGCGATTTTGCCAATGCGGCAAATTGGATGGGTAAAGCCTATAAAGCGCTGGATGAGTATTCAAGGGCGCTGGATGCCTACCTCGATACTACTGACGCTTATGGAAACAATGCCGATTTGGGCGGTATTGATTTAATTTTAAGGGAAGTCATAAACGACTATAACGGAGAAGATTGGTCGGCCTATCAATCTATCATTATAGAGCGGCTTGATGAACGCCTTAAACGCGCGAAAGAAAGCGGTCAACGGCCGCTGGAATTACGGTATCAGACCGTTTTTGTAGATATTACCGAAGGGGATGAACGTGATACCTTCGTTGATGCGGTTGTGCAGCCTAAGAATGTTCCGGCTTCTGGCGCTAGTACCTTGGTGCTGATCGCGCGTGAAGGTGTTAAGCGTAATGACTATGAGATCGTTCATGAGGCGACAAGCCGGTTTATGTCTACTTTTGAGGTTTCCAATAACATGCTATACATCATGCTGGCCAATCTGGATGCGTTGATTGGAGAGGAAAGTTATGGTGACGCATTGGAACTTACGGAAGAGATTTTACTGAGATTCGGCTATGGCAGTAAATCGGTTGGTTTTGCAAGGAAGCGCCGCGGAGATATTTATCGACTACAGGGCAAACATGAAGAAGCACTTGAAGCCTATAAAGAGGTACTTTCCATTCGTGAATGGCGCGGATCACTTACTCCAGAGGCACTTTTTTGTTCCGGAGTTTCAAAATTGGAGTTGGGCGAAGTTGAAGAAGCGTTTGCCTATTTCCAACGCATCTATGTGCTGTACGAAGATTATACAGAATGGGTTGCTCCGGCTTACGCTAAGAGCATCCAATGTCTGGAAACTCTTGGGGGGCATGAGCAGGATGTAATCAATACGTATCAAGAAATGCTCAGCAATGATGCGGTTGTTTCAACGCCTGAAGGAATAGAGGCGACCAAACGTCTCCGCGAATTACAACCTGCAGGAGAGGTGCTATGACGACAATACTTAATAAGGCAGCCTTCCTGTTGATCATGCTCATTTTAGTTGCGGGCGCAACGGCTCAGGAGTATGCAGCAAAAATTACGCTAAATGGCGGCAACTCATTTGTAGTTAAGAAACTAACCATTAAAGGTGATCGGCTGTTTCCGGATTCGGGGACGTCCTCAACTGCACTTTCTATGGTTAAAGAGATTGAATTTCGATTTTCCGGTTTGAGTCTCAGCATGTGCGATTCAATGTTCAGGACGGGCGACCGTAAATCACTGGAAGGACTGCTTGATCAATATGTTGGTCCGGTTGCGCAGTATAGTAACTTACCGACGAACCTTGGTGATTATCTTGTCTGGTTGCTACGCTCCCAATATTGGAACCGGAATTCAGCCGGCGTTACCAAGACGATAGGATATATTCGTCAATCCAAGAATGCGGAATACGTTGATGTTGCCAGCATGTATTTTGTAATGTTGCTACTTGATCAAGGGAAAGTCAGCGATGCTAAGACCATTTTTTTTAGTGTGGTTAATGCTCAGGATATTTCACTTCCCATGTTTGAATATATCAGAGGGAAAATTGCATTGGAAGAAGGCGATTCCCGTCAAGCCATGCAGCATGTTGCCCGGATTATTGCTTTTCATAGCCGCGATTCGGAATGGATGGCGCCGGCCACGGCTCTTGAAGCCCGTATTTATCAACAATTAGGACAACCGCTTAAGGCGCAAGCTGTGGCGAATGAATTAATAATTGCATACCCCGGCACGCAATGGAGCAGGCTTGGGGAACAGATTAAAAAAGAAGCAATCGGAAGCTAGGAGGTCAGTTCAAATGAAAAAAGGATATCTTGGAATTGTAGCTATGTTAGTGCTGTGTATCGGAATCTTAATGCCGATCGCCACTTCGCTCGCACAGGAAAGCGGTGCTGCCGCCGCGGGGGAGCAGGTGGAGGTTGCGCGAACCATTACTTTAGGATCGCTGGTTAAGCAAGGGGGCCCCTTTATGTATCCATTGGGCCTCTTTTCTGTAGCCATGTTTTACTTCATCATCCGCAATACGATGCTGCTACGCGAAAAGAACATGCTTCGAGAGGATCTCAAGGGGCAGATTGAAGAGTTGATGGGAACGCGTAATGTTACTGAAATCCGTCAGCTGTGCGCGGACAATGACAGCCTGCTAACTGCGGTGCTCGATGCTGGCATGGAACGTATTTCGGAAGAGCATGAATATGATGCGCAGCATGTAATGGAAGCTATTGAAGAGGCGGGTAACGAGCAGATGGTTACCTTCATGAAACCGATCAATGTTCTGTCCATTATTGGAGGAACCGCTCCGATGCTGGGACTCCTGGGAACGGTGTCCGGTATGATTAAGGCCTTCCAAACTATTGCTGCGGGTAATATGGGAAATCCTGAACGTTTGGCCGGGGATATTGGTGAAGCTCTTATCACTACGGCTACTGGATTAATTATCGCGATTCCAGCCATGATTGCGTATTTCATCTTCAAGAATAACTTCATTAAGAGCATGTCTACCATGGGACGTTTGGTCGGTCATTACTTGAATATCTACCGCTACGCTAAGCCAAACGACTAAACATTCGGGGATAATCCGTGAAATTCAGGATTCCAATTGAAGGCGGCGACGACGAGATCAACATGGCTCCCATGATTGATATGGTATTTCTGCTATTAATATTTTTCATGGTCGCTTCCCATATGACTAAAATGGATCGCATCCCTGTTGAGCTCCCGGTTGCAGATAAGTCAGTTGTGCCGGACACAGCGCTTGGGCGACAATTAATAACCATTCGGTCGCTCGATACCACAGGTGAAGAGGTCGAAATTTTGATGAACCTGCTGGAAGTGGACGTGGAACAGATTAAACCTGTTGTCGAACGTCTGCTTTCTGAAAACAAAGACACCGAGATTTATCTGAGGGCAGATCGATACGCAAAGCACAAGCACGTGAAGGAAGTCATGGCGGCGTGTGCTGAAGGCGGGGTTGTTAATGTAATTTTTGCAACCTTCGAGTCGGGGAATTAATTATGAAATCCTGGGTTAGCGAATTGATTAATGAAAAACATGAGTTGCAGATTGCGCCGCTCATCGATGTCGTTTTTCTTCTCCTGATTTACTTCATGGTTAGCGCAAGACTCAAGCGACCAGAAGCAGATTTAACATTGGCTCTTCCTGGGTCGGTCTCGGCTTCGACGCAGATGGAAATGCCGGATGAGCAAATCATTGCAGTAATGTCAGATGGCGGAATTATTTTGAATAACAAGATTTACGCCGCACAGGATAAGTCCGATCTTGCCGGTCTTGAATACACGCTGTTGCGTTATCGTCAGGCGGCCCAGCTCTCCAAAACTAAAGCAATGATAACGATTGCTGCAGATGATAATGCGGTGCATGAACGGGTCGTTGATGTGCTTAATGCCTGTGCTGGTGCAGGAATTAAAAACGTAACTTTCGGTTCCGTACAATAGTTTGGCTCTCCGTTAATTTATGGCTCTCCGTTAATTTTTATGGAGATCATCGGGAATTGGACTTGGGGGTCGTACGACTTCAGGATCATCATGCGGCATGATTAGCACAATAGAACATTATGAAGTATTGCTGGGATTAACCTCTCCT
>JAZGFK010000081.1:0-33086 GCA_036479375.1 Pontiella sp. | reverse complement strand
GTCGGAGCTGTCGATTGCGGCGTAAAGCTTGGCGGCCTTTTCAATATTCTGCTTCTCCATGCCTTCAAGTCCACCCTTGGCCTTCAGCCAGCGGGTAACGAGGCAGAGCATGTAGACGGGGAAGGTCGGCACGGTATTGTAGAGCGAGTTTTGCTCAATGTGTGTTTTGTAACGCATGATCGTTGGAACGGTATCGGGACATTTTTCAGCCAGTTCGTTCTTGATGATAACGAGGGTGATTCCGGCTGGGCCAAGGTTTTTCTGAGCACCGGCATAAATCAGGCCGAATTTAGACACGTCTAATGGGCGGGATAGGATGTCGGAGGACATATCGGCAATCAGGCAGTCGTGTTCCGGGAATTGCTTCCACTGCGCACCAGAAATGGTTTCGTTGGAGGTGATGTGCAGGTAGGCGGCTCCGTCGGTCTGGTTTAGCTCTTCGATGGAAGGCACGCGGGTTGGAATTTCTTTTCCACAGTCAGCAGCGACATTGACGTTCCCGAGCAATTGACCTTCTTTAATCGCTTTAATGGCCCATGCACCGGAGTTGGTGTAGTCGGCTGTTTCGTCTGCGCTTAAGAGATTCATCGGAATGAGGGCAAACTGGCTGGATGCGCCGCCGGTCATGAAGAGTACGCTATATCCTTCCGGAATGTTCAACAGCTCTTTGATGTTGGCAATGGTTTCGTCGTGCACAGCGGAGTATTCCTTGCCGCGGTGACTCATTTCCATGATGGACATCCCGGTTCCCTGATAATCGACCAGCTCGGCCTGTGCTTCTTTAAGTACCTCTTCCGGTATGGCCGCCGGTCCCGCTGAGAAGTTGTATGCTCGCATTTTTTATATCCCGTTAAGTGGTTGAAATTTGGTTAAACATGGAACCTATCAATTCGCTCATAAATGCTCCAACTCAAAAATCGATATAAAATGAGCGATATGATGAGTGGATAGCAGGGGATTCTGAAATTGGCAGGTGAAGTCCTTATCAAAATGTAGGTGTGTTGCGCGTAGCTCTTCAAACGGATTTGAAAGCGCTGATGCTGTCAGCGCACTCCAGAGCGGATTCGCCGCAGGTCTTTCCGTCGCACCGCTCAGCCGAGGTGCTGCTTGGCGAGTCGGTCGTAGAGATTGATCGCGCGGCGGACATAGGCGCGTTTTTTGGTGTACGAACCGGGGAAGAAGCTGCGTTTGAAGCCAGCAAGTACGAGATCCCGGAACTGGCTGTTGGTGAGTTTCAGATGTTTTGTGCAAAGCAGCAGTTCATTGGTAACGCTCGTGTGGGATACGAGCCGGTTGTCGGTGCTGATACTGACGGATAGGCTGTTATCGATCATTCGTTGAATGGGGTGGTCTTCCAAGGTCTTGAATTCCGGAATCGTTTGAAGATTGCTGGTCGGACAAACCTCCATAGTGATGCGCTGGTTGGCGATATATTCGCAGAGTTGGGTGATGTAGCCCGCTTTGTCTTTAATGGATTTGAGTTTTATGGCCTCTTCTGAAAAAAGGAATGTGCCGTGCCCGATTCGGTTGGCGTGGCATTCGGTGATGGCCTGAAAAATGGACTCGGGGCCGTAGGCTTCGCCGGCGTGCACGGTTTTGCGGAGAAAGTTAGTATGGGCATGCAGGAAGGCTTCCCGGTGATGCACGGCGGGAAATCCGGCTTCTTCGCCCGCAAGATCGAATCCGACAATGGGTAGACCTTCGTCGCGCAGCTTGACGGCTTCCTTAACAAGGCCGAGCGATGCGCGGGCATAGGTGTAGCGAATATTGGTTTTTCCGGCGCGGTTGATCAGGCGTTCATAGTACGGCGACATATGGCGGTTGAAGCGGCGCATGGCGCAAAGGATGATGCCGTATTCAAACGGTATATCCGTTTTTCCAATTCCGGTATTCAATTGTTTTTTGGCGTGTTCCAAACCTTGAAAGACGGCGCGGACAATGGTTCTGATTTCTGTGCCGTGGGTAATGTGCAGCTGGGGAGCGAAGCGGACTTCGATGTAGCGGACACCTTCGGCATATGAATCTTCGGCCAGTTCAAAGGCGGCCCGTTCGAGGTTTTCCACGGTTTGTAGAGCGCCAACGGTGTATTCAAAACCGGCAAGATATTCGCCGAGATTAGCGTAGCGCTTTTTAAATACGAGTTCGTTTAGTCCCGCCTCTTCATAGGAAGGCAACTCCAGGTTGCTGTTCTTGGCCATTTCAATCAGGGTCGGTAGGCGCAGGGATCCATCAAGATGCAGATGTAGGTCGGTCTTGGGTATTTTTCGGATGAATTGTTCGTTGATCTTTGACATGGTACGTGCACTTTACCCACCCATAAGAATTCGGACAAAAGAAAAATGCCGTATGTTGATTTTTGAATCACAGTCAAAAGATGTTTATCGGAATCTGGCCATCGAGGAATACCTGATGGACCAGATGACCGATGCCGGGCCGATTCTTTTTTTGTGGCAAAGCGATTGCGCGGTGGTGATGGGGAAGAATCAGAATCCTTGGCGCGAGTGCCGGTTGGATTTGATGAAAAAGGATGGTGTGCCGCTGGCGCGCCGCATTTCAGGCGGCGGTACCGTTTATCACGATGTCGGTAATTTGAATTATTGCGTGATTGTTGAGCGAACTGAATACAAAGAAGAGATGGCCTACCAAATGATTTTCCATGCCTTGGATAATTTTGGCATCAGGGCAGAGAAAACCGGGAAGAGTAATCTGAGCGTTGATGGACGGAAGTTTTCAGGCAATGCATTTTCTTTCCGCAAAGGTCGGGCACTTCACCATGGAACGCTGCTGCTGAATACAGATTTGGATCGGCTTAATCGTTATTTAGGGTCGTTGTTCGATCATATCGATACGCATGCCATTTCCTCGGTCCCAGCTGACGTGATGAATTTGAACCTGGACACGACGGAGCTTTCGGCGACCTTGAAGGAAAGTTTTAGGTCGCTCTATGGACGGAATGGGCCTTCTCCGGACGTACACTTTGAACTGGATGAGATGGCACTGATGCCGCTCGAAGATCGACAGGTTTCCGATAACTGGAAATACGGTGCAACTCCCCGATTTTCTCTGGAAGTCAATGGATTACAGATGGAAGTTGTAAAAGGAATGGTTGTAGATGCTGAAAATAAGGCGAAACCGTTTGTGGATTTCGCGGATTCGTTGCTTTGCTAGGTTGACTAAGAGGACTTATAAACTTAGATTGTGCATAAATCTATCAATGGAGGCGGTATGAAGGTGTTAGCTAAGATTTTATGTTTTTCGACGATTGTTGCTGTGATTACCGGGTGTGCGACTGACGTGGCCTTTGTTCCAAGGCTTCCCACGTACGCTCAGGCCAAGCTTCTCGACTATCTGGAACAACCGGATAACAAAGTATTCGTTGTGGCAATTGACCCGGGCGGAGACTACGCTTTTGGTTATGACTATGGAAAGGCCACCCTCAAGGAAGCTGCCAAAACTGCTGTTGAAAAGTGCGATGCCAACCGCGAAGCAAACGGAATTATTGCTAAATCGTACATCTACGCCATCAACAACAAAGTGGTCTTCGAAGAAATGATCTTCAAAGATGCTGAGGCCAAGCGCAAGAAGAAGAATGCCGGGCAGGAGGCACAGATTGATGAGGCGGCTCGTCAGGACGCAACTGGCGAAGCTGATCAGCCTTCTGAGTAACGATGTTTGAAGGTAAAGCTGTAATCAAAAACGAGGCCGGCATTCATTGCCGGCCTTCTGCTATTCTGGTGAAAGAGGGGATGGCCTATCCTGGAGAGATCTTTGTACAGGCCGACAGCGGATCGTGTAATCTTACCTCCGCGCTGGAGTGTATTATGCTGGGTCTGGAAAAGGGAGCAGAGGTTAACATCCAGGTAACCGGGCCGGAGGAAGAAGTGTTTGGACCTCATCTTGTCGGTCTATTCGAAACGCTCTTCGACTTTCCTCCTCAATAATCCCCTAGGGGGATTGACCCTGAAATATAGACTGCTATAGTTCCCGCGATTTTTGCCAAATACGTTGGCTTTTTTAAAATTAACATAACCCCTAGAACAGGAAAGTAATATAATGTCTACTAAGGTTCTCGATGCAGTAAAACCCGGCGTTCTTTTCGGCGATGATATCGCTAAGGTTTTCCAGATCGCTAAAGAAAACAAGTTTGCACTACCGGCTGTTAACGTTGTCGGTACCGACTCCATCAATGGAGTCCTCGAAGCTGCCGCAGCAGTAAATGCTCCCGTAATTATTCAGTTTTCTAATGGTGGTGGTGTATTCACGGCTGGTAAAGGACTGAAACTCGAAGGTCAGGAAGCTGCCATTATCGGTACGATTTCCGGAGCCCAGCACGTTCATAAAATGGCCGAAGCCTATGGCGTTCCGGTTATTCTCCATACCGACCACGCTGCCAAGAAGTTACTGCCTTGGATCGACGGCCTGCTCGACGAAGGTGAAAAATGGTTTGCTGAAAAGGGCCGTCCACTCTTCAGTTCCCACATGCTGGATCTATCCGAAGAAAGCCTGGAAGAAAATATTGAGATTTCTGCCAAATACCTCGAGCGCATGAGCAAAATCGGAATGACCCTCGAAATCGAACTCGGCTGCACCGGCGGCGAAGAAGACGGTGTAGATAATTCCGATATGGACGAATCCAAGCTCTACACCCAGCCTGAAGACGTGGCATATGCTTATGAAGTATTAAATGCAATCAGCCCGAACTTCACGGTTGCTGCTTCCTTCGGCAACGTGCACGGCGTGTACAAGCCGGGCAACGTTAAGTTGACTCCGACCATTCTGCGCGACTCGCAGGCGTATGTTGCTGAAAAGTTCGGTACTGCAGATGCTCAGCCCCTGAATTTCGTATTCCACGGCGGATCCGGTTCTACCCCTGCTGAAATCAAAGAGTCAATCGGCTATGGCGTCATTAAGATGAACATCGATACCGACACGCAGTGGGCTTCTTGGGAAGGTGTTCTGAACTTCTACAAGGAAAATGAAGCATTTCTCCAGGGACAGCTTGGAAATCCGAACGGAGCTGATAGCCCGAATAAGAAATTTTACGATCCACGCGTATGGTTGCGTAAGGCTCAGGAAAATATGATCGAACGCGTAAAACAGGCCTTTGGTGATCTGAACGCAATCGACGTTAACTAATCTTTTTAAAGATTGGATCTAATAAGCCGTCCTTCTGGGCGGCTTTTTTGTTTCGTTAATGAACGGAATGAGGGATACGTTGTCGTATATTATGTATTAAGGTTTATGGCTTTCTGTATTAACTATGCCTAGGAGGGCGAAATGAAGAAGTGGTTAACATTATTAGCGGTGGTGGCGGTAGGTTCCGGAGCATTTGCAGCAGAGGGTTGGATGACTGATTTTGAAAAGGCAAAAGAAGTTGCCAAGGAAAAGAATCTGCCCATTCTAATCGATTTCAGTGGTTCCGATTGGTGCGGCTGGTGCATCAAACTGGATAAAGAAGTATTCTCCCAGCAGGCATTCAAAGATTATGCCAAAGACAACCTGGTCATGGTATTAGCCGATTTCCCAAGCGATAAATCCAAACAAAGTGAGGAGCTGCAGGCGCAGAATGAAAAACTCGCCAAGGAGTTTGATGTTCAAGGATTTCCAACGGTCTATATCTTAAATTCTGATGGAAAGCCCATCGCAAAAACAGGTTATGAACCCGGCGGGCCGGAAGCTTATATCGCAAACATTAAGAAGCTGACTACCGTTACTGAAAAGTAAATTTCATCCATTTGGATTAATAAACGCGCTCCATTCGGGCGCTTTTTTTATGCCCCGATCTCGATGACCGTAACGGTGTTTTCAAGTTGCTTCCACCGGACATTAAGATTAAAAATTCGCGTGCCGTAGATGCGATTAGGATCATCGGATTGGTAGGCCGGCCGTGGATTGAACGCCAGCATGTCACAGATTAACTGCCGGAAACCCGGTCGTTGCTTATTTTCCAAGAGGCGGAATTTTTGCTCAACCTCCGGTGTAAATTCCACCAGATTGACAGGCTCGGGAGCAACATCCGCAAAAGCACCCCTTGCATTGGGAATGCGGTCAACGTAGGGAATGTAGGGCTTAATATCCAGTACGGGTGTGCCATCCAGAAAATCACCGCCACCGAGTTTCAGCGTTGTTCCATCCACGTCCAGGAGTTCAACCACAGAAAGCCCAATCGGGTTGGGTCGAAAATTGGAACGCGATGCAAAAACACCAACACGCTCATTGCCGCCCAGCCGCGGCGGACGGACCGTCGCCTTCCAATCATTGGACGCCGTTTGATGAAAAACAAAGACGATCCAGACATGTGTAAAACCTTCCAGACCCCGGAAGGCATCCGGAGTATTGTAAGGTGGTGAAAGCTCCAGCGCTGCTGTTGCGCTCTTCACCAGTCCCGGCTGACGGGGAATGCCAAACTTTTCGCCATAGCATGATCGTATGGTGCCGACGGGGGCGAAGTTAAATTCTGATTTCTTCCCTGAATTCATACTTTAGTACAAGGTCACTTTCTACTGAGTTTGCGGCCGAAGGTAACGCTTACGGCCCCTTCAATGAAAAGCAAAATACCAAACAAGCCATATGGGGGCTCGGCAGTCATCAGAGCAACGATGGAAATAACGATGAGAATAGCGCCGTTGATCATCAGCCGGTTCACGATCGGTTTCGGGTTGTCTGACTCCAATCCTTTTTTGAGCAGGAGCTTCTGGCTGACATAATGTCCTGCCAGTGCGATGCAAAGAATGATGAGCATAACAGGGATAGTCATGGGTTAACCCTCCGGTGCAGGCTCAATAGTTTCGGCGTGGCCAAGGTTCTTATCGGGAGCAATAATGTCACGCACACGACGTTTTAAATCCTTCATTTCAGGTAATCCGCGCTCGGTTTTACGATCCCATACCAATTGTTCATTGGCATGAATCTGCCAGATTCCGGGCACTTCGCTGGGGCGCAAAGCGGCCTCGTCCAGATCGCCTTCAAAAGTCTGCAATAACTCCTGCGCAATCCACGCAGAGCGCATCATAAATTTGCACTTGGTGCAGTACTCCACGGTCAGCTTGTTTTCATTTTTCATAAATAATCTCCGTATAATGCGCGTCCTTTTATCATAACTTCTGTAGGAATTCTGCCATGAAAGGGAGAAGAAATGGTGCCAAACCGGACTCCGTGCCGTTTCTCATCAAAAACGGGTTCATCATTATATTTTCCCGACCCAAAGGATCCTTCCTGCCTCATCCCCAATGGGTTGCAAAACACGTAATGATTTTAGGGATATGAAGAGGCGAAATTATCTTTGAACGCCGGGGTTCGAAGCGTACTCTTCTGTTTACAACGAGCGCGCGGTATGCCCGTCATCTGCGTAGCTTCTGAGTAGTTAACCTAAACAGAAAGGAGCGATGTATGAATACATCAACGCAGTTAAACCCCGCACCTTCTTACTTCATTGAACCGGAGCTCCACTCCGTGATACCCGTCGAGGTTCAGTTTCGCCATATGCGCGAATCGAAACACGTTCTCGAATTGGTTGAGCAAATGATGGAAAAATTTGAAAAATACCCGTTGCCCAACGCGACAGTCAGTGTAGTGGTCGACGAAACGCACCACCGAGAATCAAAAGGTGTCTTTCAAGTAAAAGTAAAACTCTTCGTCCCCGGTGAACCGCTCTACGTTGCGCATAGCATGGAGCAGACCGGCATGAACGACGGTGTATTTGGAGCCATTTCCGATGTATTTGAAAGTATTGAACGGCAGCTCAATAAACGGCACGACCGCAGGTTGCGCCGCCGACATAAAGCGTTCGAAGATGCGGCCTGATTCTTCCGCCTCCTGACATATTCCAACCGAAGCCCCCGAGCGAAAGCCCGGGGGCTTTTTTAATTTCCAGTCTCTTATGAGAAGTATCGTCTACATGGGTGTGTCATGATGGCGCAGTTGTGCCATGGAATGTGCCATAAGTGGGTCAAATCAGTCGAATTCTGTTTCTTGTGGTTGGAGGTCGGATTTCCAATGATGGAAAGTTTCACCCCTTGTTTGTTGGGTATCACGCCTCACGTTTCACGCCTCACGCCCGCTGGCACACTCGGTGCTATAGGGCTGTCGTCGCTAAGGACACAATTTAATTACCAGGAGACATATTATGAGCACAGCAGGATCAAAAGTATTAGGTATCGACCTAGGTACCACGAATTCATGCATGGCCGTCATGGAAGGTGGCGAGCCGACTGTAATCCCGAACGCCGAGGGCGGACGGACGACACCTTCGATTGTTGCTTTCACGAAGAGCGGCGAACGTCTGGTTGGAACCGCGGCCAAGCGTCAGGCGGTAACGAACCCAGAGCACACGGTCTTTTCGATCAAGCGTTTCATGGGGCGCAAGTTTGATGAAGTAGAGCATGAAATTCACCTCGTTCCTTACGACGTGGTGAAAGCGAAAAACGGCGACGCCCACGTGAAGATCGACGACAAGGTGTATTCACCGCCGGAAATCTCGGCGATGATTCTGCAGAAGCTGAAGGCTGACGCGGAAGCGTATCTGGGTGAAACCGTATCACAGGCCGTTGTAACGGTTCCGGCTTATTTCAACGACAGTCAGCGTCAGGCGACTAAAGATGCCGGTAAAATTGCTGGTCTTGAGGTGCTTCGCATTATCAACGAGCCGACTGCTGCATCTTTGGCCTATGGCCTCGACAAGAAGTCGGAAGAAAAAATTGCGATTTACGACCTGGGTGGTGGAACGTTCGACGTATCGATCCTCGATATCGGTGACGGCGTTTTCGAAGTTACTGCAACGAACGGTGATGGACATCTTGGCGGCGACGACTTCGACCAGAAGATTATCGATTGGCTCGTAGCGAGTTTCAAAGCTGAACAGGGCGTTGATCTGTCTGCAGATCCAATGGTACTGCAACGTTTGAAGGAGGCGGGCGAAAAGGCGAAGTGCGAACTTTCCAGCTCGCAGTCGACCGAAATCAACCTGCCGTTCATCACGGCCGATGCATCCGGACCGAAGCACTTAACCGTGACACTGACCCGGGCCAAGCTTGAAGAGCTTTGTGATGATTTAATCACCAAGGCGATTGAGCCGGTGAAGGTTTGTTTGACGGATTCGGGTCTGAGCGCCTCTGAGGTGAATGAAGTGATTCTCGTAGGTGGATCCACCCGTATGCCGAAGGTGCAGGAGTCCGTGAAGGAAATTTTTGGTCAGGAACCACATAAAGGTGTGAATCCGGACGAAGTGGTTTCTATCGGTGCTTCTATTCAGGGTGGAATTTTGAAAGGTGAAGTGAAGGACGTACTATTGCTGGACGTCATTCCGCTAACCTTAGGGATCGAAACCATGGGCAGTGTATTCACGCCGCTTATCGAGCGTAATACCACCATCCCGGCGAAGAAATCTGAAATCTTTTCGACCGCTGCCGATAACCAGCCTGCCGTGGAAATTCACGTATTGCAGGGTGAGCGCAAGATGGCGAACGACAATAAAACCATCGGCCGCTTTAACCTCGACGGCATTCCGCCGGCTCCGCGAGGAACCCCGCAAATTGAAGTGACGTTTGATATCGATGCCAACGGCATCCTGAAAGTCAGCGCGAAAGATCTGGGTACGGGAAAGCTGCAGCACATCACGATTACGGCATCAGGCGGTCTGTCCGATGAAGAAATTGATGCGATGATGAAAGATGCTGAAGCGCATGCTGCTGAAGACGAAAAGACCCGTGAAAAGGTTGATCTGAAAAATCAGGCGGACTCTACCGTATTCCAGACTGAAAAATTCATTAAGGAAAACGGCGACAAGATTTCTGATGAGCAGAAGGCTGAAGTGGAAGCTGCAATTGATCCGGTTAAAAAGGCGATCGAAGCGGAAGACTACGAAGCCATGAAGACCACCATGGAAGCATTGAACGAAAAAATGCAGGCCGCTGCGACTGAGATGTACTCCCAGGCGCAGGGTGCCGAAGGGGCTCCGGGCGCAGACATGGGCGGTGATCCGAGTGCTGCGGCGGGCGAAAAGCAGGCGGCCGATGTTGAAGAAGCCGATTTCGAAATGGTCGACGAAGACGATAAGAAATAGCGCGTTTTAGGTTTTTGATTTGCGGGTCTGCGACCGCCTTTGGTTGAAAGCTTAACGGCGATTGAGTTCTGCAAATCGGAAATCAAAATTCTAAATTAAAATTACAAAAAATCATAACAAGGAGAGTGAAATCCATGAAGATCAAACCATTGGGTGAACGTGTACTGGTTGAACCAGTCAAGGCTGAAGAAATGGCAAAGGGAGGAATCATTATTCCGGACTCTGCACAGGAAAAGCCACAGGAAGGTAAAGTAATTGCAGTTGGAACCGGCAAGCTCGACGAAAACGGCAAGGTAATTCCTTTCAACGTCAAGAAGGGTGATCTCGTACTGATGCCGAAGTATGGCGGAACCGAAGTCAAGGTTGACGGCAAGGAATACCAGATTATGCGCGAAGAAGATATCCTCGCGATTATTGGCTAAAGCCTTCATTGAAGGCAGTTATTAGATACTAGTTATTAGTTAATTGAACGGGTTGGTGGCCTGTGGTTGGTAAAAGGAATCCCCAATAACAAATAACCATTAACCCTTTTTTGGAGAAAAATAAGAATGGCTAAACAAATTATTTTTGATGTAGAGGCACGTGACGCAATGCTGCGTGGTGTTGAAAAGCTCAGCACGGCAGTAAAGGTTACACTCGGTCCAAAAGGCCGTAACGTAATTATCGACAAGAGTTTCGGATCCCCGACAGTCACCAAGGACGGTGTTTCTGTTGCAAAGGAAATCGAGCTCGAAGACCCGTTTGAAAACATGGGTGCACAGATGGTTAAGGAAGTTGCTTCCAAGACGTCTGATATCGCCGGTGATGGAACTACAACAGCAACCGTTCTGGCTGAAGCGATTTATCGCGAAGGACTGAAGAACGTTACTGCTGGCGCAAATCCAATGAGCCTGAAGCGCGGAATCGATAAGGCTGTTGAAGCCATGATCGTAGCCTTGGCCAAACTCAGCAAAAAGGTTAAGTCCGCAGAAGAAATCGCCCAGGTTGGAAGTATCTCCGCAAACGGCGACGAAACCATCGGCAAGATCATTGCTGAAGCCATGGAAAAAGTTGGTAAGGATGGAACGATCACGGTTGAAGAAGCCAAATCGATCGAAACCTCTCTCGACGTTGTTGAAGGTATGCAGTTCGATAAGGGTTACCTTTCCCCATACTTCGTAACCAATCCAAATACGATGGATGCGCTGCTGGAAGACCCCTACATCCTGATCTTCGAAAAGAAAATATCGAATCTGCAGGACATGCTTCCATTGCTTCAGAACGTTGCCAAAACCGGCAAGCCGTTCCTGATCATTGCGGAAGACATCGAAGGCGAAGCGCTGGCGACTCTCGTGGTCAACAAATTGCGTGGAACGCTGAACGTTTGTGCAGTTAAGGCTCCTGGTTTCGGCGATCGTCGTAAGGCCATCATGGAAGACCTCGCTGTGCTAACGGGTGGTAAGTTCATCACAGAAGACCTCGGCATCAAGCTTGAAAGCGTAACCATCGAAGATCTTGGTTCCGCGAAGCGTGTTACCATTGGTAAAGATGATACCACCATCGTTGAAGGTGGCGGCGTGGTTGCTGGAATCAAGGCACGTATCGACCAGATCCGTCGTCAGATCGAAGAAACTACCTCCGACTACGATTGCGAAAAACTGCAGGAACGCCTGGCGAAGCTCGCCGGTGGTGTTGCGGTAATCAACGTGGGCGCAGCCACCGAAGTAGAAATGAAAGAAAAGAAAGCTCGTGTGGAAGATGCACTGCACGCTACCCGTGCTGCGGTTGAAGAGGGCATTGTGCCTGGTGGTGGCGTTGCGCTGATCCGGGTTCAGAAGGTTCTCGATAAAGTTGACGCAGAAGGCGATGAAGCGATCGGTGTTAACATTGTTCGTCAGGCGATCGAAGCTCCGCTTCGCCAGCTTGTGGCTAATGCTGCTGAAGAAGGTGCCATCGTGGTTCAGGCGGTTAAGAAGGCTAAAGCAAGCGTTGGTTACAACGTTGCGACTGGCGAATATGTCGACATGATCGCGGCCGGCATTATTGACCCTGCGAAAGTTACTCGTTCTGCCCTGCAGAATGCGGCTTCCATCTCGGGGCTGTTGCTGACGACTGAGTGCATGATCACAGATCTTCCTTCCAAGGATGCCCCTGCTATGCCTGATATGGGCGGTGGAATGGGTGGCATGGGCGGCATGATGTAGTCCTGCCTGGATAGGCGAATTGCTGGATTCTTGCAGAAATGCTCGGCCAGCAGTTCTTTATCCGCGAATCCGCCTCTAAATGGGGCGGATTTTTTGATGTAAATGGAATTTGACGAATTGGGTCCGAGTGCTATACTGCGCCCCAATTTTTTTATGTTATTCAGTTTCTGTACAAACGGAATAAAACAAAGCACTTATACGGAGCATTAATATGAATTTCGAATATTTAACCGCAGCGGAAGAAAAAATTACCAATACGCCTATGTTGGTGAACCTGATTTCCTATCGCACCCGTCAATTGAACTCCGGTGCACGCCCCATGGTTAAGAAAGACCACGCGGAAATGGATAACCACGACATCGTATTGAAGGAAATCGCGAACGGTTTGTTGACTGCGGAAATGATGCATACAATCGTTGAAACCGAAGCGCCAAGTCTCGACTTCGATACTTCGATTCTTCTGTAAGTCACCATTGCATACGACTGTAACGCAAAGCCCAAAACTTCTGGTTTTGGGCTTTTGCTTTTGTACGTCAAAAGTCATAAAGTCTCCGGTCATAAGTCTAGTAAGGTGACCTTCGACCTTTAGACCAAAAGACCTAGGACGGGTTCTCATGGCTGGAAAAAACAAAAAGAAAAATGATCCCGGTTCGGGGGTGCTTGCCACTAACCGCAAGGCGCAGCGCGATTTTCAGATATTGGAAATGATCGAGGCCGGGATTGTGCTCACGGGTACCGAGGTTAAATCGGTCAAGCAGGGGCATTCCAGCATTCAGGAAGGTTACGTGCATATCGACGAACACCTGGAGGCCTATCTGATTGGTTGCACCATTCAGCCTTACGACCACGGAAACATCTACAACCACAACCAAACGCGCGAACGTAAGCTGCTGATGCATCGCAAGGAAATTGATCGGCTCTACAGTAAGATCCGTGAAAAGGGGCTGACCATCGTTCCGCTCAAGCTATATCTGGTGCGCGGCAAGGTAAAACTCAAGATTGGCTTGGCGAAAGGTAAGAACGTGGTCGATAAGCGCAATACAATCAAAGAACGCGAATCGGCCCGCGATACCCAGCGCGCCATGCGCAACCACAACGGCTAGTCGGTTCTATCCACCTGTTGTTTTAGAACGATCGAAGAGTCTCAGGATTTCCATGTCGGTTTTTTTTCGGCGATTCGTTAATGGTTCATTTCTGCATGGCATTCGATTGGAGCGTATTCAGAAACCGTGTAGTCCTTTTTCGTGGCATGGACAACCTGCCCGTTCGACTTTCACGGCCACAAATTAAGTTAATTGGCTCTAGATAAACAAATTGGCGTTTCCGCCGATCTGGTCGATGTACATCGCCACGCCGCCTTCTTCAATTCCGTCAATCAGCTCTTCTCGTTTAATCCCCATCAGATCCATCGACATGGTACAGGCGACGATCTTCACCCCGTTATCAATGGCGGACTGCATCAGCTCGGGAAGTGAGAGCACGTTTTTCTGTTTCATGATACCTTTGATCATGGCAGAACCCATTCCGCCCATTTGCATCTGGGAGAGTTTCAACTTTTCCGACCCTTTGGGCATCATCCAGCCAAATATCTTTTCAACGAGATTCTTTTTCACGGATACCGGACCGTCTTTGCGTAATACGTTCAGTCCCCAGAACGTATGGAACAGCGTGACCTGATATCCCATCGTAGCGGCGCCGTTGGCGATGATAAATGCTGCGATCGCCTTATCGAGATCGCCGCTGAATACGACATTCGTAAATCGTTTTTCAGTACTCGCAGGCATCACTGTAGAACAGCCGGGCGTGTATTTTACAACTACGGCACGGTAAGCCCCGTTATCCGGTTCAATGGACTGTAGGATATTTCCGGTGGAATGGCACCAGGCCGGAATATCGGCAGCAAAGCCCGGATCAGTCGAAAGAATAGATACGGCTTCGCCGTTCTGGATTCGGTTGATGGACTGGCTTAGTTGCATGATGGGTCCTGGGCATTGCTGTCCGCTGGCATCGATGGTTTCAGCGACTGAGGAACCGCTAGTCATAGGACTTCCTTTATCCCCAGAAACTTCGCCGGGATCGTCGGAGGTAGTTTTCTGCTCCGGTATCCGGGCCGGTTGGTGAGAGGCCACCATCATGTAGGTCTTATAGCCACCCGTCAGATTCCGGCACTTGAATCCGTGCTGGATCAGAATTCGGCAGGCGAGATATCCGCGGAGCCCTACCTGGCAGAACATCAGGTATTCGGTGTCTTTGGAAAGGCTGTCCAGCTTGTCTCTCAACTGTGGAAGCGGAATGTTATCCGCGCCGGGTATGGTTCCTCCAACCACTTCTTCCGGACTGCGTACATCAATCAGCTTTTGACCAGCGGCTGGGTTGATAGCGTCTTCAGCATGGCAGAGCTGAACATCGCCGCGCAGGGAATTCGAAGCCACAAAACCAGCATAGTTAATCGGATCTTTAGCGGATCCATAGGGCGGGGCATAGGAGAGTTCGAGTTCTTCCAGATCATACACGGCCAGGCCTGCACGGATTGCCACGGCAATTACATCAATGCGCTTGTCGATCCCATCTGCCCCAACGGCCTGTGCGCCGAGTATTTTACCGGATTCGGGGTCAAACATCAGTTTAAGCGAAATCGGGTGAGAACCGGGATAGTACGAGGCATGGCTGGCCGGATGCACATAGACCTTCTCATAATTTATGTTCAGTCGTTTTGCCATTTTTTCGCTCAGTCCGGTCATGCCGATCGCCAAATTGAAGACCTTGCAGATGGCCGTGCCCTGTGTTTGGTTATATAGGCTTTCACGTCCGAAAATATTATCGGCCGCGATACGTCCCTGGCGGTTTGCCGGTCCAGCCAGCGGAATGAGTGCGGGGAGTTTCGTGGCATAGTCCAATACTTCCACGGCATCGCCCACGGCATAGATATCCGGATCGGACGTTTGCATATGGGAACTGACTTTGATGCCTCCGGTTTCACCGATTTCAAGGCCGCAATCAACGGCGAGTTTGGTTTCGGGTTTAACGCCAATTGCAAGAATGGCGAGATCAACGTGTAGCCGGGTGCCATCGCTGAGAATCAGATCGACGCCGTTATCGGTTTGCTCGAATGCCGTAACGGAGGTTTCCAGTTTCAGGTTAACACCATAGAGCCGGAGTTCCTGATGGAGAATGGTCGCCATTTCGGGATCGGCAGGCCCCATCACCTGCGGCGCGAGTTCAATAAGGGTGGTTTCAAGCTTTCGTTCGCGAAGGGCCTCGGCCATTTCCAGGCCAATGTAACCTCCGCCGACAACGGCAACCGAGGTCTTGTTCTCAAGCATCTGGATAATCCAATCCATGTCCTCAAGGTTTCGTAAGGTCAGGATATTCGGATTTTCAATGCCTGGAATCGGCGGCCGAATCGGAGCCGCACCGGGACTTAGAATAAGATGTGTGTAGCGTTCAGAGTAGGTTTCGCCGGTTTCCAGGTTTTTAACGGAAATGGATTTGTTTTCGCGATCGATCAATTGCACTTCATTGCGGATGCGTACCTCAATGTTAAAACGGGCGGTCATGCTGGCCGGTGTGGTTACGAGCAGTTTTTCACGTTCCTCGATTTCACCGCCGATATGGTAGGGCAGGCCGCAGTTTGCAAATGAAATATCTGGCCCCCGTTCGAAAAGGATGATTTCTGTTTCCTCATCCAATCTTCTTGCTCTAGCCGCCGCGCTCGCTCCGCCAGCCACTCCGCCTACAATCAACAGTTTCTTTTCCATGCCGTTCTCCAATAGTTAAAAATTATAATATATTAATGTTAGGTCTAAAAAACAGACGCTCAATTAGTCCTTAAAATTTAAATATTTCCGCAGGTGTGTATGCATGCAGTCGAATACCTTCAGGAAGTCGCGGTTACTGAGGCTGCAATATTTCTGGGTTCCTTCCTTGCGGATACTCACCAACTGCTGCTGACACAGAATCTTCAGCTGTTGCGACATCATGGACTGGCTGCAACCCAGTATTTCGTATAGCTCAGAAACCGTTCTTTCATCACCTGCCAGCACTTCAATAACGCCCAGCCGAATCGGGTGGGCCATTGCCTTGAGTACTTCCGCTGCCATTATACGTTCGTCGTTATTCATAGCGTTCCTGATTAATTATTAAAACATTATGATATATTTATGTATAGGCGATCAAAATGTTCAGATATTTATTCAGATAGGATTCGTTTGTATGGAAACTACTAACGTAGAAGCGACGTCCTCGTTGCTTGCCGAGCACAGAGAACGCGACAGAGACGTCACGTCTACGACTTTTCAGTCGTAAAAGATCTAATTCATCGGTTTGAGGTGCCGGTCCAGAAACGCCTTGATGAGCTGATACCGCGTTTCATCGCTGAAGACCATGCCCCCGTGTCCAGCAGCTTCGAGAATATGCAGTTCTGATTCGAGCCCGGCTTTCTGATAGCGCTCATCTAGCAGTTCACTCTGCGAAACCGGAACAGTCTTGTCTTTATCGCCATGAAGAATCAGCACGGGCGGATCGTCCGGTGTCCGGTGCACGAGTGGCGATGCACTATGAAGCTGTCCTGATTCAAAATCGTGCGCACGGTTAAACCGTTCCTGAGTTTCGGCCATGATCATCAGCTCACTGGGGCCGTAAAAATCTACAATAGCCTTAACCGCCGAGCTTTGATCGACGTTGCCGCCGACCGTTCCTTCCAGTTCTTCGATACCCGAACTCATGCCTAACAGCAGGGACAAATGTCCGCCAGCGGAACTGCCGCCCACGGCAATACGGGCAGAATCATAGCCATAGGTTTCTGCCTGGGCGCGCAACCAGCGAACGGCCCCTTTGCAGTCGTGGATATTCTTAGGATGAATCGAAAGATCCTTCAGCCGGTAATTAATGCTGGCGACGGCGTAGCCTTCACCACTGAGGCGCAGAATGGCTGGATTAACGTTGGCCTTGTCGCCATTCCGCCAACCGCCGCCATGAATCCAAACGATCAGCGGTGGGTTCTTTGCATCTTTTGGTAAATAAAGATCAAGCTGCAGCGATTCTCCGTCTTCAACGGCATATTCCAGATCCCGGTGGGCCGTAATATTTTCGGGAAGCTGCCTTTGTCGAGATGGTCTCTGTGGTTTGGTGGATTTGTTGTTTAAACCATCGATTTCGGCTTCCATTTCTTTGGCGTTGAACCAGCCCTGGCGAATAAGGATCTTTCCATCGGTATTGATCAGCAAGCCGATATTGGAGCCGGTACCCAGTGCATTACCTACTGTTCGTTCGAGGTTGTCGACGTAGATCGTATTGCCGTGCTCGACTTCCTTATCAAAGAGGTTAGCCAGTTGAAGTTTTTCGCCGAACGTTTCCGGTTGTGGATGAGTTCGGGCACCGAGTTTGCGTTGGGGCGTGGTCTGGCCATCATCCGACGGATGCGCTTCCTTTACATAGAGAATGCCAACATTAACGGCGTTCGAATGGGCAATGGAGAGCGGTTTGAGAGAAGGGCAGCTACCTACGGAGATCGGGCAGGTTACGGAGGCAGTCACCAGAACGGCAGGTTTGTTTTCCCAGAGAGTGGATAGGGAAACCTTGTTGCCGCTCAGATCATAAACGATCAGAACGGGGATTTTTTGGCCCGGCTGAAGACCCTGCCGGGTAAATCGATTTCCGGCTTCCGGTATTGGACCGCGCTGCTTTTCTTTCTTTCATGGCGGCATCAAATTCGGCGTTGCTGATCAGGTCATCCTTATTTCGGTCCATCTGCTCAAACATGCGGGAATTTCCACTAAACTCGGAACGAGAGACCTCTCCATCGTTGTTTTCATCGTGCTGGTCGAGCAGGCGGTGAAAGGTAAATCCGCGTTGCTGTGCGTGAAGCGGGGACAGCACGGAAAGTAGAATGAGCAGGCTCAGCATCGTTTTCATGGAAACTCCTTTGTTTACACTAGAACGAACATGAAGCCAAAATTATTGCGGTCGCGCCGCTTTGTTGACCATGGCTTTCGTGGAAAGCAGGCCGCAGGCGGCGTAGATATCCAGCCCGCGTGAAGCACGGATCGTGGTGAGGATCCCTTTGTTATTCAGTGCGTCTTTGAATTCCTGAAGTGTGTTTTCATCGGTTCCCTTCAGCGGTGTTCCGGGGATGGGATGGAAGCGAATCAGGTTGATACGGCATTTAATGCCGGTCAGCAACCGGACGAGCTCGTTCACGTGGCGTGGCGTATCATTGAGATCGCCGAAAACAATGTATTCGAACGAGACACGACGTTGACCACTGAAGTCATACTTGCGCACTTCATCAATCACTTGTTCGAGGGGGTAGGCAATCTGAACCGGCATCAACTGCTGGCGTTCTTCGTGGAAAGGGGTATGCAAGCTGATAGCCAAATGCGCCTGACATTCGTCCATGAATCGGGTGATGCCGGGCGTGATGCCAATGGTTGAAACCGTGATGCGGCGCGGGCTCATTGCAAAGCCCCATTCCGACGTCAGGATTTCGACGCTCTTAAGCACTTCATCCAGATTGTCGAGTGGCTCGCCCATGCCCATGTAGACAATATTGGTGACGTCGTACCTTTCCGGAATGCTGCGGATCTGATTCACAATTTCGCCGGCGGTCAGTTGCATCTGAAACCCCTGCTTGCCGGTCATACAGAAAAGGCAGCCCATTTTACACCCGACCTGCGAGGACACGCATACCGTTTTTCGATCCTTGAATGGGATCATTGCCGTTTCAACGAACAGATCATTTTTTGTTGTGAACAGATATTTTTTGGTGCCGTCGGTGCTGGTTTTGGTCGTGGTCGGCTGTGACAGTCCAAATGTGTATTTTTCGCTCAGCAGCTCGCGGGCTTTTTTGGAAAGGTTCGACATGTCGTCGATCGAGCTGATTTCTTTACAGTAGAGCCAGTCCACAATTTGCTTTGCCGCAAATTTAGGAAGACCGAGTTCGGCCGTAATGGCTTTCACTTCTTCGAGTGTTTTTCCAAATAGTGGGGTTTTTTTTTCCATGGATTAAAAATAGATTTCCGTGATGATGTTTGCAAACGGAATGCCCTTGGCAATTAGCAGGTCGCGCATTTCAACAGCCATGTTCGCTTGTCCGCAGATGTAGTAGCGTAAATCGGTCGAAAGCTCCTGCTCGTTCAGGAATCCGGTTACCCGGCCTTCATAGACGGTCTTGGCTTTTTCGGCAGAACAGCACCGATGATAGTTCGGGCCGAGCGCTTCCGATAGTTCATCGTCGAAATAGAATTGATTAAGATGACGGATGCCGTGGGCCAGTTTCTTATTCTCGGCAAGGCCAGCCAGCATCATGCTTCTGAATGGGGCGATCCCCGTTCCGGTGGCAATCCACCACGCTGGGTCTGCCGTGCCGAGAAACGTGCCATATGGAGCTGAAGCATAGACCGAATCACCAATGCCCAGCTGGGCCAGTTTTGGGGTCAGATAGCCGTCTTCTTTGATGTTGAAAAGTACGCAGAGTTCATCGTCTTGATTTCCACTACAGATGCTGTAAATGCGCGGCGGATGGTCGGAATCGACGCCCAGTTTAATCGCCTGTCCGGGTATGAAATCGTGTTGGCGTTTGAAGCCAATCACAAACACGCCAGGTGATATATTTTCGTGGCGGGTTAGCGTTGTTTTAATTAATTCGGTTGGCTGATCTATCTTCGGCATGAATTGTCCACGAGTTGAAACTGCCGAGAAGCTATTGTTTTCCCGCCAGAGGTCGAGCCAAAACTAAGCTGGCTCTCATTATACTTGGACGGGCGGGGCGGTTCCGTGATAAACGTTTTGGCCTTGGAGGAATGATGGAATTGGTGAATCAGGAAGATCTGGATGTCTTAATGGAATTTTTGCCGTGCGCAACGCCGCAGGCCTGGATTGCTGCGGCAATGGAGCAGGAGGAGATCCTTTTGCAGAACCATTGCTATCTGGAACAATGCGCTGCCCGTTCGGCGCTGGGGCTGATGTTCCGCTGTCCGGACAAACCGGATGTGCTGATCAAAATGTCGAAACTTGCCCGTGAAGAGTTGCGTCATTTTGAAAAGGTGCATCAGATACTCGTGAAGCGGGGCTACCGCTATAAAATTCTACGCCCGTCCCGTTATGCCGGAATGCTCAACGCAGCCGTGCGGAAAAAGGAACCGGAACAACTGGTCGATACGCTGATTGTAGGAGCCTATATCGAAGCGCGATCCTGCGAGCGGTTTGCATCGTTGGCTCCGCATGTGGATGAGGAACTTTCGGCATTCTATAGTTCGTTACTTAAATCGGAGGCTCGGCATTTTAAGGATTATCTGAGGCTGGCAGAGACCTATGCAGGGGATCCCATAGAAGAACGCATTCGCTTTTTCGGAGAGATTGAGCGCGAAGCTATTGAGTCGCCCGACGAGCTGTTCCGCTTCCACAGCGGTGTGCCAAAAAAAGTTTGTAGAGGCGGAGCTACGAACACGTAGTTCATATCCCATTGCGCACGTATTGCATCGAGCGTTTTCATGGTTTCGAGGACTTCGTCAAGCGGCATGATCGGGCTGCGATTCCGTGCATTTCATGTGCATTCTGTTTCAGCCATTCTCGCTGAATAATTCTATTTCATGATCTTAAGTTTCAACGAAAATTTAACTGCATGCTCGTATTCGATTTGGGAGCTATTGAGCCCCAATTATTTTTTGAGCAAAAAATATTAGAGGATCGGTTTGAAGAAATTATGTACCTGCTGGGGAGGTTTTAAGGCGTGGCGTTGAATTTTTCCGAGCGTGCCTGTTCGCGCTGCAGCAACGATTTAAATTTTGCAGGGGTATCAATGGCTACGGTTATTTTTTCCAGTATCACCGGGTGGGGAAAGGACAACTCGACTGCCGCAAGAAAAAGCCCTTTACCTTTCAGCACATTTCCTTCTTTTCCATATTTCTGGTCGCCGACAATCGGGTGTCCGATGGATGCCATGTGAATGCGTAACTGGTGGGTTCTTCCGGTAATTGGAGAGAGCCTAAGTTCCGTCAGGAACCCGCTCCGAAGAGAAGGAACGGTTTCTACCGCTTCATATTCACTTTGGGCAGGCAATCCATTGATAGGATCCGTAATCGTGCCCGAAGAGAGAAGCTTTCCAGAAACAACCGTGCGGTATTGCTTATGGATTTTCCGGTCTTCAAAGGCCCTTCCAAGGTCAATCAATGCACGCGATGTTTTGGCAACCAGTAATAATCCGCTCGTTGAATAATCCAATCGATGCACCGGTCGTGGCCACGGCAGGGCATCCGGTTGTTTAGAGGGTGAGAGACTTCCGCTCAATGCATTTTCGACGGTTTTAAATTTGTTGCCGCTTACTTCAATTCCCGGCGGTTTATTGATCACCGCGAGATAATCGTCTTCAAAGACCACATCCAGTTTCAGGTGATATTTCTTTGGTGCACGCTGTTGTAGATCCATCCAATCCAGCTTCTGCCCGACTTCGATCCAGGTACCGCTTTCAGCCGGTGTGCCGTTAACCCAAAGTTCGCCCCGTTTAATGGCTTTGCTTGCGCCCTTGCGGGAAGGAATGGCTGGGAAGGCAATCCGAACGTAATCGGACAGTCGAACGGCTTTTATGTTTTCAGGAACTAGATGGGTGTCTTTAATAATCATAACCAACAGACAAGGTATCAATTTCCTAAATCATTTCCAAGAGCTGGAGCTCCTGCAAAGCACACCGCCTTTCCCTTCTTACATTATTCAGTAAGCATATTTGCCTTTGATAGGATGTTTTATGGAGATATAATTCGTTTAACACGATTCGGATATGTCATTTTTCTGTAATGTCAGTCGAGAATCGATCTGATTTCAATTACTACGGACACGGCCTCAATCTTGGCTGGAACCTTTTCTTTTACCTCTAACAACGTCAGCATTTTAAACCCTGTTCTCCTATTTTAGTGCTGATGGGGGTGGGGAGTTTAATAATGCTTTTCAAGTCCGAGATCTAGCGGGTGGATTTCAATTAAGAGGCTTGGGTGATAGTACTGAATACGGTGTCGAATCGTATATGGCAGTGGTCGGAGGTTTCAGTGATCGAGTTGGAATATTTCTGTCTGAGAATGGCTGCTCATCTATCAAATATGAATATAAAAGCGTAACTTATAATGTCGGGAACGAGTTATCCGGCAGCTTTAACTTTGCTGTTGTTCCCGAACCTATGAGTATTTCGCTGATCACGATGGCTGGAGCCGGGCTGATCTTCTGGAAGCACCGTTATGGTTCTAAAGTTGAGCATTCAGAAGATGAAGAATCCTGATGGGTCTTCTTAATAATCCCCATTCCAACGCCTCCGAGAATCAAGGAACTTCCAATGAGCAGTCGCCCTGAAATGTGTTCCGAAAGAAAAGCAACCCCGCCGAAAGCCGTTAACACAGGAATAAGCAGCTGAACAATTGAGGCTTGCGAAGTGGTTAAATGACGAAGTGCTTTGTACCAGACAACATAGCCGAGCGCGGAAGTAATTGACCCGGATATTACGGCAAGGAGAACCCCCGCTGGTTCAAGATGTGTGGAGGCTGAAAAAATGACGCTTGCAAGGATAGCCAAAGGTGCCGCCCAATAAAAGTTTGCGGAGGTCATTGCAATGGGGGCGGCCGCGTCTTTTCCCCGAATGGTGTACACGCCCCACGCCGCTCCCGAAATGAACATCAGAATGGTGCCGATCGGATCAGGAGCCGAGATGCCGGGTAGAACCAGATAAACCAATCCACTCATCGAGATCGCTGAGCCCAGCCATTTAAGAAAGCTTAGTTTTTCGCCGGAGGCAACGGCCCAGCCGATCATCGTTATCTGTACCGAACCAACGAGAATCAACGTTCCCATCCCGGCGGTGACCGATTTATAACCCAGTGAAAAGGCGCATGCATAGGCAAATAAAGCCAGTGCTGACTTCCATGACCCTTTCGCTTTAACAGGGCGCGCGGCATTCGTACGTCTTTGCGACACAATAAGCAGCATCAGCGCTCCACTCGCCAGTCTTAAGGTCGTGAAGGAAATTGGATCGATCAGGTTATCGCCAAGCGCCATTCGACAGAGCAGAGAATTTGCTGCAAAAGCGATGAGTGAAATTGCCGTTAGAAAAAAGGTCATGGTTTATTCTTCCGCGAGGTTCTGTACTGAAACCTTTTCGGAAGCGGGATGTGCTTGAGAAGAAGAAATTCGGCAAATGAAATATAGCCACGTTGCTACTCCTAAGAATTTGAATCCTTCTTCGAAGATCTGAGTAATGACGTACATAATCGGAATAT
The DNA here is from genome assembly GCA_036479375.1 of Pontiella sp. Taxonomy (GTDB): domain Bacteria; phylum Verrucomicrobiota; class Kiritimatiellia; order Kiritimatiellales; family Pontiellaceae; genus Pontiella. The sequence continues at coordinate 9,588 of JAZGFK010000081.1, read as the reverse complement.
GATCCTGAACCAAATCGGTCAATATTGACATTGCAAGTAATGATCCCGCCAGTAGAAAGGCAATGCTGTCGATTTCAAGGATTGTTTTATAATGTCGCAGCAACAGCAATCCACCGCATACGGCATAGAAGAGATAGCAAATTCGTTCATTCACATAACGGTCATGAATCATGAAGAAATCATCAACGGCTAAAATTAGAGATAATGTGCCCGTCAGCAGGAGTAACTCTTTTCTGGGATAGGTTAAAGTTACACTGGATGAAAATGCTGAATAAAAACAAATTGCAGCGGACGAAACCCACAGCCAAACACCGATGTTGGATAGAAAGCCCAAAAAACTCGAAACTTCAGTTTGTTGTGCTGTGTCCCTAAGGATCTGGATGGTGGTAAAACCAGCGAGTTTCAACGCTAAAATAGCTATGCAATAGAATATACCGGCCGGTATTACAGAGAATAAAATGCAACGACGGAATTTATCCATGAATTCATCCAGTTAGGTTAAGGGCGAGAAGGGGTTCATATGTTTTAAAAGGTGATTCCAAAAATTTTTCCAACAACGGCGGTAATTCCCATCGCAAGCATGCCCCAGAAACAGACCCGGACTGCGCCGCGCAAGGGGGAGGCTCCTCCAGATATCGCTGCGGTTGCTCCCAAGGCGGCCAGCAGGGCAAGAGTGACTAGGGGGATTAACCAGAGCAGGGAGCCGATGGAGGCCATCCAAACGCTGATTACTGGAATTATGCCCCCTGCAAAAAATGCACTGGCCGACCATAATGCGGCCTGAATCGGATGCGCACATAACTCTTCTGTGATCCCAATTTCATCTCTGGCGTGAGCCCCTAAAGCATCGTGCTCCATTAATTGTTTTGCCACTTCCATGGAAAGTGATTCATCCAACCCGCGTTTGTGATAAATGGCGGCGAGCTCGCGTTCTTCCTCATCCCGATGATCGATCAGAGCCTGTCTTTCCATTTCCAGATCAGCAAGCTCGGTATCCTCCTGAGATTTTACCGAAACGTATTCTCCAGCCGCCATCGACATGGCACCCGCCACCAGGCCGGCCACTCCAGCTAAAATAATATTCTCTTTGCACGCGCCAGCTGTCGTGACGCCAACGATCAAGCTTGCCGTCGACACAATCCCGTCATTGGCTCCAAGGACCGCTGCCCGTAATCGGCCTGACCGATGGATTTTATGGCTTTCCTGATGATATGCGGAGTTCATAAAAATTCGTTTCCTCTACAGGATAACGGTTCGTTGATTATTCAGTAATACCCGTTGCTCGCAGTATAACCGAACCGCTTGTGACAACGCCGTTGCTTCCGTGTCATGACCTAGATGAATCATATTTTCTACCGAGGTTTTGTGGTCAACCTGGCGAACTTCCTGAACAATGATCGGCCCTTCGTCGAGATCGCCCGTAACGAAGTGTGCCGTGGCTCCAATTACTTTTACACCCCGCTCATAGGCCTGATGGTAAGGTTTTGCGCCTTTAAAGCCGGGGAGAAAGGAGTGGTGAATGTTGATTGCCCGGCCCTTCAAAGTTGAACAGAGCTCATTTGAAAGTACCTGCATGTAGCGTGCGAGCACCAGCAGTTCGACATCGAGCTCCTCAAACAGCGCCATTAATTTTGCTTCCTGTTCCGGTTTGGTCTCTGTGGTAATTGGCAGATGGTGATAGGGTACGCCATACCAGTTAACCAGATCCCGGCTATCTTCATGATTCGATACCACAGCAACAATATCGGCTGGAAGGGCGCCCGAGCGCCACTTGCTGAGCAGGGCATTCAGGCAATGGTCGTATTTGGATACGGCCAGCATGATTTTTGGTTTTTCATCGGCGCGGCGTAAGGTGTACTGCATATCAAACTCGCCAGCTATGATCTTAAGCTGTAGTTCAAACTCTTCGATCGAGCTCTGCATCTGACGGTCATCAAAAGCACAGCGCAGAAAAAAACGGTTGGAAATGGGATCGCTGTAGTTGGCAATTTCCGTAATGAATGCGCCGCAATTATATAGAAGCCCTGAATAACGGGCTACGACGCCGAGTGTGTCCGGACACTGGAATGCAAGAATATAGTCGTTGCGTGGTTCTTCGGTAGCAGGCGTCGCGGACATGGGCATTGATCCTTATTTAGTCAGTTGCGTACTATAACGCAATTTGATGGGATGCTGTCAACCGAAGGGACTCATGCATCGCCGCCCATTACAAACCTGTGCCGAACAGCCCGGCTGCATGTTTCAAAAGATTTCGGGTTCGCAAACGGGAGAGGCCTTCTGATCATCGGTCGCATCGCGAAGCGTGCGCAGTTTATTCTCGATATGATCCAGACATGCCATTTGCTGGTGTTTCAGTTCGGCTGTTGCATAGTGCGTTTCTTCATGAGCGTATCTCGCATATTTTAATGATGAGAGAATGTACTCGTAATCTGATCTGGTTAGTTGTTCCGGCATAATGTACCTCCTCAGGTCTCTTATTCTATCTCGTTGCTGCGATCTCCATGTTATGTAAATCAGTCAATCCCATATTTAGTGCCCCTCAACACCTGCTAAATGTTCTGCATCTGGATGCATGTCATGCACATGATTTATATGAAGCCGCCTGAATCCGAATAATGGTTCGCAGCCCTCGCGGTCTTCCGCCCATTCACACCGTGTCAAAAAAGTTATATTGAAATTGGGCATAACGTCCAATGCGATATTAAGTGCTTTTGTAATATCCAGTTGCAATGTTTCAGACGAAGACCCGACGATCGAAAAACTGCCCGCATAATTATATGATTTGATTAGCTCTTCGATATCGTTGCCATGCACCTCTCCCAAAAAAACATACGTGGTGTATGGTTTGTCGGCCTCTTTGATTCCTTCGATCTCAAGGATCGCCTTGCCCACAGCAGTGGGCGGGAGTATTTCTATGGGCCCATATATTAAACGTTCAATCATCACCTTCCTCCCGCGGACTCGTATGCGTGTACCGCCTAACAGCTTGTATAAACCACCCTGGGGTATTTTGCAAGGCGCTAGGAGGGGGTGCCCCGGCCAATTTCCCGAAAATGACCATAAAAAAGCTGTTTTTCGGACGGTAGGGTTAAATCTTCTTTTCAGAAGCGGGGGAAAGATTCAAGATATTATAGGTCTTAAGAAGACATACGCTTGTCTTTATACCCTAAGCTTTTCGTCAGTTATAAAATGATTCTGAGCTTGTCGAAAGAAATGTAGACCTTCGATCTGTCAAACATTATGGACAACCTCTGATAGAGGATACCCAATCCAAAATGGAGAGATGACCCTATGAACTATGGTGATTATATTAAAGAGGTAGCGCAAAGAGCAAATCTTTCGCAGGCAGAGACCAAGCGAATTTATAGTACAGCTTCGAAACCCCGCTTTAGACGCAAGGTCAAAGCGGGGTTTTACATTTCATAACCAGTCTTCGTGGATGAAGATTGACTAAAATGGCGGCTGAATGACGATGAGTGACCGCAATACGGGTACGTCGAAGGAAGTAGGCTCAGGCTGGTTGTTGTTCCCCGGTCGTTCCATCTGTAGGTATACTTCCGTTCCGGGTTTGCCACGAAGCAGTTTAACGATCTCCCTGATTGGGCGGCCTTTGAGCGACGTGGTTGATCCGTCCGCATTCACAATGCCTGAAATATAGTCTCCGGCTTCAATAAGCCCGGTGGAATCAATGGCGCTTAAAATAGTCGTATCCCGAATTTTTGGATATCCGGATTCATCCATTTCAATCCGCGCCCCGATTCCGGTCAGTGCATTTTGATTGATCGCAAGCAAGGCTGCCTGCTGCTCCGCCGGATCCTGCAGGCTCATCGCCCAGTCAAGCGTCGTAAGTGTGTCCATCCGGACGTTCCGTGCCATTGACTGAATCAGTTGTTTTCGTCTGGCGGGGTTCTGCTCATCTTCTAGCTGCGCCCATTTTAGATCAAAGTTTTTTACCACCTGTTCCCAATACCGGGCATGTGCAATTTGGCGGCGCTGTTGAGGATTCGGCCTGGGAGGCATTGGTTTTATTTCCGGAGCAACGGCGACCATTTCCTCAGGCGGCACCGGTTCTATCGGTTCGGGAATCGTGGAGCGGATATCCGCGACGGAATCATCAACGGTAGGACGTTCGATAACGGGCTGTGTTTCGGGAATGATTTCAGGAGCGGGAGGTTGGCTTTCCAGATTCTGGAAATACAAAACTACACCGGTTCCCAGAGTCAAACTAAGCAGCACTAAACTGGTGTTGCGGATCTTCATTATTTCATCGGTACCATTTACACCGGATAAAAATAAAACCACTCTCGCTGATTATGGACGGCACCATTTTATCTCGTTATGTGAGGTTTAGATTGAAAAATTCCAGTGTTCGTTCCCAGGCGAGCTCCGCCATTTCTTCATTGTAACGGCCGGTCGAGTCGTTATGAAATCCGTGATTGCAGGCTTCATACATGTGCATGGTGTATTTGTTGTTGCCCGCTTTTAAGTCGGCTTCGTATTCCGGCCAGCTACCGTTTACCCGCTTATCATTTTCGGCGAGTTGAATCATCAAAGGAGCCTGGATGTTTTTACGTAGTTTTTTGGCTGCGGGCGTTCCGTAAAAGGGAACGCCTGCATTCAGGACATCAGGTGCAGCCGCCGCCAGCATATTGACGATGTAGCCCCCAAAACAAAATCCCACGGCACCAAGTTTTCTATTACCCGGTTCATGCGATTTTAGGAATGTTGCCGCCGCAATGAAATCCTGTTCGATTTTTGCCTTATCCATGGAGCGCTGCATGGCTCGGCCTTTATCGTCGTTCCCGGGATAACCACCCTGTGGATATAATGCATCCGGTGCAAAGGCGATAAACCCCGCCTTGGCAAGTCGGCGGGCAACATCTTTGATGTATGGATTAAGACCGCGGTTTTCATGGATCACTAAAACCAACGGAAGCTTCTTCGTCAAATCAGACGGAGCAACCAGATAACCCCGCCCCTCGCCGTGGCCTTTGGGTGATGGAAATTTTTTATAGGATGCTTTGATATCCGGATCATTGAAAGAGACTTGTTCTGCGGCGGCATAGTTCGGCATCAATGCCGGAAGAAGCATCCCCAGTGTGAAACCGACGGTCGTCAGTGACGACAGGCGGGACATGAACATTTGGCGACTGATCAAACCGTGCGCATATTCATCGTACCAATCAAAGGCTTCCTGAGGAATAGGTTGGGATACCGTCATTTTCGGCTGCTGCAATTCTGACATAAAGACCTCCGACCGTTCGGTTTTCAGATTTCGCTGACCGATGTATTGTTCAATACATTGATTTCGAAAGAAATCGGATGCTACTACGAAAGGCTACGACATTCCAGTCTCATATTTTTCGTTTAATGAGCCCTGGATATAGTTCTGGCTCCGGGAGGTCGCCCGAGTGAGGCCCCCGCACGCTCGGCTCGGTGGAATGGCCCGGCAAGGTATGCAGTGCGTACGAGCGGCGCGTTCGGCGCTCGCTCGCTCCCTACCTTTTCCTACTCGTCGGCAGCTACAAATTGCTTAACGTAGTGCCATTCGAGTCCAATGGCTGATATGATCTGACCCCAGCAATGTTGGTCGATCTGCGGTTCGCTCGAGGAGCGAGCCTTACCTTTTAAAATAGATTAGAAACCACGCTGGTTACGTGCATTCCCTCGTGCCCGTTGAGCTTTGGGCTGCGGCGGGTTTTCCAGATAGAGGCCGTACCATTCTTCGCCGAGTCCTGCATTAGAGAAGTTTTTAACCCGATCGTTAGAGAGCTGTTCCCAGTTATGGGAGAAGGCCTCGTTTCCGGTAGCATCCTTCGCTTTAGTCAGTAATTCGCGCGCTTTATCGATTTCGCCTTCTTTCACCAAAATCCAGGTCATCAGTCCGTAAAGCAGGTTACCGTTATCTCCCCGGAACCATCTAATGCGGCGCTTAAAGGTTTTTTCCGCCGCTGCGATGTCCTTGTTTTTATACTGCCGTGCCATCTTCATCGCCACGGCCATGGGCTCCATCAGCATCGGACCCTTAAGAAATCCGCTGCCGTCAAAAATGACATCAACCTGCTTAAATTCCTTGAGCTGATAAAGAAACTGCATCCGCATTGTCAAAATCTGTCGCCCCATCAGCATTGACCATTTTTTGAAAGACTCCAGACGTGGGAGGAAATCCAGTCCCTGTTTATAAATAACCTTCTGATCCGTCTCAATCTGACGCTGCATCAGCTTAATATTTCCGCCCGGCTTCATCTGGAATTGCTGTATTTTCCGCTGCATTTTCTGCTGGCCAGCCATCATAATGCTCTGAAGTTCGCCCTGGACCTTTGCAATTTTTTTCCGTACCACCCATCCGATCAGATAATACGAAGCAAGCAGTCCGACAACGCCGAAGAAGATCGTGGTTCCTTTTTGTACGCCCAAAGCGGACAAACCGCTAACCAGTGCCAAAGAAGCCAATATTGAAATTAAAAGTGAAAGCATGTTCTGCGCCCTGTTATTTATATATTACTAAGTTAAATTTTTGGACGGACGACCTCTGTGTCGTCCTTCCCGTGCCGAGGCTCTGCCGTTAGGACGACACAGAGGTCGTCCCTCCATTTGGCATTCCTAACGCCTTGTGGCTCAAACTATCAACTCAATCTCCAAACCCCAAATGAATGGGGTATAAGTTAATCTGTTATAACGCCAAAGGCACTCAATGCGTAAAAACGGGAACAATGCCGTACTCCGCCGAAAATGTCACGGCAGAGGATGCCTAAGTTTTCGAACCCTATTTAGGGATTCCGGTTCGAGCAGGCTTATTCGGCGAGGTGTTACGTGTTGCACGTGCTTCTTTTGAAAAAAGAGCGCGTTTGTTCTCGAGAAGAAAGCGAGACTTGAATTTACGAAAGTAATGACTGTAAGGAATGGCAACCAGGCACCACACCGCAGCGCAGAAAAACACGCTGGGAGGAATGGTAATCAGGAAATGCTTATATCCGAGGATCGACCCTTTATCCGACTTCCCTGCGGAAGTATCTCCCTCTCACTTCAGTTCATCCAGTAATTCTTCAAACTGCTCGTGGAGGTCGGTCAGCTTGTTTTCCGCGACATCCCAAACAATAGTGTAGTCGACCCCGAAGTAGTCGTGAATCAGGCGGTCGCGCATGCCGGTAATTTTGCGCCATTCAATGGCTGGATATTGATCACGCACTTCCTCGGGGATCTGCTTAGCAGCCTCGCCCATGCTTTCTAAACTTCGGACAAATGCCCGTTTCAGTACTTCGTCCGCGAGAAACGAATCAAAATCCAGTCCGCTGGCTTCGTTTAGTACAAAGTCGATTTCATTAAGGATATGCCGAACAATCTCACGCAGCGAACGGGACAACCCTCCCTGAATTGTGCAGGCTCCCAATCACCCCCTCAACTACTTCCCCTTCATGATATCGGCGAAGAAGTTGTTGCCTTTGTTGTCGACGATGATGACGGCGGGGAAGTCGACGACTTCGATCTTGCGGACGGCTTCCATGCCGAGTTCTTCGAAGTCGACGATCTCAACTTTCTTGATGTTCTTTTCGGCGAGCAGGGCGGCGGGACCGCCGACGGAACCGAGGTAGAATCCGCCATTGGTGGCACAGGCTTCGGTGACGTCGGTCGAACGGTTACCCTTGGCGAGCATGATCATTGAACCGCGTTTTTCTTGAAATCCTTTTACGTAGGGATCCATGCGCTGGGCGGTCGTCGGGCCGAAAGAGCCGGACGGTTTTCCCTTCGGCGTTTTAGCCGGGCCGGCATAGTAGACGGGGTGATCTTTGAAGTACTGCGGCATCGGTTCGCCGGCATCGAGCATTTCCTGAATCTTCGCGTGGGCAATGTCGCGGGCAACAATGAGCGTTCCGTTGAGGCGTACACGGGTGCAGACGGGATATTGCGACAGGTCGGCGAGAATATCGTCCATCGGCTGATTGAGGTCGATGATCGGGGCGTTGTCTTCGAGTTTGCCTAAATTGGAGGGGGCATATTTGGCCGGATCGTGTTCGAGCTGTTCGAGGAAGACACCGTCTTTGGTAATTTTGGCTTTTATGTTTCGGTCGGCGGAGCAGGAAACTCCGATGCCGACGGGGCAGCTGGCGGCGTGGCGTGGCATACGGATGACGCGGACATCGTGGCAGAAATATTTACCGCCAAACTGCGCGCCGATTTTGGCATCGCGGCTCATCTGCAGTACTTTTTCTTCCCATTCGAGGTCGCGGTAGGCGCGGCCGGTTTCGTCGCCGGTGGTGGGGAGGTCGTCGAGTCCGCCGGTGGAGGCCATTTTGACATATTTCATGGTGGCTTCGGCGGACGTTCCGCCAATGACGACGACATAGTGGTAAGGCGGGCAGGCGGCGGTTCCGATGTTGAAGAATTCGGCTTTCAGGAATTCGGTAAGGCCGTCTTCGTTGAGCAGTGATTTGGTTTTCTGGTAGAGGTAGGACTTGTTGGCGGAGCCGCCACCTTTGGTGACAAACGTTAGGTTATATTCCATGCCGGTTCCGCTGTAGATATCGATCTGCGCGGGGAGGTTATTGCCCGTATTCTTTTCGGAAAACATATCGAGCGGCGCGATCTGGGAATAGCGCAGGTTATAGTCCTGGAAGCAACGGTAAACGCCTTTGGAGAAGGCTTCCTTCTCGTCGTAGTCGGTCCAGACCTGCGCGCCTTTGGTGCCGACCACGATGGCTGTGCCGGTATCCTGGCAGGTGGGCAGTTCGCCGTAGGCGGCGATCACGGAGTTTTCGAGGAAGCAGCGCGCCACGAAAATATCATTTTCGCTGGCTTCGGGATCGTCGAGGATTTTGGCGACCTGCTGCATATGGCCGGGGCGCAGGAAGAAGGAGACATCGGCAAGGGCTTCGTATGCGAGCTGTTCAAGTACATGCGGCTCAACTATAAGCACATCCTTACTGTTGAACTGTTCAACGCGGATACCTTCGGTGGTGACGAGGCGGTAGGGGGTTTGGTCGCCGGTATGCTGAATGGTTGGGGTATACGTATAATCGCTCATTTGATGACTCCATGTCTTAAAAGTGAAATAGAAGTTTCGATCCTAGCCTTTGAAGTGTCAAGTTTCTGCGTTCTAATTGGTTGATCCGGTACGCCGGATTCATTAACTTCGGCGACTTAATCAATCATTTAAAGGAGAGAGGATGAAGATGATCAAAGGTGTATTGCTGGGAATTTTAATTGCGATGCCGGTTGCCGGTTTTGCAGCAAATACAAATGTTACTTACAAGTCCAGTATTGCGCTGGGTGCGACTTATAAGTCCGGTAACTCAGACAAAACGTTGTTTACTATGGATCTGAAAGGCGACCGCTATTCCCCGAAGAACGACTGGCTCAATAGCCTGTATGCGGAATACGGCAAAACAGGGACCTCTACCACGCCAAAAACTCAGACTGAAGGTAAAGCCCGTGGTCAGTCAGATTGGAAGCATAAATTTGGCGGCAAGAATTTCTATGGCGGTATGTTTGGTGAAGTGCTTACGGATGCCATCAAGCAGATTCGTTTCAGAGGGAAGTTGGGTCCGAATCTCGGTTATTACTGGATCAACAAGGACACCCATAAGTTTG
>JAZGFK010000080.1:0-37144 GCA_036479375.1 Pontiella sp. | reverse complement strand
TGGGTGCTACCTTTCTCTTGCTCCATGCCGATGCTCCTATCCTCGTTTGTAGTGAATTGAAGAAAGGTTCATTCTGGCATGGGGCACTCGATTTCCAAACTGGGCATTTTAATTTACAGTCTACCGTTTTTTTGTGCCTCCGCCTTGCATTATTTACCAAGCCAACTAGACTGCAATAAATCGACAACTACAGGGTTATACACACCTATGAATTACAGACATCTTTTTATTCTGGCGCTCTCAATTCCTGCAATCTCGCTTCTTAACGTTCAGGGACAGGAACAACCACCGGCCTTCCCTCCTGGAGAAAATCCTGCCGCTGCAACGCCCGGTGGTAGCCTACGCGGAGCAACAATCCAGTCTCAAATTAAGCCAGAGCAGCTCCAGTCCTTTAAATTCGAGGGTGCAGATCTCGACACCGTGATGACGCAATACTGCGAATGGACTGATAAAATCTATCTTAAGACTGACGCCATAAAGGCCACAATCACCCTAAAAGCCGAGAAGCTGACCAAGGCAGAATCCATCAAGGTTATTGAGGCGATCTTAGCCATGAACAATATTGCCTTGGTTCCAATGGGCGAGAAATACATTAAGGTGATTGCCGCTCCAGCAGGCGACCTAACCGGTCAAGGCCTGCAGATCAACATGGATCCAGAGTATGAATTCGGGGATTCGGATAAATTTGTTACCTCCATTATCCAGTTACAGAACGTTACCATCCCCGAGGTACAGGCGGCCGTTCAACACGTGCTTCATTCATTCGGCAAAATTCTCACACTTGAACGCAGCAACAGCATCATGATCACGGATACGGAATTGAACATTAAACGCGCCCGTGAACTAATCGAGTTTATTGACCAGGCCACAGCCCAGATCGAACCGCGCATATACCAGATTCAATTTGCCGATTCCTCCGAAATAGCCAGCAAACTCAACGAAATTGTTACTGCAGCGCAGGGCGACAAGACGACCCCTGTGGTGGCAGGAAACCCCTATGCGAGAACACCGGCCGGTGTTACCCGCGCATCCGCTTCGGGAGCAGCTAAGAAGGCCCCGACTCAGGCTACCATTTCAAAAACAGAAGGAAGCAGCACCGTTATTATTCAAGGCACGGTCAAGATAATGGCGGATGAGCGCACCAACCTGATTATTATTTTCTCTCAGGAAGTTAACTTCGCCTTCTTCGATAAGATCATCAATGTACTCGATGTCGAAGTTGAGCCCGCCACAACCTTTGAGGTTATCAATCTTGAATATGCGGATGCTTCTGAACTATCCGGCACCCTGAACGACCTCATCGGCGCTGCTGGTGGCTCGCGCTCAAGTTCAGGATCCAGCAGTTCTCGCAGCAACACATCCCGCACAACCACGCCAAATTCAAGAACCGGTTCCAGCAATGCCCGGGTCACCCCGAACGCAGCACCATCTGCAGAAGTCGCATCCATTGAGAACCTGAACCGACTCTCCGAAGACACCAAAATTTTGGCCGACGAACGTTCCAACTCCATTATACTTATGGGAAGCAAGAGCGATATAGCCGTTATTAAACAAGTGATTAAGAGCCTTGATGTCATGCTCGAGCAAGTAATTATTGAAGCTGCCATTTTCGAGATTGGTCTTAATGATTCTTTAAGCCACGGCATCAACTGGCTTTATGAAAATTCAGATCAGAGCAAAGTCGGTGCATGGAACGGGTCATCATTGACGACCAACACACTTTCAAGCCTTGTTAGTGGCGCAATGAATTACTATCAGACCATCCCAGGTCTTAACTCTGAAGTACTGATTAACTTGGCGAAGACCGATGCCGATGCTCGCATAATTTCAACCCCAATAATCATGACAACCGACAATACCGAAGCGATACTTAGTATTGGCGAGCAGCGCCCAGTTGTTACATCAACATCCTCGTTTGCGAATAGTTCAGGAACACAAAGTTCTAACTACGAATATAAAGATATAGGCATTCAGCTCACCGTAACCCCACGAATTAACCCTGAGCGTATGGTCATCATGGAGATCAAACAAAAAGCAGACCAAATCGGTGAATTCGTTGAAATTGACAACAACCAAGTTCCAACCATTCTAAACCGTGAATTCACAGCCTCCATTGCTGTCCGCGATGGCGAAACCGTTGCTTTGGGAGGGCTCATTAACTCCGACCACAAGGATACCGTGAATAAGATTCCAATTCTTGGGGACATTCCTCTAATTGGGCGCTACCTCTTCAGTTCAGTTAAAAAGGTAGAAATACAACGCGAACTCATCGTTTTAATGACACCCTATGTCGTAACTAATGATGAAGAGATGCAGAAGCAGACAGAACGGCTATACAAGGGCTCCAACTTAGAACAAAAAGACTGGGGTGAATATAATTGGTCTGAAAGTCCTCTTCGGCTTATCGCGGATCAGGAAGAAGAGTCCGACATCGACGAGCAATTTTATAGTGTTAATCCTGCGAAGGAAGCATCAGCGCTCGAGACGCAAGCAACCGCCTCGCCGAATCCCGAAGTTCAAATACCCTCCTCTACAAAGTCGGATGAAGAAGAGATGCGGCAATTGCTGAAATCGATGGAAAAGTAACCGACTTCCCCACTATGCGAAGCGTCCACTTTATCGGAATTGGCGGGGTCGGCATGAACGGCCTCGCCCAACTTGCTGCACAATCCGATTACTCCGTCACAGGTTCGGATCGTACTTATGATCCTGAAGCCGAGCTTTTCCAATGTCTGGAAAAACTCGGCATTCAAGTCTTTCCTCAGGATGGTTCAGGTATCGATGCACATACCACGCAGGTTGTTTACAGCACCGCCATTGAATCCGATAATCCAGATATCCACCAGTCCAATATGCGGGGCATTCCCCTGCTCCATCGTGCAGAGTTTCTTAAAGAGCTGATTGGTGATGACGAGTTGATAGCGGTGGCCGGCACAGCTGGAAAAACCACCACCACCGGCCTACTCGGTTGGATTTTCGAGTGCCAGGGAAAAGACCCTACGGTTTATAACGGTGCAGCTGTGCTCAACTGGCAGAAACATCCAATCCTTGGAAACATACGCAAAGGGTCATCGAATCTCTGGATTATTGAAGCCGATGAATCCGACCGGTCGTTCCTCAACTTTCACCCTACTCACTCCATCATCACCAATATTTCAAAAGACCACTACGAACTCGACGATCTCAAAACGATGTTCATGCAGTTTGAAGATCAAACCTCAGGAATAACCATTCACGGGCAGTCAAATGAAGTTCAGGATTTGCATCTCAATATCCCAATGCTTGGAAGACATAATCTCGAGAATGCCCGTTGCGCTGCCAAGCTATGCATCGAACTCGGAATGAATTTTGAACGGGTGAAAGAAGCTATTTCAACATTCAAAGGAATTGAACGCCGACTGGAAGTCACTGGAGAATGCAAAGGCATCACCGTCATCGATGACTATGCACACAATCCGGCTAAGATTTCTGCAGCATTATCTGCTGTCACTGAAAGATACGGTAAAGTTCATGCCTATTGGCGACCGCACGGATTCACCCCCCTCTTTCAGGGAATGGAAGATCTGGTCAAAGTTTTTTCAGCTCATTGGAAAATGAACGGCGGATCCATTTTCATTCTGCCCGTGTATTATGCAGGGGGAACGGTTGAGCGAAAAGCATCGGCGGAGGATCTAGTCGGCCAACTCAATTCCGCTGGCGTTCCCGCAGTCCTTGTGCAAAATTACGACACTTTAAAAAACGAATTGGAAGCACGTGCTGTATCGGGTGATGCCATTCTTGGTATGGGTGCTCGTGATCCGGAACTGCCCGTGTTTGCCAATCGACTGGTTACTGAATGGAAACTATCCTGACAATCGAAAGCCCGCAGAATCCGCGTGTAAAAACAGCGGTGAAGCTACGCAAAGCAAAAGTACGCAAGGAAGCCGGGCAAACGCTCGTTGAAGGCTATCGTGAAATCTTGCGGGCAACGGAAAGTGGATGGCATTTTATCGAACTCTATTTTTGTCCTGAGCTCTATCTCGACCTCGATGCCGCTCATCTGGTTACAAAAATTCACAAGACCGGCATTCCGGTATATGAGTGCTCGGAAATCGCCTTTCGAAAAATGTCCTACCGCGATACCCCCGATGGGGTCATGGCATTGTCACCCCTTGTAGGAAAAACGCTGGATGAATTAGAACTGCCGGATAATCCTTTGGTACTAATCGCGGAAGATTTGGAAAAGCCCGGAAACCTTGGCACCATTCTTCGTACAGCGGATGCAACAGGAGTCGACGCCGTTATCGCTTGCGACCACAAAACCGATCTCAATAACCCCAATGTAATCCGCGCAAGTATCGGCACGATCTTTTTCATGCCCGTTGCAGAAGCAAGCACAGAGGAAACCATTCTCTGGTTGAAAAAGAAAAGTATTCAGTCTATTTCTGCCGTGCCGGACGCTACCGCGGAATATACCGATGTCAACATGCTCGGAGGAACCGCCATTGTAGTTGGAGCTGAAGATCAGGGGCTTACAGACACGTGGATTAACGGGGCCGACGAAAAAGTCAGCATTCCAATGCTGGGTAAGAATGATTCGCTGAATGTATCAACTGCGGCAGCTATTATGCTTTACGAAGCCGTACGCCAACGTCGCAACAACGTCTAAAAACAGACTGTTTCGCTGCCTAACCGCGGGGTTTGAGCTGCGGAAAGAGGATGACGTCGCGAATGGCATCGGAGCCGGTGAGTAGCATGAGCAAACGGTCGATGCCGATACCCATTCCGCCGGTTGGAGGCATTCCATATTCCAGTGATTCGAGGAAATCCTCATCAATCTTCGATCCATCGCCGGCGGCCTGTTCCTCGAAACGCTTGCGCTGTTCGACCGGGTCGTTGAGCTCGCTGTAAGCGGGAGCAATTTCCTTGCCGCCAATGATCAGCTCGAAGACATCGACGAGTTCGGGATCGTCGGCGCACGGTTTGGCGAGTGGAACGAGCTCGGCAGGAAGACGGGTGATGAAGGTTGGCTGGATCAGGGTGCCTTCGATGGTCTTGTCGTAGATTTCGTGGGTGACCTGTTTAAAGTTGGCTCCCTCTTCAATGTGCACTTCGAGCTTGGCCGCTTTCGCCGTAGCTTCGTCGAGGGTCTTTTCAAACCAGTCCGCGCCGAGCTGTTCCTTGATTAGATCGTGATAGGTTACTTCCCTCCACGGTGTTCCCAAATCGATGGTATTGCCCATCCATTCGAATTCGGTTTTTTCGAAGATCGTAGTGGCCAGATGAGTGAACAGACTCTGGATCAGCTCCTGCATGGTTCGCATATCGCCAAACGCCTGATAGATTTCGAGGCAGGTAAATTCCGGGTTGTGCGTTCGGTCGAGCCCTTCGTTTCTGAAGTTGCGGTTCATTTCATAAACACGGTCCATCCCGCCAACGATCAGACGTTTCAGATAGAGTTCCGGCGCAATACGCATGAAGACATCAACGTTAAGTGCATTGTAATATGCTTTAAACGGCTTAGCGGCCGCACCACCGGGAATCTGCTGTAGCATCGGGGTTTCGACTTCGTAGAAATCGCGGTTATCCAGAAAGTTGCGAATTTCGCGAACCACCTGGGTACGCTTCTTAAACAGGTCCATGACTTCCGGGTTGGAAATCAGATCTAGTGAGCGCTGGCGATACCGGGTTTCCTTATCCGTCAGGCCATGAAATTTTTCAGGAAGGGTCAGCAGTGCTTTGGAAAGCAAAGTCCAATCGGAAACACGAATAGTCTGCTCTTCGGTGCGGGTGATGAACATTTCGCCGGATACGCCGATAATATCGCCTAAATCGAGCAGCTTAATCGCATCAAAGCTGTCATCGCCAATCACATCCTTCTTAATCATCAACTGAAACCGATCGGAGCCGTCGGATATATGGGCAAAAGCCATTTTTCCCATTTTGCGCATGGCCACAATACGACCGCAGGCTTTTACGACTTTTTCTTCAAAAGAAGCGTGCAGTTCGTCGAGGCGGGCGGTGCGTTCAAAAGCGTTCCCAAAGGCAGGAAAACCGGCCTCTTCGAGCTTGTTCATATTCTCGATGCGCTGCTGACGATACTCGTTTCCTGATAGTTCTTCGGTCATGGTTTCTCCTGAAAATTGGCCGCAAACCATAAGGATTAAGCTATGCCAAGTCAACACGCCACTACCTACTCTGATGAATGTTTTAACCACACAATGCACAAAGGGCACAGAGGCATGCACGGCCGATGTGCTTTTTGTGGTTAATGAAATCAGGCCCAGTCGGCGAGCTTGAGATTGGGGTTTACGTCGTTGGGCTCATTATCAGCTTTCCCCATGCGAACCTTTTCATAGGCCGCGCCTGCAATCATGGCGGCATTATCGGTGCAGAGCGATGGCGGGCAGAGCAGCAACGGAATGCCGGTTGCTTCTGAAAGTTTTGTAAGTTTTTCGCGAAGCACCTTATTCATGGAGACCCCGCCGGAACAGGAAAAACTTTTGACAGGAAAACGCTCCAGTGCCCGTTCGACGCGAATGGTCAACGCATCGGCGACGGCTTCCTGATAGCTGGCAGCAATATCCCGGAGTTCGTCCCCTACGGGTTCATGATCGAGTTTTTTTACATAGGTCAGCAACGAGGTTTTGAGTCCACTAAAGCTGAAACAAAGGTCGCGATCGTATTTGTAGATCCATTTTCCGCGGTCGATTCCGTCCAAGCCGCGTGGAAACCGGATAGCATTCGAGTTACCGCTCTCTGCGGTTTTTTGAATGATGGGGCCTCCGGGATAGCCCAATTTGAGAACCGAGGCCCCTTTATCGAGTGCTTCGCCGGCGGCATCGTCGATGGTGCTGCTAATCAGTTCATATTTTCCCGTGCTGTGCATCAGCACCATACTGCTGTCTCCACCCGAAACGAGCAGGCCCAACATGGGATAGACATCCTCTTCAGAGGGAGCATCCTCTTTCATGAAGACAGAATGGAGGTGACCTTCATGATGGTTCACACCAATCAGTGGTTTGTTCAGCCGGTGCGCCAGCGTTTTAGCGGCAGAAAAGCCAATGAGCAATGAGCTGGCCAGTCCTGGGCCATAGGTGACCGCAATGGCGTCGATAGAATCGTACGTTTCGCCTGCCGCGTCTAAGGCTTCTTCAATGATGCCCGGCAATTTGGCGACATGGTTGCGGGACGCTATTTCCGGCACGACTCCGCCATAGGGGCGATGGTGTGCAATTTGCGAGTAGATGGCATTGGAAAGTACCTTGCGGCCATCTTCAACGATGGCGGCGGCAGTTTCATCGCACGAGCTTTCAATTCCTAGAATTTTCATGGCGCATATAAAACGGGGCTTGAATGATGTATTCAAGCCCCGTTTGCAAACTTTAGCTCATCAGGAAACTACATTCCGGACATACCGCCCATCTGAGCGGCTTCGTATTCCTTCATTTCCTTATCGAGTTCTTCAAACGCTTTGGAGGCGCGGAAGCGTTCGTAGAGATGCTTGGCATTGTTGTTCTTCAACGACGCATCAATGATGGAAGGATCCAGCACCATCAGGATATATGCGGTGGTGATGCCCTCGTTGACTTCATACTTCTGCTCTTTAGGTATGGTGCCTTGCAGGGTCTGGGAGGTGATCTGCTTGGTGGCGGAGCTGAAGAGTTCGTTCATTTCGGATCCGCTGGCTTCGCCGACTTCTTCGATGAATGCCTTTTCAAGGTTTTCGATCTTCACCGAAACGAGCTGAGCCAGATTCTTGCGGGCTTCAACTTTGGCTTTCGTGATGGCCAATTGCGTGTTGCGGGATTCGCCGAGACCCACCGAGGCCATACCGCCTTTATCCGTGATCTTTCCGACTTGTTCCTGCATGTAGTCAAACATGGATTTGTCGGAATCCATTTTGGGTTTGGATTTGCAACCGGAAAAACCGATGCAAACCGTCAGGGCCAGCAAACTAAAGGCAATACGTTTCATCTCTCAACCTCCTGTGTCTAGTTTCCAAATGCGAGGAACACCCGCTCCACCATTCTCATTAACTTAGAAATGATTATCCAAGGTTTAGAAAGCGTCCGCAACTGTTTTTTAGATGTAACTGCACAACAGATCAGCTAGCCTGACTGACCGATGAAAATATTGTTTCTATCCAATCGACTACCACATGCAGATGTTGCCGGAGGACACCGGTTGATTTATCAGCGGATGCGGCAACTTGTTGATCAGGGTCATCAGGTCGGTCTGGCGTCAATCGTGGCTCCAGACCATGAAATTCATACTCCAGCACTGCGCGAGGAATTGTTTGAAGTCGAAACCGTACCGGTTAAGCAGCGTAACCTTGCAGTTCGAATGTTTCGCGATTATGTGAGTTTCACGTTACCCGCAATCTTCTGGAAAAACTATTCACGAGCCATGATGCGCCTCGTTGGCGATATGGTGGAGCGCACGAAGTATGACGTGGTTATTGCCGAATTTGGTGAAATGGGCATGTATCTCTATCGCAATCCCTATCTTTCGGCCGTACATAAAGTGGTGTCGTGCCACCGATGCCTCACGACATCGTTCAGCAAGTATGCCGAAACAGCAGGCGTTCCGCCGATGCTTCGTCTTAAAAGCGCATCGCAGCTTCGTACGCTGGAACATTATGAATTCGAAATGTACAGCGCAATGGATCATGTCTTGACATTGACTGCCGAAGATCGATTTACCCTGTTGAACTTTTCGCCGCAACTGCCCATATCGGTGATTCCGCCCGGTATTGATTTTGATTATCTGGATCGGGAACATGCTGAAAAACCGGAATCGCCCATTGTGATTATGTGCAGCTACTTTGCTGACAAATCAAATCACGATGGTGCCTTGTGGTTTGCCGAAGAGGTCTGGCCTGCCCTATCCAAAAAAAATCCAGCACTGCAGTGTCATTTTATCGGGGAAGGTGCCAGCCCCGAAATGAAGCGTATCGCCAACAAACAGGAACGCATGTTGGTTGCCGGAAGCGTTGACGATCTACGCCCGTACAGAGAAAAGGCGACCATTTCCATTAATCCCATGCGACTGGGTTCGGGCCTACTCATCAAAGTGCTGGAAGCCATGGGCACGGGTCTTCCGGTTGTTTCAACCGCGCTCGGTTGTTGCCGGAATTCCTGCACAAAACGGCGTCAACTGTTTCATCGCAGACACCCCTGAACTTTTTGTCGAATCAATCGAGTGGTTGCTTAACGATTGTACCCTGGCCGAAACCATGGGGCGGCGTGCAAAAGAGATGGTCAAAAGAAAATACAACATCCGATCGACCATTCATGAACTGGAACGGGTTTTATCCGAGGTAGTGTCCGTCTAAAAACCACACACTGAAATAATTCGGTTTTTGTCCAGACTTTGGATTATTTTACCCTACTGTACGAATATTAACGACTTAGGGGATGTGGTATGTCCACAGGATTCAAGGGAAAATTCCATCGGCAGCATATTCTTTCTCGATTTGCGAAAGATCTCGTCCGGCGTTCCCGATCGCATTGCGAACTCTGCGAAAAAAACGGGGTTCGGCTCGATGCCTACGAACTACGGCCTCTTCCCGAAGAGCCCATTATTGATGACTGCATTTTTATTTGCGACGGATGCCGCAAACAGATTAACGAACCAAAGAAAATGAATCCGTCCTACTGGCGCTTACTTAATAACTCCGTATGGTCGGAGGTTCCAGCCGTTCAGGTCATATCCGTACGCCTGCTACGGCGACTTGTTATTAAGAACGAAGCATGGGCTGTAGAACTCCTTGAACACGCATACCTCGAACCCGAGCTCGAAGAATGGGCAAATTTGGCCGACTGATTTCCACCCACAGGAATGAGCTTATTTTTCCGCAACTTCTCTTCTTACAGCCTTTCATACATCGGTAGCGCATGGCAGAATTTGTCCTCATATCGAACAAACAGGAAAACACATGCAACGGGTTACTGATAAAAAAGCGGATCAGGTTACAGTTAGGCGGCTGAACATGTCGTCCATCCTGAAGCTACTGCGTGATCGAGGCACATTAGCCCGGGCAGATCTGGCTAAAGAGCTTGGACTCACACGCAATACGGCCTCCAATATTGTAACTGATTTGCTGGCGGCCGGGCTGGTGGTCGAAACCGAATTCCGCCGCGTTGGCGCTGGTCGCCCGGGTTTATTACTTGAACTTGCACCCCAAGGCGGCTTTGCCATTGGAGCAGAAATTGACATCGATCGCATCATCGTTGTGGCCGCCGACTTTAAGGGACAAATTCTCTGGAAGTCCTTTGCAAAAATAAGTCCGCAACACCCGAAGGAAAAATGCATTGCCACTGCTGAGCAGCTGGTACAGGACGCCGTAAACTGGGGGAAAAGCGAAGGGCTTAAGCCACTGGGAATAGGCCTGGGATTGGCGGGTCTGGTCGATTCCAAAAATGGCATCCTGACGTATGCTCCCGCACTTGGATGGAATGATGTTCCTTTCAAATCCATGTGGGAACCAAAATTTAATCTTCCGATCTATCTCGATAACGAAGCCAATACGGCTGCGCTCGGATATCAGGCGTACTCCGACAACTCAAATGCGCAGAACCTGGCCTATCTCAGTATTGGTGTTGGCATGGCAGCCGGTCTAATGCTTGAAGAACACCTGTTTCATGGAAGTCGCGGGTTTGCCGGTCAGGCAGGCCACATGAAAATCCGTACGGATGGCGAAGACTGCACATGCGGCGATCACGGATGCTGGAATACCGAAATTTGCCTGCCTGCACTTGCCCGGAAGTCGCATCAGGAAACGGTGGATATTGACGATGTGGTTACGGCGCTTCGCAACGGTGATGAAATGCTTCAGGAAGTTGTTGATGAAATGGCGGAGATGCTCGGTCTGGGCATTGCAAACCTGGTTAATCTCTTCAACCTCGATACCATCATTCTAGGCGGGGCCATGCGCCCGATCCTGACGCATATGCTGGAAATGACCCGAGCAACGGTAGATCAGCGTGCTCTCCAGCACCCACGGGCGAATGTAAGAATCAAGGTGTCCGGTCGCGATGATGATAGCGTCTTCGGAGCGGCCTGCCTTGTGCTCGATGCCATCATGAACGATCCGGTTCCACTCGTACGAGCATCGCAGTAGTTCCCAGCGAACTATATGAACTCATTAGCAATTAGCCTAACCGCCTTAGCCTGATTCAGTGAATCTCAAACAACTAAGCATCATTCAGAATCTGGACCTTCAGAACCTACAACCGAAAATTATATTACTCAAAGCCTGGAGCCGGTTGGAGTTGAAATTAAAAAACCTGAGTCGTGGATCTATAGCGAACAACACGGAGGGCCTGGTTTTTCATGGGAAATTTCCCAAGGAACATAATGAGGATGGTTCATCTGAAACAGGAATGAAAATCAAAATCGTTAAGCCAGCTTATCGGATTTCTCTTCTTCCGGCATAGGCTCAACAACGGATTTTTCCTTAACTACTTCATTAATTTCAGGTTCTCTGGCAGCTTGCTGGACATCTGTCTGAACGTCCCTAATTTCGCGTTCAAGATCTTCCTTCCCCTTCTTAAATTCGCTCAGGCTTTTTCCTAGTGCACGTGATAGTTCCGGTAGTTTTTTGGCCCCGAACAGCAACAGAATAATAAACAGAATCAGAATAATTTCCGACCCTCCGGGCATTCCGAAATAAGCAATCGTATTCATCTATTTTTCCTAGTCATAAATCGATGGTTCCAGAACGGGAAGTGGCTGATACAGCAGGAAAACCTGAGTTGGACCAAGGCTCTGTACCGCACGAATTTCCAGCGCCTCTCCTTCGAGTGAAGCCATGATTCGAAACGAGTTTTTTCCGATTTCAACCTTATCTACCATCCAGTTATTGTCAGCCAGCACATCGTTAAAACGTCTGCGAACAACCTGCAGTCCCATTGTGGTTTTCAAGCCGCCACCAACAATCGTCGATTCAGGAATGATCCCATGCTGATTCAACTCAAAATCTTCCATTAATAAATATTCAGGGAAGAGCAAAACTTCCGGCCGCAGTCCGGGCTCCAGAAAAAGCATAGACTCTTCAGTCGCAACCAACGGTTCAGAAAAATCCGGTTGTGTTGCGCATCCGGTTAGCAAAGCAAAAACTGCCAGCAGGAATATAATTTTGTTCGTCAATTGGGCTCCGTGTTTAATCTGGTTGATCGTACGGCGACAGAATTTAGACGTTTCATACGTGCTTAACAAGGTTTGCCAGCGGGTTGAATTTCAAAAGAACAATTCTTCAATGAATTTGGAGACTTTCCGCCATTTCACGGACCCTTTCCTTCATCTTATCCCGCTGATCCATAGCCCCGATTCCTTCAATCCAAAACGCCTCCTTGAGCTTGCCGATAATAAAATATCCTTCATAGGCTAGCGGCACATAGTCTTTTTTAAAATAGGGTCGGTTGGTTCCGCTGATATGCCAGGCCTTTTGACCATTGATCTCCAGTTCCGTCCGTTTGGCAGAGTCATCATTGATCTTCACCATTTTGCGGTCTGCAATCTGACGTAGTACATACGTACTTTCCATGGATGTAATCGAACCCCAACCTGCTGAAAGACTATATGTATCTGCGACAACGCTGATAAAAAAGTCCACCTCATGCTGCTCAATCAAAAAATGCTCCGTATAACTAATGTAACCCGCTGTTGCGTAGCGTAGATCCTCTTTCATGAACCATTTTTTAAAACCTGTAAGCTGTGCAGTGTCAGGGTCGGCAGTCGATGGATTAAAAACCGTCATGCCTTCGGGTATTTTGATCGAATAACCGTTCCAGCCCACTTTCGGATTGGAAATAATCCCATCCTGTACCGTAGCCGGTTCATAGTATCCGAAAGGTGAAGTGCACCCCGAAAGCAACGTAACCAATAAAATCACCAATACAAAACATTTCATAAAACAGCTCCTTCATCCATTTCCAGTAAGCTACCAATCTAACCCTCGTCGCTCAAGCCGCACAACCCAACGGCTAAACAACACCTATTAAACCGATAATATTCATCACAATTTATTTGGGACATGAGGCGTTATTATTTCCACCACACGAAATTGTTCATTAAAGGAACCGACATGAAACTTCTAAAACCGGATCAGTGGAACCGTGAACGGGCCGCCCACCTTTTAGTGAGAGCAGGCTTTGGAGCAACACCCGCGCAAATCAAACGTGCTGCCAACCGACCCATGGAAGAGGTGGTCGATGAACTGCTAAAACCCGGCGCCGAAGTAGCCCCGCCCTCCTGCATCACTCCTGAATCCAAAAATAAAATCAATTTCCGAACGCTCAAAAACACGCTTTCAGCAGACGAACGAAATCAGGAATCAATACCGGCGGGATCTTCGTGAAATGGTGGCATGGTGGGTTGACCAAATAATCAACACGTCCTTTCCCTTGCAGGAAAAGATTACGCTGTTCTGGCATGGCCACTTTGCAACCAGCTTCCGCAAGGTACGGGTTCCCTACATGATGTATCTGCAAAATAAAATGTTCCGGGGAAATGCCCTTGGAAACTGGCAAAAACTCATCACCGACGTCTCGCAGGATCCGGCCATGCTCGTCTATCTCGACAATACAACTTCCCGCGCCAATGCCCCGAACGAAAACTATGCACGCGAATTGATGGCGCTTTTCACTCTCGGTGAAGGGCACTATTCTGAAGACGATATCAAAGCCGCTGCCCGCGCTTTCACGGGTTGGGATGGTGGTTATGCATGGATCACGACATCAACCCTCACCCAGCGCTACAATCTGGCCAAAGATCTGGTTAACCTACGCTCCCGGGAACAACGCGGCAGCATGATGCAACGAAGAAGAATGTCGTCCGCGGCCTATCGTCTAAAAACACAGGATGTGCTTCCACCTGAAAAAAGAGGAGCACGGAAATGGCTCGGGATTATCTCGTGACTCGGATTTATCAGGCCAAGCTAGCCGATTCCGCGATCGAGCCACTGAATACATTTTTAAGCACGCTACCGGATGCATCCTATTATGGTGATCCATCCAGCTGGCGGGTGGAAATGATGGCTTAAATACCATTATACCAATCAACGATGATGCCTATTACCGCGCCCTCCCTAAGCTGGCAATTAAAGCTGCCGCCCTCAAGATAGATGACACCACAGGAATGCATCCTAACCTCGGCGGACTCAAAGCCATTTTCGATCAGGGCCAACTAGCCATCGTCGAAGGCGTTGGCTATCCCGACCCTAACCGCTCACACTTCCACTCGACCGAAATATGGCATACCGAATCTGATTCTAAGAAAACGGAGAATCATGGCTGGATCGGGCGTTACTTCGTCCACTATTGCCAGCATCAAGCCGCCAGCGTCGGCCTGGCCATCGGCAAACAAAATCCACAGGTATTCAGCGCATCCGTTCCCAAAGGAGTCACCTTCAGCGACCCGCGCCTGCTCAAAGTCAGTACACCAAAGGGATCGAAAGACATGATGATGGGTATGGATGAAGATGCCGCGCCTGAAAACAGTTCAGGCGATTCTATCGGTGCTCTATCCGGAAGTCCGACAAAACCGGCCGGATCCAGCCCGCTTTCACTTCTTGGAAACACTGCTTTCGAAGCCAACACCAGCTCCAAACAGGTTGAAGCCATCCTGAAAAAAGTAAAACCAGAGCACGACTATCCAGCCACCCGGTTTGCAAAAGAACTTCAGGTGGTTTCGCAACTGATACGAGGAAACATGCCCTCACGGATCTATTACCTGTCCCGTGGTGGATTTGATACACACAAGAATCAGGCCGGCACACATGCCACCCTCATGACCGATGTAGGCGATGCTCTTCAGGCCTTTAACGCCGAACTCAATGCGACCGGTCATGGAAAGCAAGTCCGTGTATTGGTCTATTCCGAATTTGGCCGCCGTGTTAAGCAAAATTCCAGCGGAGGAACCGACCATGGAGTCGCCGCCCCGGTATTTGTGTTGGGTGGAAACATTAAAGGCGGCTTCTATGGTAAACGGCCCAGCCTGAAATCCGACGCTCTCATAAAGGGCGATATTGCGCATACCACCGACTATCGAGCCGTCTACGCCACCCTGCTCGAAAAACATCTGGGTACTGACAGCCAACCCGTTCTATTCAAAGAATTCGAAATGCTGGATTTTATCTAACCCGGTTTTTTGTTCGCAAGTTCCTTGGGTTTTAGCGACATTGATCGCCGTTTTTCGTCATTACCCAAGGAAATAAGATGAACGGTTACCTGATATTCATACTCGCACTACTGATTTTCAACTGGTTGCTTTCACTGGTTGTCGAAACGCTCAACGTCCGCCATGTCTCTACCGATATCCCGAAAGAATTCCGCGGCATCTACGATGACGAGAAATATGCCCAGTCCCAGCGCTATCTGAAGGACAATACCCGTTTTGACCAGATCCAGTCGTTCATCATGCTTCCGATTACCGTCGCCTTTATCCTGATCGGCGGATTCAGCTGGATTAACAATATTGCACAGGCCACCTCTGAACACATGATTCTTCAAGGCCTCGTCTTTGGCGGAATTCTTATGGTGCTCAGTCAGATCGTCAGCCTGCCCTTCAGCATCTACAGTACGTTCGTTATCGAGGAAAAATACGGGTTCAACAAAACCACGGCGAAAACCTTTATCGTCGACATCGTCAAAGGTCTCGCTCTTTCAGTCCTGCTCGGCGCACCCATTTTCGCACTGGTGCTCTGGATCTTCTCATCCGTCGCCAACGCATGGCTCTGGTCATGGGGATCACTCAGCGTTATCCAGCTCTTTATCCTGTTCATTGCACCGGTCGTTATTCTACCGCTATTTAATAAATTCACTCCGCTTGAAGATGGGGAACTACGAACCGCAATTGAAAGCTTTGCAGCGACTCATAAGTTTACCGTGAGCGGCATCTTTAAAATCGATGGATCAAAACGCTCCACTAAATCAAACGCCTACTTTACGGGATTCGGGAACACGAAACGTATTGCCCTGTTCGATACGCTGATTGAAAATCATTCTACGGCCGAATTAATCGGGGTGCTGGCCCATGAGATCGGACATTGCAAACGCGGCCATATTAAACAAACGATCGTCATCTCCATGATCTCCTCGCTTATGATGTTCTTCATCCTCTCCCTTTTCATCACCAAGGGAGGGCTCTATGCCGCTTTTGGAATCGACGGAACGCCCCTATACGCCGGACTTATCTTTTTCGGATTTCTTTATGCACCGATCAGCATGATCCTCGGACTATTCGGAAATATTCTCTCCCGGAAGCATGAGTTCGAGGCCGATGCTTTCGCTGCCGAAACCACCAAGGCCCCCGGCGAAATGATCGCCGCCCTCAAAAAACTTTCAGTGGATAACCTTTCCAATCTGACCCCCCATCCGTTGAAAGTATTTCTGGAATACTCCCACCCGCCCGCCCTTGAACGCATCAAGGCGCTAAGGGCCTTCGAGCAGAAGTAGCTCGTGCTCCCACTAGTCCGAAATTCGAATACCGGTTTAAAAACTGGCTATGTTGGCCAACCTGTGGAAAATGCCGCCGTTGAACCACATTGATTAGAATAACGTTTTTTTCAGGAAATAAAAGCTATGCACAAATACATCATCATGGGTCCACAAGGGTGCGGCAAAGGAACGCAGGCCAAACTGCTCGCCAAGAAACTGGATCTGACCCTCATTACCGTTGGCGACATCTTCCGTTGGAATATTAAGAACCATACCAAGGTTGCCGCACGCATTAAACGGATTGTGGACTCTGGTAACCTGGTGCCGGATGAGATGGTTAATCAAATCGTCAGCAAACGCCTGGATGAACACGATTGGAACTATGGCTTCATCCTGGATGGATTTCCGCGCAGTGAAGTACAGGCTAAATTTTTCCTCGAGAATTACGATGTGAACGGGGTCATTTATATTGATGTGCCTGACGAAGTTGTAATGAACCGTGCACTGGCCCGTCGGCATTGCTCAAAATGTGGACTCGACTACAACCTCATTCATAAGCCCCCTACAGTTGATGGGGTTTGCGATGCTTGTGAAGGCGCTCTGGTATCACGTTCGGATGATAAGGAAGAGATTCTTTCAAATCGACTTGAGCACTTCAATTTACACACCAAACCAACCCTATCGCTGTTTTCAAAGAAAGAACTCGTTATTAAGGTAGATGGTCAGGGGAAACTGGATGATGTACAGATCGCTATTTGTAAAGGGCTGGGGCTTTAATTCATGGATCCAAGTGCCATCGGGGAGTGCCGTTCTCCAAAACGGCATCTGCTTAAAGATCGGCCTGGTGACCAACCCTCCCGGAAACCAGCATTAATCAGTCGATTTCCAGAGGTACCAGCAGGCGATGGTGCGATAGGGTTTCCACGCCGAACTAACCCGGGCGAGTAAGAGTTCGTCCATTTCACCGTTATTGTAAAGGATCCGCGTTGCCCGTTGTAAACCGACGTCGCCCAGCGAAACCACATCCAGCCTTCTAAGTCCGAACATCAGATACATTTCGGCCGTCCATTTTCCAATCCCCTTAATCGCGGTCAATTCATGAATAACCTGCAAATCATCCAAGCGTTGCAGCTTTCTTTTTGAAAGTCCGTCATCCACGATTGCACGAGCTATATTCCGGATGTAGGCATCCTTCGACTTTGATAAACCAGCAGATCTTACATCCTCCGGTTCCGTGGCAAGAAAGCGCTTAGGCGTCATTGGACGCGACGTTAACTTCATGACCCGGCCCTAAATCGTGGATGCGACTTTGACGGAGAGTTGTTGGGCAATAACCGCGGAAGCCAAGTTATGAAACAGGCTAAGGCCTGATTCTTCCAACTCGCAGGGTCCGTGATCCTTTATGAGCCGGGCCATTACAGGGTCTGCCTTGCCAAGGAAATGTTCACCTGCACGGCATTCCTGAACATAACTATCCTGATTCTGATTCATGCTTTCCTTATAACGACTGGCTTACTCCAGTAGCTACCGTGAATGACACCGGCATGCAATTAAATAAGACTCATTTAGTCATGATTAGTTGATCTAACAGTGAAAATTGGATTAGGGTGCGCGTTCATTTTTATAAAACCCCATTTTAACAGGTAAATTCATGGTCATTAGAACTGAAGAACAGGCACCATTGCGCGAGGACATCCGCTTGCTGGGCGACCTCCTGGGTGAAACGCTCAAGAATCAGGTCGGCGGACGTTACTATGACATGGTCGAAGAAATCCGTGCCCTTTCTAAATCATCCCGCCGCGATAATAACGCCGAAGCCGAAGCCAAACTACGGAACCTGATCCGTTCTCTTGACGATGAAGAGACCCTCGTACTCTCCCGCGCATTCGGTCACTTCCTCAATCTGGCGAATATTGCTGAAAACTACCACATGATGCGCACGCTCCGAAACGAAGCAGAAGACGCGCTGTCGGATCAGGTTAATCAGCTGGAGGCGTTGCTTCCCTCTTTGCTGGAAAAAGGAGTGGATAAAGACTCCATTTTTAAAACCTTCAGCACCATGGAAATTGAACTCGTGCTGACCGCCCACCCTACAGAAGTGAAGCGCCGTACGCTGATCCAGAAAAATGGTCGCATCTCTGCGCTGTTGGCGAAACGTGACCGGTTGAATCTGACGCCCTTCGAAAAAGAAGAGGTTCGCGAAAACCTCGAAACCATGATTACGAGTGTCTGGCAAACCGATGAAATTCGCCGCGTCCGTCCAACCCCGGTTGAAGAAGCAAAATGGGGCATGGCCATTATTGAGGAAACCCTTTGGCATGCGGTTCCCCGATATCTGAAGACGTTGGATAATATCGTCGAAAAAACGCTGGGCAAGTCACTACCATTGACCTGCTGCCCGATCAAGATTGCTTCCTGGATGGGTGGTGATCGCGATGGAAACCCGAACGTAACTGCGGCGGTAACGCAGGAAGTCAGCTTGCTTTCACGTTGGATGGCCGCCGACCTTTACCTTCGCGAAGTCAACAAACTGATTCAGCGCTACTCCATGGAAAAGTGCAACGACGAACTCCGTGCGCTCGTCGGCGATGTGCGTGAACCGTATCGCGAATATCTGAAATCGGTACGCAGCAAACTCATCCTGACGAAGGAATGGTGCGAAGCCCGGCTAAACGGAACAAAAGGTCCGAAATCGGAAGCTATCTATTTGGACGTGGAAGACCTCCTGACGCCCTTAAAAATTTGTTACCAATCCTTAATCGATAACAAAGGACAACTGGTTGCAGACCGCGGCTTGCGGGACCTGATTCGACGGGCAGGTTGTTTTGGTTTATCGCTCGTACGCCTGGATATCCGACAGGAAGCACCGCGCCATGCGGACTTGCTTAACGCAATTACGGAACATCTTGAACTCGGTTCTTATAAGGATTGGTCAGAAGAAGAACGGCAGGAGTTCCTAATCCGCGAATGCCAGAGCCTGCGACCGCTAATGCCGCAGGAAATGCCATTGACACCTGATCAGCAGGAGTTAATTGATACGCTGCGGATCTGCGCAAAACTGCCTGCCGATGGATTAGGTGCCTATGTCATTTCCATGGCGAGTTGTCCATCGGATGTACTCGCTGTTCGGCTATTGCAAAAGGAAGCCAAGATTAAGCAGCCCCTGCGGGTTGTGCCTTTATTTGAAACACTGGCCGACCTGAACAACTGCTCTGAAGTGATGGATCGTTTATTTTCAATTCCGTGGTACAAGGCCGACATCAACGGCGACCAGGAAGTCATGATCGGCTATTCCGATTCAGGAAAGGATGCAGGTAAACTGGCGGCCAGCTGGGCGCAATACCGTGCCCAGGAGTCGTTGCTCAAAATGGCAAAAAAACATGACGTGCGGATTAATCTATTTCATGGCCGAGGCGGTTCAGCCGGCCGCGGCGGTGGGCCGGTTGAACATGCTCTTCTCGCTCAGCCTCCCGGGACCGTGGACGGCCGCATGCGGGTGACCGAACAAGGCGAAGTGATCCAACAGAAATATTCGATTCCAGAAGTGGCCGTACACAACCTCATGCAGTACACCTCTTCCGTTGCAGAAGCCACATTACTGCCCCCCCCCGAACCGAAAAAGGAATGGCGGGAACTGATGGAAACCATGTCGGATATTTCATGCAGTGAGTACCGCGGAGTGGTCCGCGGAAATGAAAAGTTTGTTGAGTACTTCCGGCAGGTTACCCCCGAGCAGGAGCTCGGACGCCTCTACATTGGAAGCCGACCTGCAAAACGAAAACTGGACGGCGGCATTGAAAGCCTGCGCGCCATTCCCTGGGTATTTGCATGGACTCAGATTCGCCTCATGCTTCCCGCCTGGCTGGGAACCGGGGCCGCGCTGAAGAGGACGATTGATGAAGGAAAAGAGCCTCAACTGCAGGAAATGATCAGCCAGTGGCCCTTCTTCTATTTTTTCATGGACATGCTGGACATGGTTCTTTCAAAAGCAGACTCCCGAGTTTCGTCCTATTATGATGAGTGCCTTGCGAGCGACGATGTTAAACCTCTGGGCGAAGAGCTACGCGCTAAACTGCAGATCACAAAAGACGTGGCGGAACATATTGTTAAGGACCAACCCGTCGAAAAAGAACGGCAGGTACTGCGCTCCTCGGTCTTTTTGCGTAATCCCTATGCGGACCCGCTTAACATGTTACAGGGCGAAGTGCTGCGCCGGATAAAAAACAACGAGTCTGCCAATACGGAAGTACTGGAAGATGCGCTGCTGGTTACCATTGCCGGAATTGCCGCCGCCATGAAAAACACGGGATAGTAAAACCGATTACAAGAGACGTCTGATTGTTGACATCTGCAACGTGTATTAATGCCTGAGTTACACGCGTAGTTTACTATTCAAAAAATGCTTCGCCGAGTGCGCCGACCGCCTGCTTGCGCTGCGCATCCTTCACGCCGAACATGATGCTTATTTCAGATGCACCCTGATTGATCATTTCGATATTTACTTCTGCTTTAGCCAACGCTTGCGTTGCCTTTGATGCCATGCCGACGGTGTAGTGCATGCCTTCGCCTACCACCATGATCAATGCAAGACCGTGTTCAACTACAATCTTGTCCGGTGCAAGTTCTGTATTGATCCGGTCGACTACCTGCTTTTCTTTTTCAGCGCTGAGTTCAGCGGATTGGAGAATGATGGAGAGATTGTCGATTCCCGATGGGGTATGTTCAAAGGAGATATTCTCTTCCTCTAGAATCTGAAGCACGCGACGACCAAACCCTACTTCGCGGTTCATCATGTATTTATCAATGTAGATTGCACAGAACCCATCCGCACTGGAAATACCAACCACCACGCGCTCTTTGTTACTGCGCGTTGGTGCAATCATGGTTCCTGGTGCTTCCGGACGATTCGTATTTTTAATGCAGATTGGAATTTGAGCGCGTACAGCAGGAATGATTGCTTCGTCGTGGAAGACGCCGAAACCGGCATAGGCCAGTTCCCGCATTTCGCGGTAGGTCATCAGTTCGATTGCAGGGGCGTTTGGAACGATACGCGGATCCATGGCATAGACCGAATCCACATCGGTAAAGTTTTCGTAGACCTCAGCCTTAACCGCCGCGGCCAAAATGGCGCCGGTAATATCGGAACCGCCCCGAGGAAACGTAGCTACATCACCTGATTTGGTCCAACCGAAGAATCCGGGAAATACAATGATTTCGCTTTCGTTCTTCAAATCCGCCAGTTTTTCAAAGGATTCGGGAAGCACTTCTGCATTGCCGAATTCGTCACTGAGCAGCATACCGACTTCGCCGGGATTTACATACTTGGCAGGATAGCCGAGTTTAGTGAATGCCTCGGCAATCACCTTGGCATTATTGTCTTCACCGGACGCTTTCATGGTATCCATAAACTGAAGATCATTGGATCCCCGATTTTCGATACGTCCACGCAAGTCGGCTTCGATGGTGGCCACAATATCAGCGGACAAGTCGAGGTCCTGCTGTATTTCAGCATATCGCGAAATCACACCCTGTAACGCCGTTTCATAGTCATTTCCGGCCAAAACCATATTCGCCAAAGCAATCAGGAGGTCGGTAACTTTGGAATCATCAGCATGTCGTTTTCCCGGAGCAGAAACCACAACGATGCGACGCTCGGCATCTGCCGAAACGATCCCGATCACTTTTAAAATCTGTTCCGCGCTAGCAACAGAAGACCCGCCAAATTTTACAACTTTCATATCACTTACCCTTTTCCAGCCGCAGTTATCGCCACAAAGAGGCGCAAAAGGCACGAGGACCTTCATGGCTGAAGTCTTTCGTTTATTCGCGATGCCTATTCAAAACCTTCAAGACGCATGCGGACGGGCTCGCAACAGGAGACATCCAATCCTTGGATCTCTTTCATGGCGGCCACAAACTCGGACTCTTTGGCGCTTTCGGTTAGAATGACGACCGGCGCAGCACCACTTTCGTGGAGCTCTTTTTGTACGACAGAGGCAATGCTGATGTTGTGTTTTCCAAAGATCAACATCACCTTGGCCATAGCACCTGGCTTGTCTTCCAGTCGGAGTCGCACATAACAACGCTTCTCTATATTTTCAGCAGAGCAATACGTTAATGCATCCTTTTGCAACATCATGGTAACGCTGGTAGGAGTTCCCACGTCATTCAACGTATTCGCCGCCGCTTCCATGATATCGCCGATCACAGCGCTACCGGTAGGAAGGCGGCCCGCTCCGCGGCCATAGTACATGGTATCGTCGACAATATCGCCTTTCACGAATACTGCATTAAAGGAATCACTTACCGACGCAATCATGTGTGTTTTCGGAACCAACGTAGGCTCAACGGACAGCTCCACATCACCCTTATTATCTTTAATGATGGCGAGCAACTTGATGCGGTAGCCCAGCTCGTCTGCATGTTCAATTTCCGAAGCCGCCAGTCCGCGAATCCCCTTGGTTGGACAAGCATCCATTGGAACCGGCGCACCGTAAGCCATCGAAGCCAAAATAACCGCTTTGTGTGCTGTGTCGACACCGTCGATATCAAGATCAGGCGGTGTTTCGGCATAACCGAGCGCCTGCGCATCGGCGAGGATTTCGTCAAAAGGTAACCCTTCGCGTTCCATGCGCGTCAGCATATAGTTGCAGGTTCCATTAAGGATTCCGTAGATACTTTCAATATGGTTTCCGATCAATCCGGCGCGTTGCGAACGAAGAATCGGAATGCCGCCGCCAACCGCTGCTTCATAGTAGATGCCGGTGTTGTTTTCGCGGGCGACTTTATAAATCTCTTCGCCGTGATCGGCCAGCAGTGCTTTATTGGCCGTAATA
Source organism: Pontiella sp. (assembly GCA_036479375.1). Lineage (GTDB taxonomy): Bacteria > Verrucomicrobiota > Kiritimatiellia > Kiritimatiellales > Pontiellaceae > Pontiella. The sequence goes on along the minus strand of JAZGFK010000080.1, from coordinate 13,887 downwards.
ACCGGCTTACCCTGCTTCAGCGCTTCCAGTGTAAAGGTACGAGCAATCGTCGTTCCGCCTACGAGCTCTACGATCAAGTCTATCGAGGAATCGGTGATGACCGACATGGCATCGGTGGTGAGTACGCCGTCATCAATGGTGATACCGCGATCAGTGGTTATGTCCAGATCGGCAATTTTGGCCACAACCGGTGTAATACCCGTTCGATCGACCATCAACTGTCCGTTTTTCTGAATGCCTTCCACCACGCCGGCACCCACCGTGCCGAATCCAATAATCCCGATTCTGATTTCTTTCATAAGTCCTGTCCCTATTCCTGAAAAAATGAAGCGCCACCTTAGTGATTTGCCCTTCTGACTCAAGACAAAACCCAGCCTTTAAAGGCGATTTACACCTTTAACCCGTACAAGACAAAAGGCTTTTAGACCCAGCCAAAAAGTCCTGAAATCAAATAGATTTCCCTCCCCCTACCCAGCGCGAAAGAATTCCCTCCCCATACACGGTCAGAACCATCAACCCCAGCCACGTCTTCCCGATCAGCATTTCAGAAAATGGCGGCGATTAACCAATATGGGCATTTGTTATTATTGGGCATAAAGATTGAGTGGATGCCGGTTTCCTTTAAGATTCCAAAACATGAGTGAGCATAAGAAAATTGAGCTCCGTCACCTTGTTTTCGTATCCGTAATTAGTGCTTTGACGGGAGGCATGGCTACAAAGCTACTTGATGCCACCATTCGAATGTAGCATTTCTATACATGTCAGAGTTTTGAGAGTCATACCGCTACCAACGCTTTGATGGTAATGGTTCTATCTAAAAGAAAGCCCGCCTTGTCAGACCTGACTGTAACCATTGATTCGCCACAGGGAAGATTTGAAGAAATCCCCCTGAATCAGTTCAATAAACTGTCAGGGTTCATAGCAGTGGAGCAGAAATATCTATCTTCACCTTAGACTCTATTCGGCTGATGTGACTTCCGCCTTGGTTGAGATGCCGTGTTTTTTAATCCACTGATTCAGGGCGGCTGGAGTGATGTCGTATTTCTTCGCTATGTAGTTCTGACGTACACCGCATTTCAGCATCGCTTCAATTTCTTCACGGAATGGATCAAGCTTGGATGAACCAGATCCTTTCGGGCGACCCAACTTAGGCGGATTACATATTCGGAAATCGGGATAGTCAAAAATGGTCGTTTGGTTCAGATCACGGAAGAAGAGTTTCATGCATACATTCGACGGCATACTCGTGGAGGCCATGCAGCATAAGCACAAAAACGCTGCGCAAAAAGAAGAGCGGAATCTATGAAGCAAAGATCCGTCGCGATGAATGGAAAAAACCAATCTATCGATCGCTACGCACCAAGAATAAAGAAGTGACGCGGTCAAAACTAAACGACCTATTCACGGAATTGAAGAGGAAGAGGCCGGTATCGGAACTCCTAGGAAAATCAAAGCTGCAGCTAAAGAACCTCTGCTGAATCTCGTTAAGAAATATCTCATTACGCATGAGGGAACATATACGTTCATCGAACAAACTGGTTCACGCATTACCGCATCGTGTAGCGCAAGAGACTATGAAGCACAGCGATCCATCCCTAACTAATGATGTGTATGCAGACCGTGCTTTATTCTCTTTAGGTCATACCATCGATTCACTGCCCAGTTTGAAAACACCCTCATTAGCACCCTCAAAAAGTGGCATTTAGTGGCGTAATGGGGAAAACGAATGGGCTCCGAAAAAACCTTAGAAAAAAAACAAACAGGAATGCCCCTTTCTGAGGCATTCCTGCTTATTAAAGAGTGGTGCACCCGAATGGAGTCGAACCATCACCCTGTTGCCAGGACAAGAACCTGAATCTTGCGTGTCTACCAATTTCACCACGGGTGCGATGAAGGGCGCAATTTATACTGATCCGTCTTAAATGAGTCAACGCCCTAACTTGTAAAATGTTTCTCTGAAAAACCCATTGGTTTTTTAGTAAATGTTATTTGTGAATGGTTAATAGGTATCAGGACGGTCGTAGCTGAAAATAACCCTTAACTCATCCCTCTTTCTCCCCCATATCGCAAATATTGCAGGAGTTGCAGTCCAGGGCTGCGGCTTTGTAGGATTTACCTTCCGACTTTGCCTTCCTCATGTTCAGGGCATTCATGGCAGCAAGGAAAAGACCGAGAATGATGAAGGCCCCGGGCGCGGAAGTCATCAGCATGAAGTCGGTGGTCCAACCTGGAATCATTTTTACTTCAAAGAGGGATCCGCTGGCCAGGAATTCGCGGGTCGCCCCCAGCGCAACGAGCGCCAGTGTAAAACCTAGCCCCATGCCGAGCCCATCGAGGATCGACTTTCCGATTCCGTTTTTGGAGGCGAAGGCTTCTGCCCGACCCAGCACAATGCAGTTTACGACAATGAGCGGAATAAAGATGCCGAGTGCTTCGTAGAGCGCGGTTGGAGCGTAAGCCTGCATCAACAGGTCGACGATGGTCACAAACGTTGCAATGATTACAATATAGACGGGAATACGGATCTTCTTTGGCACAATGCTACGAATGACGGACACGACAATGTTACTGCCCATCAGCACACACATCGTGGCCACCCCCATTCCCAGGCCGTTGGTGGCGCTGGAGGTTACAGCCAATGTCGGGCACATGCCGAGCAGCAGTACCAGCACCGGATTTTCTTTCCACAGTCCTTTGGTAAGTTCTTTTGAGATGCTCATTTCATACTCCCTTCGGTCGTATCTATTTTAGATTGCCGATTTAACGATTGCTGATTTGTGGGTCTACGACGCATCGTAGCTTTAAAGCCCAATGGCGGCTGAGTTCCATAAATCTAAATTCAACCGTTACAACTCATTTTCCTAGATCTTCAAGATGGTCGGCGGCGGTTTTTCCGATGGCATGAACCGCACCGCAGATTGCTTTGCTCGTAATGGTTGCTCCGGTCTTTCCGTTAACCGTTTCCCCCTCTTTGCTGATTGCCCAGCGGGTATCCTGCGATTTCTTTCCGCCATACCAGTCCAGATATATATTTGATGCAAGGCCAACAGCCTCCTCCCCACCTTTAATCAAATCGACGATGGTTTTCTGAACCTTGCGATCCGTGATGGTCGTGCCGAGGCCGGGCGTTTCCATGTTGGCGGTGACAATAACGGTGCGGATCGTGCCGTCGAGTTCCAGTCCGGCCATGACCGTTACATCGCCGGAAAATCCTTCAGGAGTAATCACTTCTCCGGCATAGCCGACGACCTTTCCTTTTTTACGGGCAATGTAAAAGCGAATGGGCCAGCCTTCAGCGGAATCGATAACCACGACCTCATCGCCGGGTACGTTATCGAAGGCAGGAAGCACCTGTTCAAGTGCCGCATTGGTCTTAGCCTGCAGATTCAGATTGATGGCTGCCTCGGTGGAGGTCGAGACCAACGAGAGCAGTCCGGCGGCGACTGCTGCGAGGACTCCGAGGAATATCCCGAGCTTGGGAATATTGATTGGTTGCGTACTCATTATTCCACGACTCCTTTCAGGGGTGCTGTATAGCCAAATGGGTTGTTGATCGTAACTCGGTCGATCAGCGGCGTCAGTGCATTCATGAAGAGGATGGCGAAACTTACCCCTTCCGGATAACTCCCCCATAAACGGATAACACTGGTAATCACTCCGCAGCCCAGCCCGAAAATAAGCGCGCCCTTTTTTGTCATGGGTGATGTAACCATGTCGGTTGCCATAAAAAAGGCGCCGAGCAACAGACCGCCGGTACACACATGAATAAACGGGGAGTGAACGGTTTCCGGACTTATTAAATGGGCGATGCCCGTAATCACAAATACGGACCCCAGAAAAGCGACGGGCACTTGCCATTTAATGAGCTTGAATGCCAATAGGATGGCACCTCCGATTAGAAGGGCCACGGCGGAGGTTTCACCCAGACAGCCACCGACGTTGCCCAGCAGCACATCCGGGAAAAAAGATTCCCCCGGCGCAAGCCCCAGCGGTGTGGCCGCCGTAATCGCATCAACTTTCATACTACCCAGCGCTGGTTTATCCCAGGTCGTCATAATCTCAGGAAACCCGATCAGCAGACCGACGCGGGCCACTAATACAGGGTTGAACGGATTCGAGCCAAGGCCACCATAGAGTTGCTTGCCGAGAATAATGGCCAGAAAGCCGCCGAGGATACAGACCCACCACGGCACTCCGGCATTTAGATTCATGCCGAGCAAGATGCCGGTGATTATAGCCGAGCCATCCTTCCAGCTCGACTTCCGCTTCACGAGCTTGTTCCAGCCCTCTTCAATTACCACGCAGGAGATCGAACACAGAAGCAGCACCTCAAGTGCGGCGAGCCCGAAGAACAGCACCGCAGCCACGCAGGCAGGCAGCATAGCTACCACCCCGGTGAACATAATTTTTGAGATGTTTTCGCCGCTACGCATATGCGGTGAGTTACTGACCACCAGTTTGCTCGGATCAGGCATCTGAATAGGTAATGTTGTTTCTGTTTCTGACATAAGACGTTTCTCTATTTCTTCTTTCTTAACTGCGCCTGGATTTCGATTTTTGCCCGCTTGAAGTGCTGGTTCAACGGACGGTGCGACGGACAGACATAGCTGCAGGAACCACATTCTATACAGGCCAGCACATTTAAATCCTCCGCCCAGTCAAACCGATTATTTTCCACCGCCTGACTGATGGTTGCCGGCAGTATGTTCATCGGGCAGCACTCCACGCAGCGGCCACAGCGGATGCAGGGTTCGGAGGTGTAGAGGGATACTTCGTCGTTCGCAATCAGCAGAATCCCGGATGTACTTTTCATGACGGTCACATCCAGTGAACTCTGGGCCATGCCCATCATCGGACCACCCAGCAACAGTTTGGCGGGTTGTTCGCTGACACCCCCCACCAGCTCCAGTGCTTTTGAAATTGGCGTGCCGAGACGAAACCTCCAGTTTCCGGGATTAACGATCGGCTTCCCGGTTACCGTGGTGATGCGCTCGATTGAAGGACGGCCTTTTATTACGGCATCCGCCACGGCAACGGTGGTAGCGACATTCTGCACCACGCAATGCACATCCATCGGTAGTTTTCCAATGGGGACTTCGCGTCCCGTAACCGTGTAAATCAGCTGCCGTTCAGCTCCCTGCGGGTAGTTTACGGGTAGCCCCAGCACGTCAACATTGGTATTAGCGGACACTGCTTTGAGCGCCTCAATCGCATCGGATTTATTCCCCTCTACGCCGATCACCGCACGTTTCAGCCCGAGCGAACGCGCCAAAATGGCCGTACCCAGAACCACCTCTTCAGCATGTTCAAGCATCAGTCGATGATCCGCCGTTAAATAAGGTTCGCACTCCGCGCCATTGATAATGAGCGTATCGATTATTTTTCCTTCCGGCGGCGAAAGTTTGACATGCGCCGGGAATCCGGCACCGCCCATACCTACAATTCCGGCTTCCCAAATACGTTGTTTAATGACGGTCGATTCTGCCTGAACCCAATTCGAGATGGGTTCCATGGAGTCGCCCCATTCATCTTCACCGTCGGCCGTAATCTCAATCGCCGGGACATGAATACCGGTTGGGCCGGCACATTTATCGATTGTTTTAACGGTTCCGCTCGTGGGGGCATGCAGGGGAACGGATACAAAACCGGAAGCCTTGGCCAGCAGGTCGCCCTTCTTTACCTGATCGCCCTTCTTCACGACCAGCTCCGGCGGCGCACCTATGTTCTGGTGCATAATAACCTTGTAGGATTCGAGTAGCGGTGCGTCCTGAATCGGCTTGGATTCCGTGAGCGTCTTACTTTCTTTCGGGTGCACGCCTCCCTTGAATTTTCGCGACTTTTCGCTCATTTAAAAACTCCTTCATATCCGTTTTCGGCGTGTACTGTTGCCTGGCGTAATGCGGTGGTTGGACACGCCGATGCTTCGACTAATTCGGGTTGCGGCGGATTTTCATAATTCGTTTTAACCAAAAATCCATCGACGAGCATGTGACCCTCTTCCCCGGAAGCTTTGACGCATTTCCGACAGGCAATGCAGGCGGTCTTACAGACCTTCCGTTTGGCTGCGCCTTTCTCAGGCGAGTTGCAGTAGACATGAACGTCTGCCGAGGCAGGGGTCATGATAATCAGATCCTTCGGACAGGCGGCGAGGCAGTTTTCGCAGCCAACGCAGAGGTCAGGATGCACAATGGCCAGCGCATCGCGGATTTCGATGGCTCCGAAGGGGCAAGCATCCGCACAGCTTCCAAAGCCAAGACACCCGTAATCGCATCCCTTTGCACCACCGGCAACCAGTACCGCCGAACGACAGTCTCGTACGCCGTTGTAGAGCGAGCGCACGGTATTCGCCGCATCTCCACTGCACCGGACAACAGCCATCCTTTTTTCCTTTTCCTCGGCCACGATGCCGAGGTAGTCAGCGATTCTGGAAATCTCTTCTGTTGCGCAAACCGGACATTGATCAGGAGTAGCCATTTCCGCCACCACCCCTTTGGCAAAATCAGCACACCCGGCAAATCCGCACCCCCCGCAGTTTGCCCCGGGAAGCAGATCTTCGACCCCCTCGACTCGTTCATCAACTTCAACAACAAACGCCTTGGCCACGACGCCAATAATGACCCCAAGGAACGTAGCGAGGGTGCCGACTGATATAATCGCTATGAACGCTGTATTCATCAATATTCCTTAAACCAAACCTGAAAACCCCATAAATACCATCGCCAGGATGCCCGCCGTAATCAATGAAATGGCAGTTCCTTCAAATGCCTTCGGCACATGGGCCAGATCCAGCTTTTCCCGCAGGCTGGAAAATAGAATCAGCGCCAGCGCAAACCCGAGCGCAGAGCAAAAGCCGTAAATCGTGGCGCCATACCAGGTGGACTGGATGGCATCGGGCGCCGCTTTGGCATTGAGTACGACGCAACCGAGTACCGCGCAGTTGGTGGTGATCAGCGGAAGAAAAATACCAAGGCTTTCGTAGAGTTTGGCGCTCAGCTTCTGGAGCATGATTTCCACGAGCTGAACCAGTGATGCAATGACTACGATAAAAACCAGCGTTTGAAGAAACTGCAGTTTCATTGGCACCAGCAGAAACGTATTGATCAGGGAACTGACCAGCGAGGCCAGCGTCATCACAAAAACAACCGCTCCCGACATTCCGAGCGCGGTATCCAGCTTTTTTGACACCCCTAAAAATGGACATATCCCGAGAAACTTCGAGAGAACGAAGTTGTTCACAAGGATGGCCCCGACGGTAATTATGAGAAATTCACTCAACATGTTGTGCACTCCAAATCTGCCAACCTGTTCGATGCAGATTCGAGATATACTACCTTTGCCAAGGAACACCGCAATCTCCTATACCCGTATGGAGCTACTTTAGAATACGTTTAAATAGGGCATTATGCGTTAGCCATCATTTCAAGTGTTTACAACCCTATGAAATATCTCATCTTATGAAATTTTTAATATTCTATTTGAAATTATATGCGTGAATGAATATACATGCGGACTAATAAAACGAGAGGAGCTGATATGAGTACCAACGCTATTGGAAAAGGCACAAAGACGATCGGAATCAACATGAATGACAAAATGGCAGACGAGCTTAACGCCCGCGCAGAATCAATGCATCTGTCCGTAAGCAAATATTGCAAAATTATTCTTCAGCAGTGGCTGGATTCGGGGAACAAGCTCAACCTTACCGAAAAATAATTCCCCGACGTTGCACGAGAGGACTGCCGGCTTCGCCAAAGCCGGCTTTTTTATTGCCCCAACTAATCCTTTGCCCGCACCACCAAAGAATCGCCTTCGAGCGGAATGGTTTTCCAGCGGCGATGCATCCAGATCCATTCTTCCGGGGTTTCCCGAATGACATCCTCGACGAGTTTATTATAGGCCTGAGTTGCGGCATGAATGGTTTCGGGTTTGCGATCCGCCGGGGGTTCGATCAAGGGAAATAGCTTTTGCCTAAACCCGCCATCCGGTGTCCGATATATGAAAATCGGAACGACCGGCGCCTTCGATTGCGCAGCCATGAAAGCCAACCCAGGCGAGGAACAGGCCTGCTTGCCGAAAAAGTCGATAAAGATCCCTTCATCGCGCGTCATGTTCTGGTCGATGATCATGCCAACGAGTTCATTTTTTCTCAGTACTTTGAGGCAGTCCCTGTAAGCGTTCTTCGAGGGAAGGAACGTGAGCCCTTCATGGTCCCGCAGCTGCTGAATCACTTCATTGACCGTTTTATTCCTGATCGTCTTCACAACGGGGCTGAGTTTATAGCCGTGAATTGATACCGCCATCGCGCTCAACTCGTAGTTGCCGAAATGAGCCGACAAAAGCAAAGCGCCTTTTCCGCGCTTCAACGCCTCTTCCAGGTGTTCACGCCCCTCCAGCTCAATGGTGTTTTCCAGTTTTTTCAATCCCCGCATGGAATACCAGATCATCTCCAGTGTATTGATCCCCTGCAGGGTATACATTGAATTAATGATGCGCTTGCACTCGCTCGGCGAAAGTTCCGGAAGGGAGCGCTCCAATTGCAGGAATGCATCGTCACGGTGGTGCCGGATAACGCGACCAAATACGAATCCGATAAAACGCCCAATACCGCGCGCTGCAGGCAATGGAAATGCAGCGACCAACTTCAACACCCCAATCATGAATATTTTCAACATGGTTGTAAGGTGCAAGATTACGGGTTCAGGGGCAAAATGATTCTAAGCAAAATGATGGCCTCTACACCGCGAAGCAGTTATTTTAAAACCATGATTACTTTGCGCACTTTTGAAACGACTGAAACACTGATGCTGGAAACGCTGGAACTTCTGCGAGAAACCTTTTCATCTCCCGGAAACCTGATGCTCAGCGGCGGTTCCACGCCGTATGTCATCTATAACCGCCTTGCCGATGTCCCCTGCCCTGTGCATCCTGATCGGAAGCTGTTCCTGAGTGACGAGCGCATGCAACCGTTCGAATCGAAAAACAACAATGCCCATAATCTGGAACCGATGCTCCGTGCATTGGAGTGCACAGACCGCTTTATCCGGATTGATACCTCCCTGCCCATTGAGCAGGCCGCAGCCGGATTTGAAAGCGAACTCCAATCCATGAAAACGGTCGATCTTGGTTTTCTCGGTATGGGCGGTGATGGCCATACCGCTGGGTTTTTCACCCCGGAACATGCCCAACAGAGCAAAGGCCCTCTTACCCTGCACACAGACCGTCCTGATGGAATGCAAGGGATCAGCGTGACTCCTGCTTTCTTGAAACACGTGAATAAAATGATTCTGCTCGTTACCGGCGAATCTAAACGCGATGTCATCCATACCCTGCTGAACGAGCCGCAATCCATCCCCGCCGGTATCGCCCTCTCCGATCACCCGAATATTGAACTTTGGACGGATATTCCAATCGCTTAATTATCAGGAAATCAAGTCGCTCGAATAGGACTAATCATGTATTGATTTCGTACTTTAACGCACGGAGCTTTTAATGAGTAATTTTGAACTGGTACGCACAGAAGAAATAAAAGAACTGAATACGCTGGCGAAAATCTATCGTCATATCCCAACGGGGGCGGAAATCCTCTCGATGGAGAACGACGACGAGAACAAGTGCTTTGGCATTGCCTTCCGGACGCCGCCTTCCGATTCGACCGGTGTAGCCCATATTCTGGAACATACGGTACTCTGCGGTTCTGAAAAGTATCCCGTAAAGGATCCCTTTGTTCAGTTGCTCAAAGGCTCACTGCAAACCTTCCTGAATGCGTTCACCTATCCGGATAAAACCTGCTACCCGGTGGCCAGCCAGAATCTGAAGGATTTCCATAACCTAGTGGATGTCTATCTCGACGCCGTATTCCATCCTCGTATCACGAAGGATTTCTTTATGCAGGAGGGCTGGCACTACGAACTGAAGTCGCTTGAGGACGATCTAAAATTCAAAGGGGTCGTCTATAACGAAATGAAGGGGGTCTACTCATCACCCGATTCTTCACTCATGGAAGCGTCGCAACAGTCCCTTTTCCCAGATACCACCTATGGATTGGATTCTGGAGGAAGCCCGGCTAAAATTCCCGACTTAACCTATGAGCAGTTTAAAGCCTTTCACGAATCATTCTATCACCCTTCCAACTCCAGAATATTTTTCTACGGAGATGATCCGATCGAAGAGCGTTTCGAGTTACTGGAAACCTATCTGAAGGATTACAAAAAAGTTAATCCGAAGTCAGAAATCAACTTACAGAAACCTCTGGCAGCTCCGGTTCGCCTTGAAAAGTCATATGCGGTTTCGGCGGAAGACGATGATCCACGCCCGATGTTCACGGTCAACTGGGCCCTGCCATCGCCAACGGATGCAGAGCTGGTTTATGCCCTCAACCTGCTTGACTCAATTCTGCTAGGTTCGGCGGGATCACCACTGCGTAAAGCACTGATTGAATCCGGCCTCGGCGAAGACATAACCGGTGGTGGTATTGAAACACACATGCTCCAGATGTTTTTCTCGATCGGCTTGAAGGGCGTGGAATCTCACAACCTTGGAAAAGCCGAAGCGCTTGTGTTCCACACACTGGAAGATTTGGTAAAAGAAGGGATCGATCCCGAGGATATCGAGGCCGCACTCAATACGCTCGAGTTTGATCTCCGAGAAAACAATTCCGGAGGATTCCCACGCGGGCTCTCCCTCTGGCTTAAATCGCTGAATTCCTGGATCTATGATTCCGATCCGCTTGAACTCATTGCATTTGAGAAACCGCTACAAACCCTCAAGATAAATGCCCACAAAAAAGGATATTTTGAGCAGCTGATTCGTGAACATCTGATCGAAAACGGTCATCGTTCTACGGTCACATTCGTTCCGGATACCAAAGAAGCTGCGCGTAAAGAAGCCGAAGAAACAGATCGGCTTGCCACAATTAAGGAGGCGATGAGCCAATCCCAACTGGAAGAAATCGTTGCGAACACCCAACACTTATTAAAACTACAGGCCACACCCGACTCCGAGGAGGCTCTAGCAACTATTCCACTGTTAAGCCGCGATGACCTGGATAAGAACGTCCGCACCGTCGAGAGAAATGTAACGAAACTGCATGGCACCACCGTTCTTACCCACGACCTGTTCACCCATGGGATTCTCTATCTGGATGTAGGTCTCGATCTTCATGGCCTCGATCAAGAGGACCTACCCTATGCCTCACTCCTCGGAAGCATCCTGTTGGAAATGGGTACGAAGGACGAAGATTATGTCGCCCTCTCCCAGCGCATCGCCATTAAGACCGGTGGAATTTACGGGACACCGTTTCTTTCAGCTCGTGAGGATTCACAGAAGGGTATCACCCGATTCTTCCTCCGTGGTAAGTGTATGGTGGGTCAGACCGATGAGCTCCTCAATATATTGCACGACGTGCTATTGGAACCTGCTTTCAATAATAAGGAACGGTTTAAACAGATCGTTCTAGAGCATAAATCAGAAATAGAAACCGCCATTGTTCCGCGCGGCCATTCCGCTGTAATGACCCGTCTGAAGGCACAGCACCACGAAGCGCACTGGGTTAGCGAACAAATGGGTGGCGTTGAAGCACTCTTCTTTATTCGCAAATTAGCCGACGAGATAGAAAATGACTGGGACGGCATTCTGCAACGGCTGGAAAAGATTCGTCACACCCTACTCGACCGTAATAACATACTGATCAACATAACCGTTGATCCGGCAGTTATGCCTGAAGTTCTCCAATCTTTAGATGGCTTTATTAAAGGACTCCCAAGCACTGGAACGTTTATTTCCAAAGAATGGAAACCCAGCGAACTGCCTAAATCTGAAGCACTGACAGCCCCGACGATGGTTAATTATGTTGGCTGCGCGGCAAACCTTTACGATGTCGGCTATACCATGCATGGCTCGTCCCTCGTGATTACCCGCTATCTTCAAACCGCATGGCTATGGGAAAAGGTCCGTGTTCAAGGCGGTGCCTATGGCGGCATGTGCTCATTCGACCAGCGTTCCGGTGTTTTTACCTTTGTGTCGTACCGTGATCCGAACCTTGAAAGCTCGCTGGAGATCTATAAGGCGACCGGTGATTATCTGAAAAACCTGGTGCTCAGCGAAGATGAACTGACGCGTGCGTTGATCGGTGCCATCGGAACCCTCGATTCCTATCAGTTGCCCGATTCCAAGGGGTATTCAAGCTCCATGCGCTATCTGCTCGATTATACAGATGAAGAACGGCAGCAACTCCGCGATGAAGTACTGGCCACGACGCAAACGCATTTCAATGCATTTGGAGAAACACTGAACAAGGCCTTTGAAAACAGTGCGGTATCCGTTCTTTGCTCCCCCGAAACAGCTGCTAAAACCGCATTGGGAACCAAGACTAAGGTTCTGTAGGAATTTTTCTACTGGAGGGTGATGCTCCGTCGGAGCCGCAAAATAGACCGGGCGTCGACGGAGCGGTGCCCTCTACTTTTTTCGCAAGATAACTATGTGCAGAGACAAAAAAACGCCCTTCAATGAGGGCGTTTTAAATTCAAATTAGCGGATAAGTTAATTGCTCTGCTTGTTTCCGTACTCAGCCATATATTTTCGATAAAGTACCTGTTCTTCTTCATTCATGAATTTCTTGATATCATCAATGATGGATCCATCCGACTTGAAGCCCTTCCAGATCGGGCCGAACTCTTCAGACAGACACTTATTAGCCCTCGTGGAATCCTTACCCGCTTTAGCCAGCACCACCACGTTGATGGTCGGCCATTTTTTCTTATCAGGCCCATAAGTATCCCGACACATGGAGGCAAGCGATTTAGCCATTTTGCGGGGCTGATCAGGCGATTGATTCTTAGACGAATCTCTCTTCGCTTCGTCTTTACTTACACTCCAACCATCGATGTAGTTAGTGGTCAGTACAAAGATCGTGTCGGGTTTCTGCTCTAGAATGGCCCATGCTACACCCCGACCCCAATGCTTGAAACCATTGGGAGCATCCGGTGCATATTTCTGTTCCAGTTCCTTTGGAACGTAGTATGGGTAAGCCCATTTTGTGGCGTGCGCCGGAAGCTTATCGACCCGTGTCGGATATTTTTTATATGCTGCGGCAACTGTTTTTGGTTTTCCTGCGAAACAGTGGCCGTACTGACCTCCTTCGAGCGGGTTTACCGGTTCCATCCAGTCCTTCATTTTTTGTTTATTGCCCGGAGTAGCCAGCTGCATATTGGGTTCCATCGCCCATGCATCACTGAGAAAGTAGGCAATGACATTGAACAGGGCGTATTCTGGAAGACCATCCACCAGATCTTCCAATCGATTCCGGATCGTCAATCCGGTCATGCGAGAAAAAGGGGTGTCATCATTAGAGGTTCCATCCGCTTTCTTCCCCCCGGCACTAATGGTATCCGGTCCGAAATGAACGACAAAAACAATCTTTTCGCCCTTGGCTTTGGCTCCGAAGAAGTCCAGTTCGGGCATGGAAAAACCTATGCTGGCCCCATCACCAAATCCGCCACCACCCGCGTTTCCGAGTCCGCCTTTTATACCCGTGAGCTCAGGCATTTTGAATTCGGGGGTTTTGCGTTGAACATTTTTTGCGACCACGCGTTTTCGCAATTTTGGTTTTGGTTTTTGTTGCTTGACCTTAACTGGAACCTGAAGCCTTTTTAGCTTTTGCTTAGGTCGTTTGACTTGCTTGACTTCGAATGAAGTTTCTTCTTTTTTAATTACCGTAACCGCAACAAAGGAGACCGCAACAAGAATCAGAACGCCATGAACAGCCGGTAGACTGTAAATTAAAATGCCCAACTTTTCTAAGCCCGATGCATCTCATGCCGCGATCTCCTGAATGAACAACTCTTCTGCGGTTTTAAAATTCAGTATCTTGCGGGGGTATCGATTGATCCA
>JAZGFK010000079.1:0-5901 GCA_036479375.1 Pontiella sp. | reverse complement strand
TGGATCAATCGATACCCCCGCAAGATACTGAATTTTAAAACCGCAGAAGAGTTGTTCATTCAGGAGATCGCGGCATGAGATGCATCGGGCTTAGAAAAGTTGGGCATTTTAATTTACAGTCTACCTTTGAGCTATACTCCTTGCAAAACCGTTTTATATGTTATTTATTTTCCAACTAAATGCGACATTTAAGAACATTGGCTTGGGAAAAACGTTTGAAAAGCGTTTTTGATGAAATCGACGAAGAACTCGAACGTCAGTATAGAGACCTCTTTCCCCTACATCCCGTAAGGGCACAGGAGGGTACTACATCAAATCCGGAAATGGATGGCTTGTTCAATGTAGGCGCCTCCTACTCCCCCGGTTTTGGTTCCCGATACGGTCCGGGCTATGTTGTCGATATCAGGCTATCTACTCTGAATAAAATTCCGCGCGCACTTAAAACCGAGTTACGCCATGTTGTACACGAGAAGCTCATTGAAAAACTACCAAAGACTTTCCTCGGAAAACAACTGCAGGTTGATAAAGAGCGTCGACATCTGCGCATACACGGCGATCTGAGTTTTTAAAGCTCGTTGGGTTCGCCTTCAGGCGGTCAGTCCTGCAGACATGCGTGGAGCCATCTGAAGGCGAAACTACGTACCTTTTCAATAAGCGTAGATACTCCCACCTATAAACTCGCGAAAAAGAGAGTTCTCCGGAATGTTTGCGTGTTCAACATCGTCATGAAGTGGTTCGAGAAACTGCATTACACGTTGAGCGCGCAGGTAGGCGTCCTGCCGTTTAAAGTCGTTCCGATAAAGTTCTATGGCGGTCGGAAAATGACGAAAGAGCTTTTGCTTCAGGATTGGAAACTCATAGGGCATGGCACTGTTCACCACAAAATCAACATTTCCAATGAATGGAATAATGTACTGTAGTTCACTCTTTCTTACATAATGCCAGTGAGTCAGCGTGTCCATGACACTATGATTTCGGCTCCAACTATCACGGATCATACGGCGCATGAGGCGATGATCTGCCCAACGCATAAAACCATCGTTGTCATTTCGTAGTTGGCCAAGCGTTTCAATATACAGACGAAACTTGTGCGAATCAGGAATACTGCGTGTCATATCGGAATAAAGGCCGTGCAGACAATCCATCAGCAGGATTTCGTCATCGTCCAAACGCATTTCATGCACATTTAATGTCCGTTGCCCGGTCTGGAAATCATAATGCGGGGTTTTAATCGCTTTGCCGTCCAGTAATTGCTCCAGATGATCATTAATCAGTTCGATATCTAGCGCCTGTGGCGTTTCATAGTCGTAGTCGCCAAACTCATCCTTTGGATGCATTTCCAGATCAAAGAAATAGTTATCTACGTTAATGGCTTTGAGTTTTTTTCCCTGAGCGGAAAGCTGCTCTTCCATTTTTATGGTTGTTGTTGTTTTTCCGGACGAAGACGGACCGGCAACAATAATCAGGCGTGTTCCGTCACCATGATCGAGCACTCGCTTTCCTGCCATCCGGCATTCGTTTGTGTAACGCTCCTCGCAGGCCATAACAAGGTCGGTATAATTTCCGTCCTCAATAATACGGTTGATACCACTAATCGATTCGCACCCGTTTTCGATATTCCAGCGCAGTACCTCATAGATGAGCTTGTAGGGAATATTGTCTGTAGCCTCGATGGCACCGCGTTTTGCTTCACGCACCTCCGTACGCTTTTGCCTGTAGATAATAAAACTTCGAGCAGTTTTAATGTGCCCGTTTTCCATCAGAACCGCTTCAACGATATCCTGAAGGTCTTCAACGGTAGGGATCTGCTCCGCGTAGCTATCGGATGTCCGTAGCTCCACCATTCGGGATAGCCGTTCAGCCTCATCAAAGCCAAAGCCGCCGGTATTGGCGGCGGCTTTGAAAACTGCGTTGGTTATCCGGCTTCGATCATACGGTACGATCTGGCCGTCACGCTTGATGATGGTCTTGATACTGCCCATTGGCTATTCGCCGTCGAGGAATCCCTCAAGCTTACGGATACGGGTCGGATGGCGCATTTTACGTAACGCTTTGGCTTCAATCTGACGGATACGTTCGCGGGTAACATTAAACTTACGTCCAACTTCTTCCAATGTGCGGGGGTAACCATCAACCAATCCGAATCGGAGGGTCAGTACTTCCTGTTCGCGCTCCGTCAAGGTTTCGAGAACGTCGCCGATCTTTTCCTTCAGCAAGCTGAATGCAGTCATTTCGTCCGGCTTTTCAGCAGACTTGTCTTCAATGAAATCGCCGAAATGCGTGTCATCACTATCACCAATCGGGCTCTGCAGCGAAATCGGTTGCTGGGCAATTTTGAGTATAGCGCGAACGCGTTCCACCGGAAGTTCCATTTCGTCTGACAGCTCTTCCGGGGAGGCTTCGCGGCCAAATTCCTGCAGAAGCTGTTTCTGGATACGCATCAGCTTATTGATGGTTTCGATCATGTGTACCGGAATACGGATCGTACGAGCCTGATCAGCAATCGAACGGGTGATGGCCTGACGAATCCACCATGTTGCGTAGGTACTGAATTTATAGCCGCGGCGGTATTCAAATTTTTCAACTGCTTTCATCAGGCCCATATTGCCTTCCTGAATCAGATCAAGGAATGAGAGCCCACGATTGGTGTACTTCTTGGCAATACTGATTACGAGGCGCAGGTTGGCCTCAATCATTTCGGTCTTGGCCTTCAACCCTTTTCGCAGCCACACTCGCAGGTCGGCGTAATGCAGTGTGAAGTCTTTCTGATCCATCTGCAGATAAACCTCAAGCTCTTTGATCTCCTTGCGGATTACGCGCAGATCAGCTGTTGCACTTTTTGCACGACTCTTCTTTAGACGATCAACTTCCCCAAGAAGATGTTCCATTTTATGGTGGTATTTATCGACTTCAGGAACGACGTCTTCAATAGCTTTTTGTTTAAAGTGCAGTTGCTTGAAATATTCGGTCAGGCGATCCTGTGCCTTGTCGAACAGTTTCATGGCCTTTACAGCTTCAGGACTGCCCTTCTTGGCTTTGGCGTATTCAAGGTAATACTTATGCTTCAGCTCTCGGTTGCGATCAATTCCTTTGAGCACTTTCGGTAAATCATTAAAATAGTCTTCACGGCATTCAACATGTTTGTCTGAAATAATACGGTCGAAGCGTTCTTTACCCAGTTCCAGCCGTTCAATCACACCGAGATAGGCATCCGTGGCGCAACCCAACCGATTAAACATCTTCGTAGTAGCAATTTCTGCTTCTTCGATCCGCATCGAAATTTCAACTTCCTGCTCACGGGTCAGCAGAGGAACCTGTCCCATCTGCTTGAGGTACATTCGAACCGGATCATCCAGTACGTCACTTCGGGCGCTTTGTTTATCGGCCTGTTCTTTTTCGAGGCGGGCCTGATATTCCTCCACATCGTCCTGGCGTATGATGTCGATTTCCATGCTTTGCAGAAGGCCGACGATTTTATCGATGTCTTCAACAACAACCAGATCTTCTGGAAAAGCTTCGTTAACATCTTCGAACGTCAGAAAACCGTGATCTGAGGCCAACGCCATCAGTTCTTTGATTCGGTCATTCCGCTCTTCGCGCTCCATCAGCGAAACACCGCCTGCCGTTGCAGCATCCACCGCCGCCGCAATCTTGGCTTCTTCAGCCTTCTTTGCAGCAGACTTGGCAACGATTTTAGCCACTGTTTTTTCTGAGGGAGTCTTTTTAGCCGCTGCTTTTTTCTTGGCGGGAGCCTTTTTTCCAGTGGCTACCTTGGCCGGCGCAATCTTCTTTCCAGGCGCAGCAGCCATCTTTCCAGCTGGTTTTTTTGATGGAGCCTTCTCCGCGTCGGCTTTTTTTGAAATCGTCTTTTTAGCCGTGCTCTTCTTGGCTGTATCCTTCTTAGCCGGGGCTTTTTTATTGGCGGGAGCCTTCGTAGCAACCGTTTTCTTGGTCGCAGTCTTCTTTGCGCTCGCCTTCTTTTTTGGAACAGCCATAGGACTCCTTAATGGTAAAAGTATACAGTTCACCTATTATAGTGAACAAAGCGGAGTATTAAGAGCAAGTTAGCCCATTTCGTCAACGCTAAGTTGAATAATTCTGGCCCCCGCTTCGATCGAGAATTTCGCTTGAAGAATCCTTCACTAACAAACACTATTTTCTGATGCACTTTATCTTTCGACCTTATCCCGCTCATCCATGGTTTGCCGAATGGACTTTTGAGCCACGCGGTTGTAATTCGACGTTTCGGGAAAACAGTGCAGGCCTTTTTTTCCAAACCATGGAAACGATCGGACGTATTGCTCCAAATACTGAAAATCCGGAATGGGCTCTTCAGGTTCCCGTTCCACAAAATGGAAGAACTAATATACTGTTTAATGGATTTTGTTCGTATTTTGAACGTAAGAACGAACGTTATGGCGCTGAGGTGATCGTGCCTGAACCCGGCGTCCTCTGGGGGCAGAGCATCGGAATACCTGCACCGGTCATGGCCTCTGAATTCCCTATTGAGCACCATGATGGTTTTCAATGGCTTGAAACCGACATATCGTCGGTTTTGCTGTTAATCAGGGATAATAAATTCTGCCTGGTGTCGAAAGCCCTTCTACAAACAGATGCCATACAACTGGCTGAAAACTATTTATCTATGGATCTGGAGGAAACGCTCTCACTGGAGTTTGAACGACGCAGCGGCTCAAAATCGATGTTTGAAGAAATGTCGCATCATGATTCCCTGGCAACAATCTGTGCGGAATCATTAATGAAAACGCTACGCCCCGCCGAAGGAAGCATTCCTCTGGCATGGAGCCAATCTTCATCAACAGCAACACCTCAATTTGATCTCAATGAACTCTACCCGCTGGCATTGGCATGGCGGTTTGTTGATGTAGGTATTGCAGAAGAACTGGTTACGTGTGCCCTTAAATTACAGACTAATTCAGGTGCAATCCCCGTACTGTATGCCCCTCATGCCACTCATTCCGTACTTGAAGCTCCAAAACCATTTCTTGCAAAAACTGTTGAAGCGGTTTGGGAGGTGCGAAAAGACGGCGAACTGCTGAACATGCTACTCCCCCCCCTGCGACGGCATTTACAGTGGTTGTTCCATCACTTCGACCCGAAACGACGCGGCATACATTCATGGAAGAATCGAAACGAGGCACTGAGTAAGGATTTATTTGAAACCGATATGGCAACGGTTGACCTAACGGTATTGTTATTAACCGAAATTGAGGCTCTCAATCGGCTTCGCATACATTCTACAATTCATCAATCTGGCACCGATTTCTTTGAAGAGGAATATGCCTCTCTCCAGCACAATCTGCTCGACCAATTCTGGAACAATAATGATTCCGCATTCTCCAACGCCTTTGTTCGGGATAAAGTTGTATCATTAAAAGGTTTTACAGCATTCACACCTCTTCTCTGGAATAAGCTTCCCAACCTGCAACGCAGTTCAATTCTTGAACGGATTATTGAGTCGGGAGCATTGCCCGGCGGTCTCAGTATTTTAAGTTGGCGCAAATCTTCCCTCGAGGACGATTCGTTTCCGCTACTTCAACAGATGGTCGTATTCGAAGCATTAAAAACTGCCGATCTTCACGGTCACCTACTAAAGGATTTTTCAAGAATTACGTTACAGGCATTCGTGGAATGGCACTCCCTTTCACTGGAATTGAACAACCGCCTTCAGATCAATCCCGTTACTGCCTCGTTCATTATGAACGTCCAGTCCATTCACCAATACCGATACCATGCTCGCGGAAAATATTCCGGTTTCTTATTTAAATGGTTACGAAAAGTCAAGGCAGACCGATTCGACCTGATCGTCGTTGCAGCAACCCTTTTTGCGGTATTCAGCGTACACTTGATCTTTAACGCCGTCTCGGGGGGGCGGGGGCG
>JAZGFK010000078.1:0-4946 GCA_036479375.1 Pontiella sp. | reverse complement strand
TCCAGTCATTTCGAAAATCATAAGTATCTAAAGCCCATTGTCTTTTTTTAGGCCAACCTCCTTTGTAGTGAAATTGGAGTACTTTGGCACCAAACGATTCAGCAATCTCAATCGTACTATCTGTACTTTGAGAATCCACGACGATAATTTCTTCAGCCCAGTTTTTCAAAGCTTCAAGGCATCGCCTTATATTCTTCTCCTCATTAAAAACCGGTATTAAGACAGAGATATCGGTTTTTTCAGTCGGTTGCATTCAGCTGCCCTCCGCAAGTGTCTTTGAAGATCTTCATCAATACCTCGGCATATAATTCCCACGAAAAAATCCTAGATCGAGATAGTGAACGTTCCTTCACTATCTTGTCATGATCAATGTTTTCTAGTATTTCAATAAGTCTTTTTGCACAGTGTTTTGAGCTGAAAGCATCGAAGTAAATCGCCGTGTCGCCGCAAAGCTCCCTGTTGGCCGGTATATCCGAGGCCACGATCGGAAGACCGCAGGCCATAGCCTCGACCAAAGGATGGCCGAAAGATTCCGTGAACGATGGAAAGATAAAAGCGTCTGATTTCTGATACAAATAATGCAGTTGCTCATATTTCAAATGTCCGGCGGAAACTACGTTATCTGATAAGCCGAGAGCTCTAATACGTTGCATTAAACAATCGAACTCTTGCTTGTCGGAAGTTACTTCCCGGGAAATAGTTGTTACTAGTTTGAACTTAATTCCCCAAGATGACAAAGCAGGCAAAGCCTCTATCAATGTCGTAAGATTTTTTTGTATCGAAAACGAAGAAACAGTCAACAGAATCAGATAGCCTTCCTTTTTCCATTTTTCCATATGCCCGGTTATTTTCAGTTTTACTGCATCGTCCCGAAAGAACGTTTCAGGCTTGAAACCATAACGCAACACTTCGGTTCGCTTCCCGGAAAGGGCCGTATGGAACTCCACCAATTTTCGCATTGCGTCGCTGGGAAACAGAATCGTGTCTGCTGCCCTTATTGACAGCAGACTCCACCATCGACGGAGGCGTTTGGAGTGGAATGACTTCCCTATCTCTTTATATTTTCGTTGGTAGTGCGGGCAAAAATATGCCGTATTGCGTACTAGCAAAACTTGTGGGCACGGGCTAAATAAAGTGGCGAAACCAGTCGAAGAAAATAGTACGTCTGCGCCTCGCTCGCGAGCAAGACGCGGGATGGTGAAATTATCAAACGCCAGGCGACGCAGCATTCCACCAACCTTGCGCGGGACGGAATGGAGTTCAACTATCCGCTCATCCACAACATCCTCAAGTAATTTTAAGGTGTCAGGAGGAACGACGACTATGAACCGGTCATTGCTCGCGACCGCCGGAAGTTCCCTAAGTAAGTTGGTGATATACGTTACCGCTCCTCCTAAGTTGGCCGAAGCGGCATTAATCAATATTTTCACGAGACTCTTTCCCTGCCAAAATTTTCCCACACGCATCCAGAACCTGATCGGTATTGATAGATAGAATACATTGCATGCGTTGTTCGATGCAGTCTGTCAGCATGCATCCATCGCATGAGATCGGAGTTCGTAAAACAACATGGCCTTTACCATAAGGATACCACTTCCCCGGAAAATCGCGCGAGGAAAATATCGCAACGCATTTCAGGCTGGCCGCCAACGCCATGTGCATGGTGCCAGAGTCATTTCCGAGATAAAGGGCACATTCTCCCATAGCAGCGATGGCTTCACGCACGGTTAGACGTCCTGCTGCCACATAGCCGCAGTTCCAGTGGGAAACCAAGGATTCGCCAATGACGGCATCTTCTGGGCCGCCAAAAATTACGGGCCACACATTGAATTGCTCAATCAGCCGTTGCACAACTTCCGCATACCAGGACGATGGCCACTTTTTAGCTGGCATTTTTGATCCGGGTCCGACAGCAATCCACCGCCTACCGCCGTCAGGGGACAACGTCTTCAGCCATTGCTCCACAGCCATCTTTTCCCGACTACAGATGTTGAGATCGAAATCGGCTTCTCCCGGAGACGGAACCGGTATGCCGGACTTGGCTAACCGCGCCAGGATCAGGTCAGCCTCATGTGGAACGGATGGAAGTGGCTTGCCAGTCTCCTTTTCGGGTAGAGGATAGAAGCCCTCTGTTCCGATAAATTGCCTGATTCCTGTCCGCCTGAAGAAACGTATATCACGGGAGATCATGTCTGGAACTCGCCGCGACTGTAAAAGGTAAATCAAGGTGTCGAACCGTCTGGATCGTAGCTGAGCCAGCAAAGCCAGCATTAACACGGACCTCAGAGCGCGTCCGGCACGCGATGTATCAACCGGGTAGGAAAGAACATCGTCGATCAATCCAGCGCCTTCAAGCACGTCTGCGGCGCGAACATATTTCTTATTGGTCTGGCCGTCGCACAACAGCGTCAAGTGCGCGTCAGGAAAATGTTCGCGGACAGATCTAAAGGCGGGCACGGAAACCAACGTGTCACCAAGTTGTCCAGTCCTGAAAATGAGAATTTTTTTAGAATTTTTCTTCACTATGGTATCTCGCAGGTCATCATGCTTTAAGGGCGCCAAGAACCACCAGCCATTTGGCCGTATGACCAAATAAACTTCGCTAGGGTGCACAGCATATATCGCGCATGGTGCGCGCGAAATGATTTCCACGTTTACAACTACAGCCCACTGTTCGACCAGGAAATTCAGGTGCTATACAATGTCGTGTGAGACCCACACCTTTCAGTCTGTTCCCTTGACCTTCGAAATCGCAATTATATCACTCCCGCTAAACATGAGCGGCTTAATAAACTTCCAGATTCCCGTTCTGCCAAACCCTCGCAACACACCAAAGCTCCTAATTAAAACAGGATCAAATCTGGAACACCCTAACAATCGTGCAATACTCACTTTGTCGTATGGACGGATGTGGGTATGATCACGATAAAACGTCTTGTATTGTTTTCTCCAGTCAGGTGTAACCAAAACGAAAACCCCGCCGCTTCCCAACATGCGGTGAACTTCGGATAGCAAGTGTGATGAATCCTTCAAATGCTCGATAACGTGAAACAATAAAATTACGTCGAAAGAATCTTCAGGTAGAGGGAAAGAGTCGCTCTCCACATCGAGCTGCATGAAGGTTACGCCGTTGTCCTCGAACAGCTTCTTGTTGCGATCATCAACATCAGCCGCAATTAAATTTTCATATCCACAGTTCTTCAGTGGGAAAATACAATGGCCTTGCCCCGCACCGATATCGAGAATTCTGCTGCTCTTCTGCGGGAAGAATCGTTTTCCCAGGTAGGGTAGGCAAATCCGATGAAAAGTTCCGATGTTATCGGAATTGTATCCGGCCTTCGCCATTTCTTTAAGATAATTGGCCCTCATCTTTTTTTCCTTATAGTAGCAATCGCTAAAAAATCATCGAAGCCCCAGCGACGCAACTTGGTTAAGAATCGAACTGAGCCGGCCTTGGTTGCTGTAGTTGCTCGTTTGGCAACGCTTTCGTCCGGCTGCGGCAATTCGCTCGCGTTCATCGGAATGCTGGAGATAATATTCTATTTTTTCGCACAATTCAGTTTTGCCGTCAAAAAATTCCGCTTCTTTGCCTTCCTCAAACAACTCTAGGTGTTCGTCTGTCCTCTCGGCCAAAAGCAATGTCCCGCAAGCGGGAATTTCAATTGAGCGCGAGGTGGATGTTTCGAGCGCAAGTTTGGTAAGAAAACACAGACCGATTTTAGCTGCGGACAATGCTTTGCCATAATCGTTTCCCCAGAGATTATCCCCGCGATAAACTCTCTTGAGCCATGGACGAAAGATGATCTTTCGTTCCCATGGCCCTCCCCAGATTGACAGGCCGTTGGCGGCACAAGCAACGGCTCTGGCCAGGTCGAGATAATGCTTTTCACAATGGCCTATAAAGCAGACGTCAGATTGATAATTCGCCAACTCCTCGGGGGAATGCGTGTAGGTTTTATGAATAGTCGAATCAAACGCCTGTCCGATCAGTATCAGATGTTTCGCTCCGTGTTGCCTGTATTTGTCCAATTCATATCGCTTTGTTGTTACCATCACATCATATACGGGAATACTTCGGATAAAGTGGCGTGTTTTGTGATATGTAATTGCCGGATCGGGAGTATAATGCAGAAGAATCGCATTCCCCGTTCCGCGAAGGCTTGCCACCGTCTCGGGATAAAACCAAATCCCTTTTTCAATCCAAACCAAGTCGTAGCGGTGCTGCCGCGCGAAAGCAACCAGATCAGCGTTCAAAGACCGAATGGCTTTCCCCATCGCCGTCCTGCCTCTCAGCGAGCGTGTAATTTTCGATCCGCCCTTGGCATACACCGCCCAATCAAATGGGGTGATTACATGCCCCAGGTCCTGCAACGCGGTTTTCCTCTGCAGGCCGGAGCTGCCATATCCCAAATTGCTTATGAAAAATATCTTAAGTTTCTGTGACATTGACAGGTCTCCGTGACAAAATTGTAAGGTTGTCCCCTTTGCCTGTTATATTAGAGAAAAAAGAGTAGAGGGGCGAGATTGGATAAAACAAGGCAGAGGGGATTGTTTTTTTCCCGCCCTCACGCAAGTAATTATTCAATGTCGACCCAAACGCTGCCATCACTCCATAAGTTTTAATTCTCGATATTTCGAGCCCGGCCGCCTCCAGAATCAGAGCGGCGGAATGCGGCGTGTGGTGGAACAAATGCCGGGGGAGATCCAAGTGGCTAAAATGTTTAAAGGAAAGTTTGACACTCCAGGACTCCTTGCACGGACTATTAATCAACAGCCAGCCCCCTGGTTTAAGCATCCGGCGACACTTGGTGAGAACTTTCACCGGATTGGTCAGATGTTCAAATACGTGCTCCAGTCGAATGCAGTCAAAACTGGAATCGGGGTAATCGTTTTCCAGGAAATTGCCACTGCTGACCTCGATCCCGGCAGCCTTGAGCCGGAAGGTA
>JAZGFK010000077.1:0-41974 GCA_036479375.1 Pontiella sp. | reverse complement strand
TCTTCGCCGGTGCTTTCTTTTTGGCAGGAGCCTTCTTCGCGGCAGCCTTCTTCTTGGCTGGAGCTTTCTTTTTGGCAGGAGCCTTCTTCGCGGCAGCCTTCTTCGCGGCAGCCTTCTTCTTGGCTGGAGCTTTCTTCTTAGCTGGAGCCTTCTTGGCAGCTTTCTTCTTCGCTGGCGCTTTCTTCGCTACGGCTTTCTTCTTCGCCGGCGCTTTCTTTTTGGCAGGAGCCTTCTTCTTGGCAGGAGCTTTCTTCTTAGCTGGAGCCTTCTTGGCAGCTTTCTTCTTCGCCGGTGCTTTCTTTTTGGCTGGCGCTTTCTTCGCTACGGCTTTCTTCTTCGCCGGTGCCTTTTTTTTCGCCGGTGCTTTCTTTGCTGATTTTTTCTTTGCTGCCATTGTAGCCTCCTTGGATTGTTAACTCCTGACAAACGAACATTGACAACTCTTCACCGCCCAACTCAGCTTGCATTACGCAAAGAACAATCAATGGTCGCGCTTCTGAAAAACGTTTATAAGCAGTATGAATTTTTTATGCAACACGTTTGGAATAAAATTCCCGCGCAGTTCTTGATGCAAAGTCGCGAAATATTTTTCATCCCGCGAAATTAAAATGCCGTTTCATCCAAGCATAAAAAAACCGCCCGGAGTCCGGACGGTTTTTTAATCAGCGCAATGAACTGAACGATCAGAGTTCCTGCGTAATTTTTTCGACGAGGTATGCTTCGATCGAATCGCCCGCATCGAAGTTCGTGAAGTTCTCCGGACGGATACCACACTCCTGTCCCTGACGGACTTCAGCGGCTTCGTTCTGGAATCGTTTGAGGGATCCAATTTGACCTTCGAAAAGAACCTCTTTACCACGTTTGATGCGAACATTTGCTTTCGAAGAAATGCGTCCGCTCATCACCATGCAACCGGCAATCTTGCTCTTCTTGCTGAGCTCGAAAACCTCGCGGATTTCCGCTTCACCGATCACCTGCTCGCGCAACTCTGGATCAAGCAGATCCTTCATGCCTTTCTCCACATCTTCGAGCAGTTCGTAGATGATGTTGTACATACGGATCTCAACACCTTCGCGTTTGGCAGCAGCATTTGTTCCGTTTTCATTGCCGGTATGGAAGCCTAGAATGAGCGCTTCAGATGCACTGGCAAGCATAACGTCGTTCACCGTAATATTACCGACATTATTGGTTAAAATGTTGATTTCCACCTTATCACTCTTAATTCCTTCGAGTGAATGCGCGATGGCCTCAACGGAGCCTTGAACGTCGGCCTTGATAATGACCTTGAGCACTTTTTTAACCACCGATTCGCCGGCCGCCCCAAAGAGATCGTCGAGCGAAACCTTCTTCGGAGCAACGCCGCCTTGTAATGTTGCGGCGCGCTGATCCGCCTGAAGCTCTTCCGAAATGGATTTGGCTTCGCGGTCAGAACTCATCACTTGAAATTCATCGCCAGCGCCCGGCACATTGGTAAGCCCGAGTACTTTCACGGCGGTTGATGGTCCTGCCGAGCGAACCTTCTTTCCCTGGTCGCTGATCAGCGCTTTAACACGTCCCCAGTAATTGCCGCAGATGATGCTGTCGCCAACCGCTAGTGTTCCACTTTTAACAAGAACACTTGCCGTTGGTCCCATGCCAGGTTCCATTTGTGCTTCGACCACAAAGCCGTTCGCCGGCTTGTTTGGATTGGCCTTTAATTCGAGCATTTCTGACTCGAGAACTATGCGTTCCAGCAAAGCATCAATACCTTCGCCGGTTTCCGCACTGACAGGAACGCAGCCAATTGAACCGCCCCAGTCTTCAACCATCACATCATTTTCCTGAAGTTGCTGCTTCAGGCGATCAGGATTTGCGGAACGAAGATCCATTTTATTCATGGCGATAATTGTGCAGACACCCGCCGCTTTCGCGTGCTTGATCGCTTCCAGAGTTTGCGGCATGACACCGTCGTCTGCAGCAACAACAAGAACCGCGATGTCTGTGAGATTTGCACCGCGTGCACGCATGGCTGTGAAGGCCGCGTGACCGGGTGTATCGAGGAACGTAATTTTGTGGTCGTTCAGCTCAACGGTATAGGCTCCGATATGCTGTGTAATACCTCCCGACTCTCCCGAGGTTACGGTGGTATTACGAATCTTGTCTAGCAACGAGGTTTTTCCATGATCGACATGACCCATGAAAGTGACCACGGGTGGACGATGCACAAGGGCTTCCGGCAAGTCCGCTGTGTCGTTACCTCTTTTAACTAAATTTTTCTTCGCTGATTTCGGCTGAGGAGCCGGTGCTTTTTTCTTTTCCGCTTTGCGAACGGTGAAACCGTGTTTTTCGCCAATATCCTTGGCGATTTTAAGGTCAATCTCTGCGTTAATAGAGGCAAAGACATTCATTCTCATCAATTCAGCAATAACCATGTTGGGCTTCATGCCCATCATTTCCGCAAAATCCTTAACAATGACCTTCGGTTTCTTCAGCTCAATCAGCTTGGGGTCCGTCTCTGGCTCCGCAGGTTTGACCGAAACTTCTGCCACAGCAGGAGCATCTTCTTCAGCGGGAACCTCAGCAGGAGCGGGCTCCTCTTCAACTGCTTCCACCGGAGCTGCCGGTTCCTGAACATTGTCTGCGCGGGCTTCTTCGATAGAGCCATAACCAAGCTCATCGCAGATCAGCCGTAGCTGCTCCGCTGAGAGTTCAGACTCCGGAGCATCGACAGCAATATCGATATCCTGAAGGATTTCAATGAGCTCCTCCGTTGAAACGCCTACGTCTTTCGCTGTATCTTGAACATTAATCATTCTGTAATCTCACCGTGTTCTTTTATATAGGCCGCCTCGGCTGCATACCACAGAGACTTGGCTTGCTCGGGGGAAATACCCTCGATGGAAGAGAGGTCGCCCAGTTCGGCAGCCAGAATACCTTCCAAAGTCAGAAAACCGGAAAAAACCAGCTTGTCTGCAAACTCGTCGCCAATACCTTCGATGGCGACAAGCTTAGTCACTGCAACAGCAACACGCTCTTCAAAGCCCATGCTCTCTTCATCTTTCTGGATGTCAACGCGCCAGCCGGTCAGCTTGGAAGTTAACCGCGCATTCTGTCCGCGCTTTCCAATCGCTAGTGAAAGCTGGTCGGGTTCGACCGTCACTGTAACCGTCTGTGTTTCTTCGACGGCTTCAACGTGTTTGAGTCGGGCTGGCGCCAGTGCGTTTGTAATATAAGTGCGGATATCGTCGCTCCATCGGACAATATCAATCTTTTCGCCGGATAGCTCGCGTACAATATTCTTTACGCGCATACCGCGCATGCCAACGCAAGCGCCGACTGGATCAACGCGCTCGTCATGCGAAATAACGGCGACTTTACTACGATATCCCGCCTCGCGGGCAATGCCGCGGATGTCCATGGTGCCGTCCGTAATTTCCGAAACTTCGAGTTCGAACAGGCGGCGGACAAAATCGGGATTGTTACGGGAAAGGATGATTTCGGGGCCGCGCTCACGCTCACGAACGTCCAGAATCAGGGCACGTACGCGCTCGCCGATCTCGTATTCCTCAGTAGGAACACGTTCTTTAGAGGTCATCACGGCTTCGCCATGCTCAATCTCAATAATTACGTCGCTACGATCAAAACGAGTTACGGTACCGGTAATGATTTCTCCAACGCGGTCCTTATACTCTTCAAAAATGATTTCTTTCTCGGCGTTGCGGATCTTCTGCATGATGACCTGTTTGGCGGTCTGCGCAGCGATACGACCGAGGCTGCGCGGCGTAGATTCGATTTCCGAACCGTCCGTCAGCTTGCGATAGGCTTTCATCTCAAAGGTTTTGCGATTGATTTCGATACGGAGATCACCTTCTCCGGCTTCGGTTTTTTCGGTTGCGCTTTGCAGTGCCGCCTCGATGGCCTTGATAATGACCTCGCGCTCAACACCGCGTTCGCTCTCCATATACTCGACAACGGCTTTCAGTTCTGCAGGATTCATGACCGCTACCTCCTTCGCTTACCTAAAGATTCAAATAACTAGCCCTAGAGACTACAAAAGAGCGGGCAAGGCCCACTCTATCCAGAGCTAAACTAACAACAAGTCGAGCAAACTACGCCCTCTTCGCCCCTCCGTCAAGCGACAATCCGGCAAAATCCAGCGCTCTACTGATCCCGCTTTAAAGCTCCAACATGCCGGGTATTCGTGTGTCTTTTACTCCTGCATGTCTGCGATCTGTATCCGGTGCTCAATCACGACTTGCTTGGTAGGATGGTTGATGAGAACGGCATCCAAGTCAGCAATTGCCCGTTCGTACTGTTATCGTTGCGCAAAGACTTCTGCGCGCCAATACACATGATGCACAACCCAGATAAATTACAAAATCCGCACCCTTTTATAAGTGAAATACGCAGAGGCAGTGCCTACTATCGGCGCACCGTTAACAGAGGTCAAAGGTCATAAGGTCTCCATGTCGAAGGTCACTCCTGACCTTGGGCTTGTCGACCGACAAGACCTTCGACTGAAAATAAGGTGAATAGGATGATAGCTTTACTTGTTTTGCTCGGACTGATTGCCGTACTCATATTTGCAGTAGTCGGCATGTACAATGGCCTCGTGACCCTGCGCAACCGTTTCAAGAACGCGTTTGCCCAGATTGATGTGCAGCTGAAGCGTCGTTACGACCTGATTCCGAACCTCGTCGAAACTGCCAAAGGCTATATGAAGCACGAGAGCGGAACCCTCGAAGCCGTCATTCAGGCGCGCAACCAAGCGATGGCGGCCAGTAAAACCGCCTCAAGCAATCCGGCCAATGCCGGTGCCATGGCAGGTTTGATGGGAGCCGAAGGCATGCTGACCGGGGCGCTCGGGAAACTTTTCGCCCTTTCCGAAGCCTATCCCGATCTTAAAGCCAATCGGAACATGATGCAGCTATCCGAAGAGCTTTCCTCGACCGAAAATAAGATCGCGTCCACCCGGCAGGCTTATAATGAAGCCGTCACAGCCTACAACACCAAGCACGAACTATTTCCGACGAACATCATTGCCGGCATGTTCAACTTTAAGGGCGCTGTACTATTCGAAATTGAAGAGGCCGCAGAAAAGGAAGCTCCCAAGGTTCGTTTCTGAAACCTGAACGGTATTGCTCTTGATTGAAGTTCACGTTTCAAATTCAGGTGTTACATTTCCCGCCTTATCCCTTTGCCCCCCTAGGGGTATTCGTGTATCACCATCCGCGCTATGGAAGAAACGACGAGTAAAAGAGTTGTGGCGATTGTTGGTCGCCCGAATGTTGGAAAATCTGCCCTGTTTAACAGACTGGTCGGTCGGCGTGTGTCGATCGTGCACGAGGAAGAGGGTGTAACCCGCGACCGTGTAGTCTGCGAGGCCAACTGGGAAGGCGAACGGTTCGAGCTGATCGATACCGGAGGACTGGGCCATTTCGGCAAGCAGGTTTCCTCCGATCAGATCGTTGCTGGAACCGAAACACAGGCGGAAATCGCCATTGCCGATGCTTCGTTCATTATCTTTGTTGTCGATATCACCGCCGGACTCGCTCCGCTAGACGAAGAGGTTGCCCGCATTCTCCACCAGAGTGGCCGCACCGTATTTATTGCCGCAAACAAAGCGGACAATCCCGAACGCGAAGAAAATGGATACGATTTCGATTCGCTCGGCTTCCCGACTTTCCCTGTATCTGCACTCCATAACCGTGGATTGAACGAGCTGATGGAAGGGATACTTCCTCTTCTTCCGAAAGAAGAAAACCCGACCGAAAAAGAACCCTTGCGCGTTGCCGTCGTTGGCCGCCCGAATGCCGGTAAGTCTTCCTATATTAACCGCCTGCTGCGCGATGAGCGCGTGATTGTTTCAGACGTTCCCGGCACCACGCGCGACAGTGTTGAAATCCCCTTTACAATTGGCAAGGGCGAAACCGCCCGCCACTACCAGCTCATTGATACCGCCGGCGTTCAAAGAGATACCCGCGGCAAGAGTGCTGTCGACTGGTTCAGCAACCTACGCACGCAAAAAAGCATTGAGCGCGCCGATGTGGTCATATTGGTACTCGATGCTGAAACCGGTCCTACCACACTCGACAAGAAAGTTGCCGCCTCAATCATCGCCGCTCAAAAGGGCTGTATCATGCTGATGAACAAGTGGGATCTGGCCGCGAAAGCTAAAGAGGATATCACCCAGACGAAATATCTTCCAGCATTGCGCGACACGCTCCCCTTCATGGGCTTCGCTCCCGTTATCTTTGTCTCTGCAAAAGACGGCTACAACATTAAACGTAGCGTTGAGGCCATCGACTATGTGGCCGCCCAGACCCGCACCGAAATCACGACAGGCGTTTTGAATCGCGTGATTCAGCAGGCGGTTGAAAAATATCCGCCGCCGGTCGCAAAGGGCAAACGCCTGAAGGTCTACTACGCCGCGCAATCCGGCACCAATCCGATCTACTTCAAGGTGTTTGTCAACAATCCCGACAATGCCCGTTCCAACTGGCTGGCCTATCTACAGAATCAGATGCGTGCCGCATTCGGACTGGAAGGCGCTCCGATCTTCATCAAGCTCGTCGCCCGTTCGCGTCCACCGCATCGCTAAACTGTTATCTGAAAAGCTTCTTATTCTGCCCAGTCGATTTGGATTTGGTAGAAGCAGGCCGGAATAGTTGTCGGGTCAATGAACTGCACTGCTGATCCATCGCCGATAAAATTGGTGAGCACCTGCCAGTTTCCAGAACCCAGTTCGTCGGTGCATTCAACGGTGTAGAGGCGGCCGGTTACAGTGGTGAAGTCGATGCTGAATTCGCCGGGTGGTGGATTCGTGCCGGGTGTGAAGAGGAAACTCGATCCGCCATTGGTTGGGTTGCTGCCAAGGATATATTCCTGCCAGTTGAGGTAGCCGTCGTCATCACCATCAGCGGTTGCGACCGCGTTGGTTTCGCCGCCGAAATAGAGCAGTTCCCAGTCGTCGGGCATGCGGTCGGAGTCGGCATCGACGATCCAGCGCCAGTCGATGGAGGACGATACGATTGTCAACACCATCGGCCCGGTGTTGGTTCCACTTCCAAGTACAGGCAATAAACCCGTTCCGTTCCAGCCGGAGCAGGTATAGTTCGTCCCGCCCATGGAGACCACGCCATCAACCGATCCGGTAAGCGTCGATTTCCAGCAATAGTTTGAATAAGTTCCAATGCTGGAACCGGCGATCCGAATGGGGATGTCACCGTTAAGGAATAGTTGCGACTGTCCGTCTCCAACAAGGCGCTGCTCATCGTTAAGGATGAAGAGCCAAACTCACCCGTGCGCACGGGCCACACATATTTTCCTTTTATTTTAGTGTCGGTCCGGACGATTCCAAAGACTCCAGAGAGAGAATCCAGATTAATGAACATGCCATAAGTCGAGAAAGAATGAGCGCTCGTTCCGGACCAATAGTGTTGTTTCAAAATTCCAGAAAACGGCGTTGCCTCGCTGTTGAACCATGTATTCGAAATCAACATCAGCTATGTACGCTCCCGCTGATTGCGCGGCACCAATCCCCAAACTCAACAAACTAGCTACAACAAAACGTCTCATCTTACTCCTTTACAACAGGTATTTTACATCAGTCCAGGCACACAAAAGCCCTCAGGTGAGGGCTGTCTTTATTTCATTAATTTTTAAAAAATACGGAGCGCCATCGCCCGCTTCAACCATTATATGAGCACTTTTGTCACCTTTTGGTGACAGTGATAGATCTTGTCCTCATCCATTCTTGTACTCCTCATAAAATAACGTGAGTAAACTCCGATGGGATGGAATCCATTTTTCCGTATTAATTGTGCTTCTGAAGAATTAGGGTAAGTACCGTAATCAAGGCTCTTTAATAGTATATGAATCAGGATAATATATGGCAGAACAACGATTAATGAAGGATGGGTTAGGGAAGGACGCGATCGGGCGGATTGCAAAATCACTGGCGCACACGGTCCCCGACTTCCCCGGAGAAGATTTCACAGCGGATGCCCTTGATGGCATCCAATCACTGGAACTCAAAGACCGAGTGCGGCACCTGATTGCTGTACTGCATGATTTTCTTCCACAGGATTTCGAACAGGCCGCAGAAATTCTCGTTGCACTGAAATCAGGTTGGGATCGTGGCGATGCCGGTGACAACCTGGCCGGATTTGCGGCCTGGCCTATTATCGACTACATCGGCGAATATGGTTTGGACCACCCTGCAACATCACTTAAAGCGCTTCGGGAACTGACCTCGATGTTTTCCGCCGAGTTTGCCATCCGCCCCTTTATCATCAACCACTTCGAGCTGACGTTCCAAACTATGGAAGCCTGGACCAACGATGCGGATGAACATGTGCGCAGGCTGATTTCTGAAGGCTCGCGACCGCGCCTGCCGTGGGGACAGCAGCTACCGCAGTTTATCGCCGACCCCGCCCCCGTTTTCCAACTACTGGAAAAATTGAAAGACGATCCATCCGAATATGTCCGCCGCTCGGTGGCCAATAATCTGAATGACATTTCCAAAGATCACCCGGAATACGTGATTGCACTGTGCAAACGCTGGAAAAAAACCGCAACACCAGAACGGCAATGGATCATCCGCCACGCCACACGCACGCTGGTTAAGGCCGGTCATCCCGCTGTCTTCGGACTGCTCGGCTACACTGAAAATCTGAAACTCAGCCTCCAATCATTAGACGTTTCGCCCAAGGCCATTCAACTGGGCGAAGCCGTGGAATTTAAAGCGGCAATAAAGTCGGCGAGCAAACAATCGCAGAAGGTGGTCATCGACTATGCGATCCACCACATGAAGGCCAATGGCAAAACGAGCCCGAAGGTTTTTAAATTCCGAACGCTGGAGATCGCATCGGGCGAAACCGTCGATCTCACTAAACGCCACGCCATCAAACCGATCACCACTCGGAAATACTATTCCGGCGAACACGCCATCGAAATCCTTATAAACGGAAAGACATTCGGGAAGACAACCTTTACACTGCGCCTCGATTAATTGAGGAAGTTTATATGAATTATCAAAACGCAACATTGCCCGAGAATGCCGAACTGGCCGGCTCCACCAAACTGATGAATCAGGACACGGTTGTTCCGGGCATCCTAAAAAAGCACCTCGCACCAAAAGGAAAATGGGGCTATCTCGTAGTGGAAAGCGGTTCGCTGCAATATGTCTGGGAAGACGATTCGGATAACGTGCTCGATGCCGATCCCGGCCATCCGATAGTCATCTACCCCGAGCGCTTTCATCATGTCGTGATTACCGGGCCCGTCGAATTTAAAGTGGAGTTCTATATCGTCAAAGAAGATGCCGAAAATCCAGAACAGCATGGAGACCGTCCCGGCGAAGTATTTGTATAATGGATATGGAATCACTAAAGAATCTCGATTCCATGACGTGGATCATTCTGGCGGCAGCAGGAATTATCTGCTCCGTCGTGCTGTTTAACAAAGCGATCAAATTCATGCTCAAGCTGGCGGTACTGATCGTCATGATCCTGTTCGTTGGTTACTTTCTGCTCCAGGCTGGTGTGATTGAACTTCCATTAATGGGAAACTGATATGAAGCGATTGAACATTTGGAGGGATGGGCTCCGTCCCGTCCTAACGGTAGCAGGGATAGGACGACACAGAGGTCGTCCCTCCATCTTATTGGCGGCCGTTGTTATGCTTACTGCGACGCTACAGGCGGATGACAGCATCCTGCTGCAACGCGTTATCGAACTGGAAAATCGCGTTACCGAGCTGGAGACCAAACTGGCACCGGTTCTTGAGGAAGAACGCGTTAAAACAATTGTTGTACGTCAAAAAGAACTGGCCCGCGAACGCATGCTGCTGGATGCGGAGTTCCATTCCCGTCTCGACCTTAATGTAATTGAAAAGGCCTATCATACGGTCAATCAGGACTGGAAAACCGAAGAGGCAAAAAATGCGATCAACTTCCTGATCGAAAAGTTTCCTCGCGCCAACCGAACCGGATGTGCTGTGCTCAGTCTGGCACAGGCAACTGAAGGAACTGAACAACTCGATTATCTCAAACAGGCGGCCGGAAAATACAGCGGATGCTTTTTTGCCAATGGTGTTCAGGTAGGACCCTATGCCCGCCTCTACCTCGGCATGCGATACAAAAGGGAAGGGAAGGACGACGATGCAGAAAAGCTGTTCGAAGAACTCCGCACCATCTACCCCTACGCCGTCGACCATAAAGGCCAGCTCCTCATCTCGCACCTGGAAGGGCTGGAGTAATTCGGACGGTGTACTGTTCCCATATGACTGATTTGAATTTATTGGGCAAACTCGCTTTGGCAAATAGCGTTATAAGCGGTGGTTCCACACGGGAGTTGATGTGAAAGATCCAGAGAATGAACCTCAGAACCAGTCTTCAGATAATACTCAATCCGTAGAAACTAAACGGTTACGCATCCTATGGCTTCTCGGAGTTTCGCTCGCCCTGGCAGGAATCTGGGGGGCGAAGGAATCCGGGCAACGTGCCGACATGCGCATGCGCCGCGAGTTGATGAGGCAGGCCATATCCATTGCCAAGGCTGTTCCTGTTAATGAAGCCATGAGTCTTTCCTTCACCCGAGAGGATCTCAATCGCCCAGTATACCAACGCCTCTGCAACACGCTTAAGGCCTACACCCAGATCTCGGGAATCGAAAGCATCTATACCATGGCTCTTCGCCAGAATGGCAAACTGGTGTTCGGCCCTGAAGGTCTCGATCCCGACGATGAGGATGCCTCGCTCCCCGGGGAAATATACCTTCAACCTTCCCGTGAGGATTTCGAAATTTTCGAAACCGGACGTCCGGTAACTATGGGTCCCATTACCGATGAGTATGGCACCTTTGTTTCCGCATCCGCTCCGGTTTTTGATCCACACACGGGGAAAGTCATACTGACCATCGGGTTGGACATTGAAGCCTCGGAATGGAAATCGAAGATCCGGCATGCCCGAATGCTCCCCATTCCGATTGTCCTGATTCCGATTTTGATCCTGATCATGGGGGGGACACTCATGAAGCTACGACATAAGCTTTCCCCGAAAATCCGTGTAAGATACCTGCGCCATGTAGAGGCGGCCACCTGCGCCATCATCATGCTGCTCCTGACCGGAGCAACGGCATACCTGTTTTACGACACAGAGGATGCAGCAAGAAAAGAGTCTTTCCTCACGATGGCACTTATCAAGGCTAACATTCTTTCAAACGATATGGACCGACAGCACAATAATCTCCAGGTGCTAGCCGATTTCTTCAAGTCCAGCACGTTTGTCAGTCGTGCCGAATTCAACTCATTCTGTGCAAACATGATGACGCATCGCTCCGTTATAAGAAGCTCCTGGTTTCAGGAAACTTCCGCCGCAGAGATTCCCGGGCTCGAACAAAAATTTCGGGACGATGGGCTTACAGGCATCACGATTCAGCCCTTTGCTGAAGAATCAGGAGGAGCGGAGGGATTAGTTTTCCCCGCAGTTTATATAACTCCAAAGGCAGAGCATCAGGAACACCTGCTGGGATACAACCCCCGCCGCGATCCCTTTTGCCGAAGCGCCATGGATGAAGCGATCCGGTCCGGCTTCGCAACCTCCTGCCGCATAGCCGATCCTGCAGCTTCAAAATTATTTCATATTTTTCTGCCGGCCTCTTCTGAAACCCAGAAAGGATTGGTCGCCTTCACGATATCCCCCGACAACCTATTGGAGGTCCTGACCCATCAGAACATTACGGGCAGAGATGGACTGAAAACCAGTCTTCTGGAAATTGCCGCCGGGGAACGACCGAAAATACTCTCCGGTTTCGAGGAAACTTCAACCAATCACTCAAAAAATGACTCGACCAGAAAATTGCAAATCGTCATTCCGCTTTTTTCTTTCGGAAAGACTTATGCGCTACTTTTGGCACCCGAAGCACAATGGTACGCCGAGAATCCGATGCTCAACTGGAAGATTGCACTCTTTTCCGGTCTCGCTCTTACCTGCCTACTGACCAATCTTGTCGGAACCTTGGTCAACCGCCCGCTTCTTCTGGAAAGGAAGGTTCGACAGCGGACCAAGGAACTTTGGGATAGTGAACTCAGATACATGCGCGTATTTTCCACGGCTGGAGATGCCATGTTTTTGCTGGATCAGGCCAGCGGTGCAATTCTGGATTCCAATGATGCGGCTTCCGAAATGTATGGATTTAGCCACGACGAGTTCCAGCAACTGAAGAATTCTGATTTATCCGCCGAACCTGAAAAACCCGGCAACGCCATCCGGCAGGAACTCCGCGTTGCCCCGATCAGATACCACCGGAAAAAGGACGGAACGGTATTCCCCGTTGAAATCAACGCTAACTTCTATGATCAGGGCGAGCGGCGGGTGAGCGTAGTAAGTATCCGGGACATTACAGAGCGTAAGGAAGCAGAGCTGGAGCTCACCCGTCTGTCAACGGCCATTCAACATTCCCCCGCGAGCGTGGTGATTACGGATCTGAGCGGAACGATCCAGTACATCAACCCGGCCTTTGAGCACATTACCGGCTATTCATCCACGGAAATAATCGGCAGGAACATACGCCTCCTTAGCAGCGGGAAACACGGAAAATTATTTTACAAAAACCTTTGGAAAATCATTCAGTCCGGATCCGTTTGGGAGGCCCGCATCACAAACAAACGCAAGGACGGCACCCTCTATACCGAAGAGGCCTCTATTTCTCCCGTTAAGGATCCCGATGGAAATATCACCAATTATGTGGCAGTGAAACGGGATATTACTACGGAACTTGTTCGTGAAGAAGAACTCCGGCGAGCCCAAAAAATGGATGCGGTGGGTCAGCTTGCCGGTGGTATTGCGCACGATTTCAACAATATTCTACAGGGGATACAGGGCTTCAGCGAATTGCTTGAAAACAGTTTGGAAAAAGGCAGCCAGGAACACGCCAACGCACACGAAATCAAGAAGGCCGCGAAGCAAGCGGCGGAACTTACCAGACAACTCTTGACGTTCAGCCGGAAGCAGCCTGCACTCATTGAAAACATCAATGCCAATGCCGTGGCAGTCGATTCGGAAACGCTGCTAAACATGCTGACAGGAGAGCGGATAGAAGTCGTGCTCGAGCTCGACCCCGATTTACCGACGATATTGGCCGACCATGGACAACTGACTCAGGTGATCTTGAATCTGGCCATGAATGCACGCGATGCGATGACCGGAGAAGGGCGTTTAACCATTACAACCGAATGCGATGAACTAGATGACAAGGATGCCGCCCACATTGCCGAGGCCAATCCGGGTCGGCACGTGGTTCTCTCGGTCACAGATACGGGTTGCGGCATAACCGCGGATATCCGGCAACGGCTCTTTGACCCCTTCTTCACGACCAAAGAAGTTGGTAGCGGAACCGGGCTGGGGCTGGCCGTGGTCTACGGCATTGTCAAACAACACCATGGCTGGATCACGGTCTATAGCGAAACCGGCAAAGGCACATGCTTCAGGGTTTATCTCCCGACCGATGCAAGGAAGGACAACAACCCGGATCAGAGACAATCTCCCGCAGAAACCTCTGCGAACATCCTTGTGGCGGAAGACAATCCCGAGGCGGCAGTATGATCCTTGAAACGCTCTTCCGTTACGGTTACACGGCAAAGCGGTTAACAGCGCGAAAAAAGGGATTGCTTGTTCAAAGACCCCTGCGGGGCCTTCGATATGCTAATCAGCGATATGGAGTTGCCCGGTATGCGGGGCGACGAACTTGCCTCACATATTCGGCAAACCTATCCCTCTCTTTCGGTTGTGCTTTTCAGTGGATACCGCAATCACCAGCATCGATGGGGTACCATCGACCCCGGCGGATATATGTTCATAAACAAACCCTTTACAGAAAAACACTTATTGAATAGTGTCCGGACACTTTTTCAGGAAATGAGTTTGATCCCCAACGACTAAATCCCCATGAATAAAATTTTAATTATCGACGACGACCCAACCATTCAGAACGTATTCGGCCAGTTCCTGCGCGGCGCCGGATACGAAGTTCTGTCGGCCGAAAACGGAAAGGTTGGCATGAAGATCATGCAAGAGAACCGCCCCGATCTTATCATTACCGATATCCTCATGCCGGAAATGGACGGGCTCGAAATTTTGCTCCAGATCCGGAACGAGCACGACAATATGCCGATCATCGCCATTTCCGGCGGAATGCGCGCTCTGCCAATAAATTTTCTGCGGCAGGCCAAACTATTCGGGGCGTGCCACGTATTTGAAAAACCCGTTCCCCTCAACGTACTTCTCGAGGCCATACAAACTATATTGCCAAACCTGCCGACAATAGCGACGGCTCTGTAAACCTGAAAAAGATCCTCGCCGCGATCTCGTCCGCTAAAAACCCTGCCTTTTGGGTTGTCGCCTAATGCAGCGGTTTCGCGGTATTAAGTGAGGCTAGGATTCCCCAAAATCGGTGCAGAGATAGAGCGCTTCCACCTCATCGCGCGCCCATT
This sequence comes from Pontiella sp., assembly GCA_036479375.1. GTDB lineage: Bacteria > Verrucomicrobiota > Kiritimatiellia > Kiritimatiellales > Pontiellaceae > Pontiella. The sequence goes on along the minus strand of JAZGFK010000077.1, from coordinate 27,502 downwards.
GGTTTTTGCGCAGAAACTTAAGACTCGATTTAATGCTCGGCTCCCAGTTGAAGCACCGGATATCGATCTGTCTTCCCAGCTCATCCCAGCCATAATGTTCGAACAGCTGGTTCAACAGCTTTTCCAGTGTAATGCCATGCAGCGGATTATTGGGTTGTTCATTCATAGGGATTCAACATGCCTGTTTCCCGTTGAAACCACCAGTCATTCCGCTAGGATGCCCCCTTCTTTTTAATACGAAATACGTAATAAGGTTATCATATGGCTTGGACAGGAAAATTAATCGGTGGCGTACTGGGCTCATTACTTGGCCCGCTTGGAACCGTGGTCGGCGTCGGCATTGGACACCAATTTGATAAGGGCGCATCACGCCTTCAGCAAACCGGTACGGCCATTCAAGTGGCCTTCTTCGGGTGCCTGGCAAAAATGGCGCAGGCCGACGGCACGATCACAAAAGAAGAAATCAGTGCGGTCGAACAGATCATGCAACGCTTTGGATATACCGGCCCGATGCGCGAACAGGCCGTCGGGATTTTTCGCAAAGCAAAGGACGATCCCCACACGGCGGCGGACTACATCAATCAGCTCGCGAGCATCATCCAGTTCAATCGCCAGATTGCGATGACGTTTATTGCTGCGCTGCACGCCGTCGCACAGGCCGACGGATCAATTCATCCCAACGAACGCGATATCTTGCTTCAGGCCGAACGCGCATTTCGCCTACAGCCGGGAACGATCGATGCTATGCTCGGCGGCATTCGGGGCAACGCAGTCAACGCGTTGGAAAAGGCCTATAAGGTTTTGGAGGTTTCATCGGACACTTCAGATGCGGAAATCAAGAAAACCTACCGCCAGAAATGCATCGAGTTTCATCCCGATAAACTTGCATCGAAGGGCCTTCCTGAAGAGTTCATGACCTACGCCAACGATCAGCTTGCCAAAGTGAACGACGCCTACGACACGATCAAGAAGGCCCGCAGCCTGTAGATTAAATACTGAGACACGAAGAGGCGTACCTTCGAGATCGTTGAGTCTTCGTGTTTAAAAAGAGTCCTTCCGGCGGCGCAACTCGAAAAAAGCTTCAACCGAATCAACACGAAGGAACGGATTGGTTTTCTTTTCTTCAGCTAAAGTCGCGAAGATGGCATCCGCAGGATCGGAGGCGTACAAATCAAGTCGGGCCTGCATATCGGTATTTCCCGGCTCGGCAGAAAGCCCATAATTCATGTTATCAGTCAGATAATCATGGCCGCCGAAAATGAGGGTGTTATCAGAGAGTGTTTTAATTTTTCCCAATCCTTCGAAATACTGCTCTGGCGTTCCGCCCATAATTCGCCCGCATCCTCCGTTAATGATCGTGTCGCCGGAGAAAAGAATATTTAGCTCGGAGAAATGATAGCATTTGTGCACAGCAACATGACCCGGCGTTGAGATCGACCGGCAAATGGTTCCGAGGATTGTGCGTTCACGAGCCTCAACGCCGGGACTGACTGATTGAACCCCCAGCCGATCCTGTATGGCGCGGCATCCCCCGACGTGATCGTTATGCGTATGCGTTATCAACAACTCCACAAGCTGAAGGCTTTCCTTTTCCAGGGTTTGGAAAATAGGTTTGGCCTCCCCTGCATCAATCAACACCGCCTTGCCATCGCGGCATAACAGATAACTGAAGGTGTTGTAAGTTCCCTGTAAAGTTGGAACCGCTAACACCTCGAAATCGCCAATATTAAATCGAGTCGTTTTCATAAAACACCGCTAACCAAATTGTTTTTTCGATCGTTGATGTAGATTCAATACGATGACGCTGATGCGCAGGAATCAGGAGATGATCGCCGGGGTTCAATTCCACCAGTTTATCCTCAATCGTTAGCACGGCCGAACCGGAAATCAGTAACACCCATTCGTTTTGTTCCTGATCATACCAGAACCCTTCCGGCGATGCCTGACCGTCGGAAACGATCCGATCGATCCTGACATGCCCGCTATCCGTCAACACAGAAGTCAGCTCTTCCGGCAGCTTATCAGGGATGTCTGCAAAAAGGTTCATTCCTCTCCCAGCAATAGTCGAAGCACCAAATTGGCCTGCATGTGCGCAGCAACTCCTACACGGGGAGCCATAAGGCCACAGCCGGGGGCGGCACCGGTTTCGAGGTCGCCGACAATATAAATCCGTTTGCCCATTTTACGAACCCCGATTGTTTCGGCGGGGCCATAACCCGCGAGGCCGGAGGCCGCCACAATGGGCGCGCCCTTGAAGGATTGCAGGATCATGGCTTTCTGGTCAGCACGGTCGAATGCTTCAACCATTACATCAACTTCCCCAAACAATGTATCCATATTTTCCGGAGTAACGCGGGTGCAGTGCGCTTCGTAGGTCACATATGGATTAATGCGCTTCAGATTACCTTCCAGCGCTTCGGATTTGGTGAACCCGAGTTGATCAATGAAGTATTGCTGACGGTTGAGGTTGCTGGGTTCCACGACATCGAAATCGACGAGAATTAATTTGCCGATCCCAAGCCGGGCCAATGCCACTGCAATGGCGGAACCCAAACCACCGAGCCCGGCAATTCCAACTGTAGCCCCCTTGATCTTTTCATGTACCCCCGGCGTATGGCGCGCCACCATCAGCGCTTCGAGCTCTTCGGCTGGCGGAACTTCTCCGCGGATTATAAAATTAATACGGTCGTCTTCCCTGAGAGTGAGATCATCCGCTACCGCGGCTCCGTTATAGATGAGTACATCAGCCGCCGGTTTTTCTTTATCGCGCAGCTGATTCAGGGTTGTCCCTTCTGGAATATCGAGGATTCGTTCATTCAGATGAATTTTCATTTCAGTCTCCGCCATGCATGTTCCAGAACAGTAGACACGAAAGCGGCACGGCTGAAAATCAGAAATTCACGGTGCGATCAAACCCTTAAAACATAGCCCGCATATACGACTAAAACTTAAATCACGTATAGCTTGTCATGCATTTTTCTTTTCTCCATTCTACGCGGCTTTAGGAGATAATATGCTTTCACGGACGAAACGATTTTTCACAACCACCCTGCTCGGCGGCGTGATTGTTATATTACCCACAATCATTCTCGTCTTTGCGTTCAAGTGGTTGTTTGGACTGGTCAGCAATGCCATCAACCCCCTGACCACTCTGGTGGTTGAAAATCTAACCCTTCCCAATCGTTATGATCAACTGATCGCAACACTGGTTGTTCTTTCGGTCATTATACTGGCCTGCTTCTGTATTGGCCTGTTTGTTAAAACCCGTATAGGCCGGTGGATCTACGGCGGATTCGAAAGCAGTCTATTGAGCAAAGCTCCGGGCTACAAGATGATCAAGGAAACGGTAAACCAGTTCCTTGGCAAAAAAGAGTCTCCCTTCTCCTCCGTGGCGCTCGTCCGAATCTTTGAAAACGATACGAAGGTTACCGCCTTCATTACCGACCGGCATGAGGACGGCACGGTCACTGTATTCGTGCCCACCGGACCGAATCCGACTTCAGGTTTTATCTATCATTTGAATGAACAATATGTCCATCCGGTCGACGTATCGGTGGAAGATGCAATGCGTTCGGTCATCTCGTGTGGGGCGGGATCCGAAAAGCTAATCAGGGGATTAAAAGTAGATGAAAAAACGAATACTGACGTTGCTCGCAGCAACGTTGATACCATTCGCGGGGGTCGGTAAAGAAGGGGATTGGGGAAGCGTAAGTGATTTTATCGTTTCCTATAACATGACACCTAAGTGGTTTCTGTTTTCAAGATCCCAGGTACAGTTAAATGCTGATATCAGCACGTTGTATCTAGGTCTGATTGATGCCGGGCTGGGCTATCGGATTAATGCCAATTGGAACGTCGGAGCCGCGTACCGCCGCTTTTGGGTGCGTCCAAGAGACGAATGGCTGGCTGATAACCGGCCCTTGATTGACCTGACCTGGTCAGACACCTTCAAGCAAACAAAAGTATCAAACCGTAGCCGAGTCGAATTTCATTTCTACGAATATGACAAGGACGATGATATCCGCTTCCGGAATGCCACGCGGGTTGTATTCCCCTGGGATATCGTCGGCATCAAACCCTATGTGGACGAAGAGTTCTTCATCAGCCATAACGCCGGGACGTTGAATATGAACTGGCTGGGAGCTGGTCTAACGTACAAAGTTGCTGATTCAATGAGTCTCCGCCTGGGCTACCGCTGGGTCACTCTTCGATTGAAGGATCATAGCTGGGGAAATCGTAACGCGCTGACAACCGCCTTGGTACTTACGTTTTAGGGCTAACAAGTATGAGATCATGGAAGGTCGAGTTCCACCCCGACGGCTCGGGAGGAACCGAGCCGTCCATTTCAGCGGTGCTCTAGCTCCGAGTCACCTGCAGGCCGGCTTCGGAGAGTGCAAACTCAATAAAACGAGCTCCGTCATTCGGGGGATTTTCTTCCAGCCGTTGCCGGATACGCAGTGCAGCATCGGCATCATTGGCAATCATAAAGAGGTATCCGCCGCCGCCGGCACCCAGCAGCTTGGCCGCCGCCAGATCATCGGCCGCCGTTTCAAGAATCGCCTGCACCGCCGGAGGATTCGTTCCGCTGTCCAGCGCTTGGTTTAGCTTCCAGCTACGATTGACCGCGTCGGAGAACGCTTCGAAATCATTCCGTTGTATCGCGTCATGACAGAAAACGGACGTGCGGGCAATGTCATGAACCGTTTCCAACCGTTCGTTGGAGTTGAGGAAAATTCCGCGGACAATATCGCCGAGGATATCGCGTGCCACGCGGGTGATCCCTGTGTAATAGAGCAACATGCGGGCCTTTTCAGGACCCTGAAAAAATCGACCGGGCAGCCAGCGCACGATCGGAACCTGCTCCAATCCCGGTAATGTCTGTACTAGTTTAATGCCGGGGAAAACGCCGCCCACCTGATCCTGCCAGCCACCACCGCTTGTGAGCATCTGTTCCAGCGCAAGCGTTCTTTGCGTGATTTCCACCTTATCCCAGTTCAAGCCCGCCAGATCGGAAAGCACACCCAGCATGGTGGCGGCCAATATACTGCTGGTTCCAAGGCCGGAGCCTTTCGGAATTGCGGCAAGCATCGAAATTTCAACGCCGCCACCCATCTCCTTGAGTTGCTCTTCCAAGGTATGGAACGTTCCGCCGTTAAAGTCGGGATGAAACCCCGTCAGCGCAAAAGCAGCGCGGGCAAGTGTGAATCCGCTACCGAGCTTGTCAAAAGCGCGGACATCTTCATAGGTCTTCAATTTTTCAACCAGCCCTAGATCAATCGAGCGGATGGTCAGTTCTAGCTCCGATGTTTTCCGGGCAAATACCTGAATAGGTGGCTGACCATTCAGCTCAACGGCAATATTCAAAACGGAACCACCCTGTTCCAAACTATAGGGAGGCGTGTCGGCCCAGCCACCGGCAAAGTCGAGCCGTACCGGACAGCGGCCCCAAACAATCTGATCGGCAAGTAACTTGCAGGATGGAATGACGGGATCTTGCCGATAACGATCCACAATCATATCGCGCAACACCTCAAACGCTTCCGTCTCCTCTTTCTGCCACGAGTCATCTCCCCGGCGGCGATACACCGCGGCACGGAACATACGATCGTGCAGTGCAATCATTGGATTCTGCAGAGAGGAAACGTCCAACGAAGTCGGCAGTTCATACGGACTGCCTGCATATAGATCGGCGGTAGCTTCCAGGTCCAATTTGTAAAAAACACTGAGTTCCGCATTTTTTGCCATGGCAGGAAGTGCTGACTGCCGAAGTGCATTTCGGCGTTCGTAAATACGGCCTAAGTTGGCTTTCTGTCCCAGCTCTCGGGCCGACATTCGGGCCGACTTGAGCCAAAGTTCTGCCCATTCCGCCGACGCTTCCGGCTCGGCTGCAAACATCCATTTCACAAATGCAGAATCAAACCGTTCGAGAAGAGGAAAAAACGGAGCGAGCTGTAGATCGGTGTCTGGATCAATCCCAGCCGCATCCAATGACAGCCCGCGTTTTTCCAACCAATGCGAAACAGGCTGCCCCAGCAATCGAGTTTCCGGATGACCCACTTCACCGCGGAAGGCATCGTTATATCCATAGACACGCAATCCGTTTTCATCTTCGACCGGGACAAAGTCAAGGCACACCCCGTCCTCAAGTTCGAGCGCCCAGTCATTTTCCGGAACGGCAGTGAGAATGTTTTTAGAAGCAATTTTCCATGATGCCGGAATATGGCTATTTTCCACCCAGAGAAAACTGTTTTCTTCTCGGCGTAAAGGGGCCATGAAAACGGAGTTCTGTACAAATTGGTGCGGCTGAGCCAACGAAGGAACGGCGCCAAGTTTAGATTGATCGGCTTCCAGATTCTGGAGTTCGTAAATCGACTGCACCATGTCGTTGCACGTTCCGAAGTGGTAAAACCCCGCCTTGGGCAACGGCACCACAGCAGTGGTCAGACACCCCACCTCCGGATCATGTTCCACCGGATCGGAACCCATATTGAGCGCCCAGCTTCCATAAAGATCATACGTATCCGGAATGCCCTGACTGAACGCCTGCTGAGTCCCATTCCAGCCGCTCTTTTTCATCAGGCAATCGACCGCACGTTCACTGAGCAGCCAAATGCCGACATCAATCAGAAATGCGTTATCACGCGACTTGGCCCGAATCGTATCAGGCGATGGCTTCTGCAGAAACGTAATCAGCTGTTCCGGTGCATGGCGATCGCAGAACATAACCCCGAAATTTTGCGCCTCTTCCGGCTTTACCCAAAGACCAAAGAAAACGACATCGGCATCCGGAATCGGAGGGAGCTCACCCTCTAGCCGCACCATCACATCGCCACTCGCCACCATCACACGCGCATTGGACGAAGATGCCTGAGCCAGCCCTTGCAGGGTCGGCTCTGCTAAATCCAGCAGCGTTTGATCGAGCCGCTGTCCGAGTGCCCAGCGGAAAACGGGCATGGGAATAAATAATTTTCCGGGCGCGGCATACGGAGGAAGTCGACGGCTTTCGCCACCGCCATGGATGATCAGCTTTCCGCTTTTCTCCAACCATTGGGAAAAGGAACCTTCACCGGAATCGCGCCATGCCTGCTCCAGTACATACGCCGTACCGCCGCCCGACCCCAATTGCTGGCCGGGAGGGTCAAAGGTCGAAAAGGCACGCGCCGCGACAGCGGGTTCGCAGTCGGCCAGCTGACCACACATATTTGGAGGAAGCGACAGCAGTAGATCAAAAGGGGTCGAGTTTTTCATCCGCACAAGCTACCAAACCCGCAACTAAATACAACCACGGGAATAAACCGGTTAAATCCGTTGACACCAAATGGTGTACTATCATACATAGTACACATGCTTCCATTCAAGGTACAGTTCACGCAAGGCCGCCCAGTGTATGAGCAAGTGCTCTTTGCCGCCAAGAAAGCGATCGTGCGCGGACAGTTGAAACCCGGAGACCCTTTTCCATCCGTCCGAGTGCTCAGTCAGGAACTCCGCATCAACCCCAACACCGCCCAGAAGGTATCCGCCCATCTGCGGGAAGAAGGTTTGATCGAGGTCAAACCCGGCCTCGGCTCCGTCATCACCGAATCCGCCCGCGCACTTAAATCGCAAAAAAAAGATTTACTGGGTAGTGAGCTGGAACGACTGGTCGTCGAAGCCAAGAAACTGAAACTGACTGAAAAGGAATTGCAGGAAGCCGTGCGCCAGCACTGGGAGAACTTATCGTAGACGCGCGCTTCCAGCCGCGTTGCGCCTGAACGGATGATTTATTTGGCCACAAAAAAACGCAAAGAAACGCAAAACAGAGCGGGCGAGAGCAGCAGTGCGCAATAAGAAATACGAATCGGGGAAAGTTATGGGAAACGTGATACAAACAAATGGGCTAACGAAAAAGTTCCGCGGAAAAGCGGCGGTCGACAACCTGCAACTGGAAGTTCCAGAGGGAAGCATCTACGCCTTTCTCGGACCGAATGGCGCGGGTAAGACGACCACCATCAAACTGCTCATGAACATCCTGTTTCCAACGTCTGGAAAAGCAGAGGTGCTAGGCGTTCCATCCAACAAGATCGGGCCGGAGCAGTTCCAGCAGATCGGCTATGTCTCTGAAAACCAAAAATTACCCGAATGGATGACCGTCCCCCAGCTGATCAGCTACTGCAAACCCATGTATCCCACGTGGGACGACGGATTCTGCAAACGCCTGCTCACGCAATTTGATCTGCCGAAAGATGTGAAGCTCAAAAACATGTCGCGCGGCATGAAAGTCAAAGCCTCCTTACTCTCCTCCCTCGCCTACCGCCCGAAACTCCTCGTCCTCGACGAACCCTTCAGCGGACTCGATCCGCTGGTGCGCGACGAGTTTATCCGCGGCATCCTCGAACTCACCGAAACCGAAGGTTGGACTGTCTTCATCTCCTCGCACGACATCGAAGAGGTTGAACGCCTCGCCGACTGGGTGGGTTTCATCGACAAAGGCACGCTCCAGCTCTCTGAAAAGCGCGAAGCGCTACAAGAGCGCTTCCGGCAGATTGAAGTTACGCTGCCCGATGGCACCGAAGTGCCGAAACAGCTGCCGAAGGAGTGGCTAGTTCCCGAACGCGCTGGCCACGCCTTTCGCTATGTGGAAAGCCAGTTCGGTTCGGGTTCCACCGAACGCTTCAGCTCCGTATTTCCCTCCCTCACCCTTGATCCGGAAGCACTTTCACTGCGAGAAATCTACCTCGCCCTCGCCCGCCACTTTAAAGGAGCCGCGCAATGAGCCTGGTTAAACACATCTTCAAAAAGGACCTCCGGCGCCTGCGCGTCTTTCTCTATTTCTGGCTTCCCGTTACCCTGCTGTCAGCCATCGCCTCCAGCATTCAGCCGCCCGCCGATGATTTCGCACTGCAAGCCACGCTGCAAGTCGGCGCGATGCTCGCGAGCATTTTGCAATTCATCATGATGGCGCTGATGGTTCCATTGCTCATGCAAAGCGAGCCGCTGGTTGGAACCACCGCATTCTGGCTAACGCGCCCACTAGATAAGGGCGACGTGATGAAGGCCAAGCTACTCTTCGCGGGCATCGTGCTCGTGCTCACGCCCGTGCTGATTCAGCTCATCATGTTGATCGCGAACCAAATCCCCCTCGCCTATGTCGCCCCGGCGATTCTGGATCATGTGATAAGCTACACCGGCACCCTCCTCTTACTCATGGCGATCGCCTCCATCACGCGCAACTTCGGATTTTTCGCGCTAACGGTCGGCGCTTATCTCGCGGCGGGACTTATCATCGGCGTACTCCTCATGATTCGCGGGCAGTTCGCACTCTTCGAAGGCGGCGGTCCCTCGGTGGCGCTCACCGACAGCAGGACGCTATTGTCCAGCATCGTCGCCATCGCCATGCTCTCGAGTATTGTTTTTATTCAATATCGCCATCGCAAAACTCGTTGGGCGTACTCCCTGCTCACGTTGGAATTTCTCATCACCCTGTGGATTGGCGCCTTCAGTCAAATCACCCTCTTCAAAACTCCGGCAGGTTCGTTGACCGCGGCAACAATGGATCCAATCGAAATTCGCGTAAATGATGTCAGCTCGAGTGTGAGCGATTCCTTTTCCATGCGCCGCCAAAAAGAAAAGAGCAAAGAGGTTCGCGGCGAGTTCCTGTTCGAAAATCTACCGCCCTTCGCCTTCGCTCGCATAAGCGAAATCAACTCCACCCTCCGAGTTGGCGACCACGAGGTGGGTGAGCCGACCCGCGAAAACGCGTTTTCATCGCGCGGTCTCGCCCGACAAGCATTGAGCGAAGCCCTCGCTCCTCTCGAGCCCATCTATAGCGACAATATGTACTATAACTCCACGACCATTCTAAAACTCAAGGAGTCGGACTATCAGGCCACGCGCGGGGAACAGGGAATCTATACCGCGGACGTCACCGCCAACCTGTTCCGCTACGAAAAAAGGGCCGCGCTTCCGATTCAGGTCGGCGAACGCTTCAAGGAGGGCGCGTTTCAGGCGACCATCGCCAGCGTGTTGCGCGCGACCGAGGGCTGCTCCATCGTCGTCTCCACCAAAACCGTCTCCGCTATGTTCAAACGTGATCGTAGTCCCAAGGCGGGCGAACGATGGATCTATCTGCTCGCGAATGAACGAACTGGAGAGGTCTATCTCCCGGACCGCGACAACAACAGAGGTATCAGCATGAACACCTCCGGCGCGGGACTCCAATCTCAAAATAAAATCCTGCGCTTCAGCTCCATCGACAAACTCGGCGAAATCAACGCCGCATGGCTCGACGAAGCGACCTTGCTGATCCTCGAAACCCAATGGATGGGCGAGATTCAAAAGAATCTCATCGATGATCAGTTTTCCATCAGCGGCTCGTCCAGTTCGTTCAGCGCGATGATTCCCAATACCTCGGCGAAAGACAACATCGAGAGACTTGCGGCCATCGAACTGCCCGAACAACCCTCCCGGGCAGATGTGAAAGCCTACATCCAAAAAATTCAGACTATTTCCGCGACACAATCAAACAGGGGATCGAAAGATCCGCAGATCGGCATGCTAACGGATCTTGGCCCAGAATATCTCGATCTCTTGATCGGCGCCTGTGACGAGCATGATTATTATCTGAAACAAGCCATCCAAAAACTGGCCACGGAAGAGCACAAGGAGCTGATCCTCACGAATCTGAGAAACCTCCCGAGCCTTTCGAAAAGCGTCATTAAATTCGACTGGCAGGAGGACGCCCGCGAAACGCTGCTCAATGGCCTGAAGCGCGAAACTTCCCTCCCCTCCGAATGGCTCCTAGCTGTCGCCAGCTTCCAGGCCCCTGAAACCTACCCTTTACTTACAAACTTTCTGATACGAGGCGGCAATCGGGATGACACGTATGAAGCAATAAAGAATCTACCGGGCATCAGTTTAAACGAAGCCGTCTCTAAAGCATGGAAACACGCGAAGTACGATAACGAGTGGGAGCGCCGCGCCATAATTCCTATCGCACTTCAATTCGGCCATATAGATGCCTTAGATGCGGCAACCTTGGAGCTGACTGACGCGGGCGCATCCAGCTATTCCAAAACCCGGTTTCGAAAATCTATTAATATTCATGCCGGCGTAAGCGGTTCGGATATCGACCTGAGAACGTGGTTCCTCGCGAATAAACCATGGCTTCGCTTCGATCACGAAACAAAGCGGTTTATCTCCTCTAATACTAATGTGAACGCGAAAATACCTACGATAAAAATCCTAAGCGCTGAAGATATAGAATTCTTGTCTCAACCCGTCGTCCTGCCCATTCCAGGAACCGAGTACAAAGACACACTAGATGACTTTTCTAACATCACTCTCCCTAACAACCCCTCCCGGGACGAAGTAAAAGTCTACCTCCATAAAGTACACGATATTTCTGCCGCGCAATCAATCTACTCTCCTCGCGATCCACAAGTCGATATGATGCTCAAGGTTGGACCAGAACATCTTGATTTGTTAATTCAGCAAGCGAAAAAACATTCCTCACGTTACGAAGTCACTGTTATTCGGAAACTGCTCAACCCCGAACACAAAGAACTTCTGCTAAGCAATCTTCGTGATGTTCCCGATCTGGCGCAATCCGTTGTAAAATTCGGTTGGGAGAAAGATGCCCAACATATACTGCTATATGAACTCAAGCATGAAACTAGCCTTCCCCCTTCTTGGATTAAGGCGGTGGCATCGCTCCAAGATCCAGAGACCTATCCTTTACTTACGAATTACTTCATTAATGGGAAGAACCAAGGGAAGACCTATAGGGCTATAAAAAATCTACCCGGAATCGACCAGTCAGAATCATTCCCAAGAGCCTGGGAAAAAGCGAAAAGAAATCCGGGATATGAACGACGACAAATGATGGCCCCAGCGGTAGAGTTCGGGATGGATGATTCTCTTGGATTTATTATTCAAGCCCTCTTCGAGAGCTCCCTCAGCGCCTCTTCTGAAAAAATATACCACGCCGTTTTTGAGAAACATACCGGGATAAGCGGCTCCGCCGAAGAGCTTCAGCAATGGTACCAAGCGAATAAAGACCAGCTACGCTTCGACCCCGAAACCAAACTGTTCGTCGCAGAAGGCGGCGGATAAAACAATGCGCTTCATGTGCAACGGGAAGAGGGGTCAGCCCGTGCATTGTAGCATTTTCTGTTTGGTGATTGGAGCTCAGTCGTTTAACTTTTGTGCATGCTCCGATCAATAAGACAAGAATATGCGGGGCGGTGTATCATGCCATGTGCCGAGGGAATAATGGTCAGGCGATTTTCCGGAATGACAAGGGGCGTCGCCTTTTCCTTTCCACGCCTCCGGTCGGCACCTGTCTGTTCATTGGTTGCGGGGTCGGTAAAACGACCATCGCGAAAGTAACCCCAACCATGCTGCCGTTCTTTGGTGCAATGATTATCGCTCTGATGGTCATCACCTATATTCCGGCCGTCTCGCTTTGGTTGCCGGTGCAGACCAAACAGCTCAAAAAGGCGGACGTTGAAAAGTCCGCGTTTATGCAGGTCCAGCCATCCCCACCTTAAATGGCGACACGCGTGGAAGTTGAGTTTTGCTTAGTCTAAACTCGAATCGTCCAGTGGTGCGTGGCGCTTCCTGTCCTTGGAAATTTTTCGAATGTTTTGGAAGAAGCCTTGTATGACTGCCTTGCAGTCTTCTTCCATCAGTCCGGTCTGTACCTCGACGGCATGATTGAGGTCGGCCTCATTTAAAATGTTGAACTTGGAAATGGCGCCGCCGCGGATGGGATCGGTCATGCCCCAAACGATTTTTTTCATGCGGGAAAGTACGAGCGCTCCGGCACACATGGGGCAGGGTTCTTTGGTTACGTACATCACCGCCCCGTTGAGTCGCCAGTTTCCTACGGCCTGAGTGGCCTGGGTGATGGCGAGTACTTCGGCATGTGCGGTAGGATCGTTCAGCGTTTCGGTCTGGTTATGCGCCTTTCCGATTACCCGATCGTTGAGCACGATTACGGCGCCGCAGGGCACTTCGCCCTCGGCCGCGGCCGCTTCGGCCTCACGCAGGGCCATGCGCATATATTGAATGTCGGGAGAAAAATTATCCATGTTGATAATCCGTACTGTTTATTGCGTATTCCTGCTTAAGGGAAACGGTAAAATAAGATCGGTGGAAATTCGCGTCTATCTGCGGGCGGTCATCATGTTGGAATAATTACATTGAGGGCGCTGGGTATGACTTCGATGTGAACTTCTTTATCGGTATTCAACAGCTCGCCGTCAATTTGTATTGGCGATTCATTATCGCGGCGAACGGTCATTTTTTTGAAATGGCGGTTGGTGACCAAGGGATGGCGGTGGAAGGTTTTTTCGATGAACCGGTGAACTTGACTCAATACCAGAGGTATATCCTTTTTTTCGATGGCAACAAGTTCCAGATTACCGCTGTCAGCCTGAGCATCAGGTGCAACGAGAAAATCGCTGCCAAACTGGGATAGGTTGGCAATGGTGAATATAAGGGGATGTTTGAAGTTTAAATCTTCTCCATCGATATCCACATGAAAGGGTTGGGCGCGATATTCGAGCAGTTGCTGTGCTCCGGCGAGAACGTAGGGGACGAGGCCACGGAAGGGATACTTTTCAAACGTTTCCACCAAAGCGCCATCCCATGCCATGCTGCAGGTCACGAAAAAGAGCCGCCCATTCACCCGGCCCACATCGATGGGGGTGGTGTATCCATTCAGCAAGGCTTTGGCTGCAGCAAGCGGTTGCAACGGGGTCTTGAAATGGCGGGCAAACCCATTGCCGCTTCCGCCGGGAATGACACCAAGCCTTACATGGGTATGTACGAGAACGGAACCAATGGTGTTAACCATGCCGTCGCCTCCGACCACGAGAACGGTGTCGGTGCCACGTTCGATGGCACGGCGCACTTTGGCAATGCCGTCTTCGGCAGACTGGCTGAACTGGAAGCAGACATCGTTTTCAGGGGTATCCCATACTTTTTCGATGGCGGAAATGAAGCGGTAGGGGCCGCCGACGCCGGATTTTGGATTAATGAGTACAAGGACCTGTTTCATAGCGTGTTGTTGTTTTTCCGTTATTGGAAGATATTATATCACAACGGCTCCGGAATGTGAACTGTTGGTTGGCTGGATTTGTCTAACTTTGCATTGTTAGATTGTCCTGCTTTCCATAGTTTGTTCGTCTTATGCTTACAGTGGATGAAATGATGTTGAGTTTGAGAAAATGGATCATGGCAGCAGGACTTTTAGTTCTGCTGCCTTCGTGTGCCCGTATCGGAAATTATGCCGAAGAAAAGGCGAATCATGCGGCGTATGGAAATATTCGCGGTGCACAGATTTCCAGCTTTGGGGAATCTGATCCGTTCACGATTAACTCTGAAGATGATGAGCTGGTTCGAGCACTGCTTCATTCGGATCGGCAGGCCGATAATCCGGAATTGCTCTCTTTAGCTGATGCGTTGGCCATTGCTATGGCAAACAGCCGATCCTATCAAACCCGCAAGGAAAACCTGTTTATTCAAGCATTGAATCTGACTGAAGTTCAGAAAGATTTTAACTGGGATTATAGTGCTTCGGTGGATTCTGATGTCTCGCTTTCAGAGAGCTTTGGTAATAATGGAGTTGATACAAAAATTGAAGCGGGTATGAAGCGTACATTGGCTTCTGGCGCAACCATTACATTGGACTTCACACAAAATCTAGTGAACTATTTCACGAATCCGGATGGCAGTTCTGATGATAACTCGCTTTCGTTTAAAATTATTCAGCCTTTACTGAACGGATTTGGACCCTTGGTCACGATGGAACCTTTGCGGCAGGCAGAACGGAGTATGGTTTATACCGTTCGTGATTTTAAACGTTTTCAGCAGGATTTCGTTATTGAGATCGCTTCCGAATATTATTCTGTGCTCAGGACGTTAGATCAGCTGAATAACGAACGTAAAAACTACGAAAGTTCAATTTCTAACCGGGAACAGTCGGAATCGTACGCCAAGGCCGGGCGTATTGCCGACTTCGAGGCGGCTCAGGCACGGCAAAGTGAACTGAATGCGGCTGACCGTTGGACACTCTCTAGATCCAGCTACCAGAAAGCGCTGGATGATTTTCGTTTTACTTTGGGACTGCCAGTTGATCTGAATGTGGAAGCAAATCCGGATGAATTAAAGATCCTTGAAAATCGAGGATTGGTTGAATTGGATATCACGCTTGATGCAGCGCTTGAAAATGCCAGTTCAAATCGATTGGATCTGGTTAATAGCAGACAGCAGGTAGAAGATAAGGAGCGAAATGTTGAAATTCAGCAACGTAATTTTTTGCCGAAACTGGGGGTCACCTATGATGCTTCTAAGGCATTGGATCCCAATTCGGATGTAGATCAAAAACTTAACTTTAATTTGAACCTTCCTTTCGATTGGACGGAAAAACGGAACGATTTCCGTATTGCCCAAATCAGTCTGGACCGTGAAAAACGTAGCCTCGAAGAGGATGAAGACGATGTGCAGCGCAGCGTGCGGGATCTGTGGCGCAAGCTGGAGCGCAATCGCTCCGTATATCAGAACAGGTTGTTGAGTGTGCGTCTTTCGGAACGGCGGGTGGAGAATACAACGCTGCTACTTAAACAAGGCAAGGCGCTAACGCGTGACTTGCTTGATGCGGAGGACGACCTGCTGAGTTCCAAGAACGAAGCTACCGCAGCGCTGGTGGACTACACCATCAACCGGTTGCGGTTCTGGGATGCGATCGAACGTTTTGAAATTGACCCGAAGGGAATGTGGTATGAACAGCAAAATGGAAATGATGAAGGGCCTGTTGCAACGCCGTAGGGTACGGATTGCGCTCGGGATTGTTCTGGTGGTGGTCGTGGCTCTGGTTCTAAAGCCGGACAAGGATGACACCCGGGTTGATATGGAGACGGTGCATCTATGCCGCGTGCAGCGCGGTGATCTGGTGGTGAGTATCCTTCAGTCCGGCGAGCTGACGGCCAAAAGCAGCCGAGATATCCTCAACGAGGCCTATCGCGATTCCAAGATTACGGAAATCGTCGATGATGGTGCGTCCGTCACGAATGGCCAGTTGCTGTTCGAACTCGAATCCAGCCAGCTCATGGAACGTTATCTTGACCAGCAGTCCGATGTGGCCGAAGCCGAAGCGGGGTTGATGACCGCACAGGAATCGCTTGAAATTGTCAAGCTCAAGGATGCCACCGATCTGGAGAGTGCCATACTGAAAGTGGAAATCTCGAAGTTGGATTTAAAGAAATACACCGAGGCGGAATATCCGCAAATGGTGCTCAAGGCGGAGTCGGATATCATGTTGGCCGACGAAGAATTGAAAAAGGCCCGTAGCGAGCTGGAGGGGACCCAGGAGCTTTTTGATAAAGGGTATTCAAACCAACAAGATTTGGATTCGGACAAGCTCGGTGTCCAGCGTAAGGAAATTGAAGTGCGCAACAAGACTACGGATCTGGAAATCCTTAGGAACTACACCAGCATTAAGCAGCTCAAGGAGTTGAAGAACGAAGTGGCGAAGGCGGCTTCGACTCTGGAGCGGCTGAAGAAAACCATCGAATCGAATGTGCTGAGTAAGGCGGCCTCGATCGAGTCGAAAAAAACGCGGTTGGAGATTGAGAAGAATCAACTGGTGACCCGCGAGGAACAGTTTGCCAACACGAAGGTCTATGCCGATTTCGACGGTCAGGTGTTCTATCCCCAGATTCGCCGCTATGGAGGCTCTTCAAAGATTGAAAAAGGGGCAACGGTCAATGTGCGGCAACCGATTCTCTCGTTTCCCGATTTAAGCGCGTGGAACCTGAAGGTGGGAATTCCCGAGGCCATGATCGATAAAGTTTCTCTGGGGCAGGAGGCCGTGGCCTCGCTGGAGGCCCTTCCGGGGGTGACCTTGCGCGGTCGAGTGGAAAAAATCAGTGCCGTGCCGGATTCCCAGAATTGGTATAGTTCCGGAGTGAAGACCTACACCATCATGGTTGCGGTGGCCGCCGTAGGGGAGACGAAGTTCAAACCGGGGATGACGGCCACGGTCGAGATCGTTACCGATCAGTTGCGGGCGGTGCTATATGTCCCGATTCAGGCTGTCGTCTCCAGCAAGGAAAAGCATTATGTCTATGTCGTAAAGCGGGGACGCAAGGAATTGCGGGAAGTCGGGATCGGAAAATACAACACACAGTCGATCGAGATTACCGATGGATTGAAGGAGGGAGAGGAACTCCTTCTCTACGCCGAGGTTGAGCTGGATACCGATTTAAAACTAAAAAAGAGCCCGATTTCCGATGAGAGCAATGGCGCGGGTAAACAGGAAAAGGAATGATTGTTCCGATTGTCGAACTGAGAAAAGCCACCAAGGAATATGTGAATGGCTCGCTACGGGTGACCGCGCTGCGGGGGATTGACCTAAAAATCGATCCTGGCGAATATGCGGTGATCATGGGGGCGTCGGGTTCCGGTAAGTCGACCTTGCTCAATCTGCTGGGATGCCTCGATCATTTGTCCACCGGCGACTACCTGCTTGGCGGGGAAAATATTTCGATGCATACCGACAATGAACTTTCGGAAATCCGTTCCAAATGCATTGGCTTTATCTTCCAATCCTACAACCTGATTCCGCAGCTTAATGTGCTCGAAAATATCGAGGTTCCCTTGTTCTATCAGGGGGTGCCCGAATCGGAAGCACGTGTGAAGGCCGAGGCGCTTGCCGAACGCATGGGGCTGTCCGACCGACTGAAGCACAAGCCCATGGAACTTTCGGGCGGGCAGCAGCAACGTGTTGCCATTGCCCGCTCGCTCGTCTGCGATCCCATCCTGATGCTTGCCGATGAACCCACGGGCAACCTCGACTCCAAAACCGGCCACGAAATCCTTGAGCTGATCGACGAACTCAATGCCGAAGGCAAGACGATTGTGATGGTGACGCACGATGATGAAATTGCGCACCGCGCCCGGCGGGTGATCTGGTTCCGCGATGGGGAAATTATTTCCAATGATTGGAACGGGGCACCCAAATCATGAATTCCATGCGTCCAGAGCGGATGGTGAAACTGGCCTTCAAAAACCTGAGCCAGTACAAGCTGCGGGCCGGCTTGACGATGCTGGGCATCATCTTCGGGGTCTGCTCCGTGGTGGCCATGCTCAGTGTGGGAGAGGGCGCCAACCGGGAGATCCAGGAGAAAATCCAGCGCATGGGCAGCCAGAATATCCTGATCAAGAGTGTTAAGGCGCCTACCGATGACACTGCGGGGTCGGGCAATCGCAGCATGGTTGCGACATACGGCCTGACCTATGACGATGCAGCGAGCTTGTCGCGCTATGTGCCCAACTTGGAGGCGAGTACGCCCATGAAGGTGTTGCGTTTCGATGTTCAGTACAAGGCGCGCAAGATGCAGACCGATGTCATTGCCACCACACCCTGGTTCCTGCGGGTGCAGAACTACCGCATGATGCGCGGGCGTTTTCTCTCCAGCGCCGATATGGAATTCGGTACACCGGTCTGTGTGGTTGGATCGCGTTTGGCACGCATCTTGTTCGCAGGCTATGATCCGATTGGAAAGACCCTGTATATCGACCGCGATGCCTATACGGTAGTCGGGGTGGTTGGCGACATTGCCCAGGACGAGCTGGCGTCGGATAACGAGCTGTGGCTCGATGGGGAAAATCAGAAGGTCTACATTCCCCTGCGGACCTACATGCAGAAGCGCGGCGATCTTTTCACCCAGTGGTCGGAGGGCGGGGGGGTCTTTGAAAAAATCGAATTGCACGAACTCATCTTAACGATCGACGAGCAGGACCATGTGGTTCGCGCCGTCGAAGCGGTCCGCCGGGTGCTCAAGAAAAGTCATAAGAAGGAAGACTATAGCATCCTCGTTCCATTGGAGCTCATCCGCCAGGCGCGCGAGACGCGGCGCTTGTTTAATATTGTGCTCGGCTCCATTGCGGCCATTTCGCTCATCGTCGGTGGTATTGGAATCATGAATATCATGCTGGCCACAGTCAGTGAACGAACGCGTGAAATTGGTATTCGCCGGGCGCTGGGCGCAACGCGGCGCGATATTGTGTTTCAGTTTCTGATGGAAACGCTGATTCTTTCGATCTCAGGAGGGGTGATTGGGCTGGTGTTCGGCGCACTCATTCCCATGGCAATTACCGCGGCCACCGATGTGAAAACCGTGTTAACCTTTCCCGCGTTCGCGGTAGCATTTTCAGTGTCTGTGACGGTTTCGGTCGTGTTTGGAATCTATCCCGCTCGTCGGGCTGCCCTGATGGATCCGATCGAAGCACTGCGGCACGAATAATTAAAAAACGTTGCCGATAGAAAAGTAAAACCGTGGACTGAGACTTTCCGCTTTTCCTACTGCGATAACGCACGTGCCAATCAGTGTGTCGGCGCCGATACCAATCACAAATCCGGTTTCCAGATTGTCTAATTCGATATCGCCGGAGTTCATCCATGTATTTCCAATATCGCCCCGTACGATTCCGAATATATCATTTCCCAGTGAGGGAGAGAGTTGCATGAGTTGATAGCGGTATTCCAGATTTGCAACGCCATAATAATTGCCGCGCAATTGATAGGGGGCATAGCCGGCAAAGCTATCGAATCCCCCTAGATCAAACGAGGCGTAAATCGGCAGATCGGTTCCGAGACTGCTGCCTGCTTTGAAACCGGGTAGCATGGTGTGGCGCCCGAACGTGAATGCCCCCTTTAATAAGGTTTCCAGTGTGCTGTATGTTTCCGATGCGCCTAGATCTTCTGACGAGAAATACCCATTGATGGAAAAAATCCCTCCTTTGGTCGGGAATACGCGGTCGTTACGTTGATCGAACACCAATCCCGCCGTAACGGCCGAAAGGGAATCGGATATGTCGGGCAGTTCGGCGGCACCAGTATGCGCGTCGCTCCATACGTGTCCACCAAGTATGCCAAGGCGAATTTCGCCGAATTCATATCCGTGTAATCCCAGATTAAAACCTCCGGCAAGGTCTTGCTGTGAATTATCTGCCACTTTGTTTGCGTCCACGTATACTCCGATATTTTCGGACGTATAGCCTAATGTCGGTTCGACGAAAAATGCGCCCGACCTACTGATGGGTTGAAACCATTCAGACTCGATCGAGTTCTTGTGACCGCCCCCTTCCAGATCAATTCGGACTTCTCCACCCAGATCGTTGATTTCGGTTTTTGTGTAGTTGAACAGCATGCTCCATCGGGTGGAACTGTCGGATTCGGTTTCGAGTCGCATTCCAACATGAAGATAAGTGGCCCCCCAGAATTTTTCCGTTGCAATGTAGTCCAGATCAAGCCCTTCGTCGGTAGGTTCCAGTCGATAGGTTACGGTCTGAAAATTACCCATGCCGTGAATGCGATTTAGATCCGCATAAACTTCCTGGATATCTAGTGGTCCTGCTTTCATGCGAATCCGTTTGCGAATCACGGTTTCCGACACTTTCGAATTTCCGGAAACAGTAACCTTTGTAATTTCACGCCCGTGGTCATGCTGTTTACGTTGTGATTGGAGGAAACGGGCATATTCTGCGTCGCTCGCGGAATAGGGTTTTAGTTGGTTTTTCATCGCCAGAGATGCCTCGCGCCCTACCGGAATAATGATTTTTACTTTGTGAAATTGAGATGCAGAAATATGAGATAACTCGGGTGAAATAACAATATCAGCTAGCTTCAGGAGATCAAGTTGTGCAGGCCGTTGCATGGAGGCATAGGCGCCTGAAATGACATCGCCAAGGGAGTTGAAGTCGCTTTTTTTTATGTTTTCAATGGAAGCGGCTCCGACATCGACAGCAATAATGATATCGGCTCCCATATCTTTCGCGACATCTACCGGGATGTTTTTAAGTATGCCTCCGTCGATTAAAACCATTTCATCAAGATAGACGGGGGTGAATGCGCCGGGAACCGCCATGCTCGCTCGCATAGCGGTTGCAAGGTTTCCACTTTTAAGGGTCACGGAAGTGCCGCTGGGTAGATCGGTTGCAACGGCTCGGAAGGGAATATTAAGCTGGTCAAAATCAGTGATTCCAATGCTGTTGATCGTGAAGGTTTCGAGTACGTTGTTGAGTTTCTGGCCGTAGGACATACCGGGGGGGAAAGCGATGCCCCTATTTTTTAACCCGAATTCCAGATTCATAAAATAGCGTTTGTCATCGGTCTTTCGGCGGTAGTCGAGATATTCGTACGAGGACTTATCCTTAAGTATATCCCACCAGTTTAGTTCAATCAGACTGGATTGGATTTCGGCGGGCGACATGCCGGAGGCGTACATGCCGCCAATAATTGAACCCATACTCGTTCCGGCAATATAATCGATCGGGATTTGTAATTCTTCCAGCGTTTGGAGAACCCCGATATGCGCAAGTCCGAGTGCGCCGCCTCCGCCGAGAACGAGTCCGATTTTTTGGCGAGCTTCTTCTGCGAATAGAACGTTTGATTGCATAAGCATGCAGGCAATGAGAAGGACGGGTATGTATCGGTTCATGAATGGAAAATATCAGCGATGTACAGGCGCGTCGAAATAATTTTGGGACGGGTTTTAGTCGTTAAGGGTTGTTTCACCTATTCTGAAAGGGCAATCATTCCCGCATGGAAAAACTTGGTGATATGGGGGAGCATGAAGTCATTCGACGGCTTTCGGCTATGCTGGAAAGTCATCCCGACTTGATGGAGGGTGCTGGCGATGACTGTGCTGTGTGTTCGCTTCCAAATACGGGAAGTGATCAGGTTTTTACTACAGATCCAGTAATTGAAAACGTCCATTTCGGATCGCATGAAGAACCAGAACGAATCGGCAACAAGGCGGTCGGTCGCGTATTGAGCGATATTGCTGCAATGGGTGCGCAGCCGCAGTGGATACTTGTGAATGTGGTAGCGCCGCCTGAACTGGAGTTCCAATATCTGGAAAAAATCTATGAAGGCATGATCACCTGCTGCGGTCAGTTTGACGCAACCATTATCGGCGGGGATCTGGCGCAGGGCTCAAGTTTTGAATTGCACTTGTTCGGGACGGGGCTTCTCCCTGCTGGCAGTGCGTTGCTGCGTTCCGGTGCAAATCCCGACGACGCCATTTTTGTTACAGGTCAGCTTGGAGAAAGCGCTAGAGGAAAGCATCTCGATTTTGTTCCGCGCGTCGAGGAGGGCATCTTCCTGCGTGAGTCGGGTTTTGTGACGGCAATGATGGATATCAGCGATGGTCTCGCGACCGATCTCCGCCATATGCTCAAACAAAGCGGTGTCGGTGCTCTATTAAACGCCGACTGTATTCCAAAAGTTGGAACGCTCGATCGGGCCCTGTATGACGGTGAGGATTTTGAACTCCTGTTTACGGTTCCGTCAGCAGACGCGACTACTTTAGCGCGGCATTGGAAGAATCGCTTTGAAACGGACCTTTCAAAGGTTGGGACGATTACCGAAGAAACAGGCTTGTTAAATCTCCAGTTTGAAGACGGTAAGATTCAAACGATTGACGCGAAAGCATTCGAGCATTTTTCGTCGGAATTACTTGATTAAGCATCCGTAATTCCACCCGCTGTACACTTGTATTGCAATCTGTTTCATGGATACTAGGCGGTTCATTTTGCGAACCGTAATTCTGAATATCTGGAGCTATAATGGCAGACAACAGATCGTTTGAAACAACACTTCACGACATTGTATACAGCATCGATACGGGGACCGGACTTAAAATCATCCGTGTATCCCTTTATGTACTTATCCTTTTGGTGATTGTGATGGTGTACACTGCCACGCAGTTCCGCGGGCTTAAAACCGAAGAATCCATGGATCTGGCGCAGCTTGGCCGAAATATGTCTGTGCAGGACGGCATGGTTACTAAGACGATACGTCCGCTGACCATGTGGAAGATGCAATCGGTGAATCCCAACGAAGACCCGCAACTTGGTGCCCATCCGGACTTGTTTTATCCACCGGCCTATCCCGCATTGCTGGGGGCAGGATTCAAGCTGTTAGAGGTGGTTGGAGCAAAGCCGTTTGATCTGCCGGAAGGTGGGCGCGGCATTGCCATGCCTGCCGAACAGTGGGTTATTCTTCCGATCAACCACTTGTTTTCATTACTGACCGGATGGATTCTGTTTTCTCTTGGTAAACGACTATTTTCCCGCGAAATCGGCTTTCTGGGCATGACCATTTATTATTTGAGTAATGTCGTCTGGCAGGATTCGATTTCTGGTCTGAATATTTCGATGGCTGTTTTTTTCGCCGTTGCTGCCTTTTATACCATGGTTATCTCTATGCTGAACAAGCGGGATGGAGAGACTAAGGCCATGTGGATAACGCCGTACCTCGCATCGATCTTACTTGCTTCAATTGCTTTTCACACCCGCTACATCACGATTACGATAGTGCCGGGTATTTGTTTGTTTGCATGGTTGATGTCCGGCCGTTTTCGTGGAGGCACACGATTTGTGGTGATCTTTATCTTTCTGTTTGCGCTGTTAGGCACTCCTTGGATGGTACGGAACTACAAGATTTGCGGGAATCCAACTGGCATGGTGGGATATACTGCGTTGGCAGATTCTCCAAGATATAAGGCAAATTCCCTTGCCCGTGAATATCACCCCGAGTTATCGGCGAAGGCAGTAACTGATACGTTGAAAGCGAAGTGGATATTAAATTATTCGGGGAAAAATAAAGCGATCATTCCGGCGATGGGCGGCGGTATTCTGATGGCGCTCTTTCTGACAACCTTCTTCTATCATTTTGTCCGCCCTCAAGTGAACTATCTGCGATGGGGGCTGGGGGTTTCCCTGTTGCTCATGGTGATTCTGGCGGGATTCTTCTCTGAATCTTCGATGAGCATGCTCCATTTATTCTGGCCATTCGTGGTGCTTTACGGCTTGGCGTTCTTCTATATCCTGATCGATCGATTGGATCTGGGTGTACGTCTCTATAATCTGGGGCTGAAGTGTTTGATTGTTGTATTGGCAATCATTCCGTTCCTCCTGACGTTAATGCCTCCCCATGAAAACCACCCATATCCACCATATCATGCCCCGATTATCGGAAGGGTTACGCAAATGCTTAACGAACGCGAAGTGATGTGCACGGATATGCCTTGGGCTACAGCGTGGTATGGTGATCGCATATCCATTTTACTGCCGAAGGATCTGGATCAATTTTATGAGATCAACGATTACAAGCAGTACATCAGCGGCATCTATTTCACTACGATCACGAAAAATAAACCCTTCGTTAGCGAATTGCTCGACGGTCCGGAAAAAAGCTGGTTGCCCATCATGAGTGGTCGCACGCCACCCGACTTTCCGCTTAAGGAAGGAGTTGCCCTCAACCGTCAGGATCAGATGTTCCTGAGTGACCGCGATCGCTGGTCCGGCCAGAACGCCGGCTCTGCACCAGTTCCTTCCGCACCATAATACCGGAGCTTGTGCATGCGAATCATCTTTATGGGATCAGCTGAGCTTGCGATTTCTTCGCTCAAGGCCATTCTTGGTACGGGTCAGGATGAAGTGATCGGCGTGGTATCGCAACCGGATCGGCCGGCAGGTCGGAAACGTATGCTCACGCCCTGTCCACTAAAAGCATTCGCCGATCAGGAAGGGTTGAACGTAATGACTCCGGAAAAAATCGGTTCGCCTGATTCGGTTGCAGCTTTGGCCAATCTTAAACCCGACCTATTTGTGGTTGTTGCCTACGGTCAATATATTCCAACCCGTGTAATTGAATTGGCTTCCTGCGAGGCAATAAATGTCCACCCGTCACTCCTTCCAAAATATCGGGGTTCTGCTCCTATTCAGTGGGCTATCCTGAATGGGGATACTGAAACCGGGGTCAGTATTATTTACCTCGCGAAGCAGATGGACGCTGGCGATATCCTTCGACAGGAGTCCTATCCTTTGGGGGCAGATGAAACCTCCAGCACCCTGCACGACAAACTTGCCGTTTTTGGGGCGGAGCTTCTTTTAAAAGCCATTGACGATATTCGGAATGACGAAGTCAATCGTTCAGTTCAGGATGCATCGAAGGTGATTGAGATTCGCAAGTTCTGTAAGGACGATGGGGCCATCGACTGGAGCCTTCCTGCCGATATAATTCGCAATCGGATCAGGGCATTCGAACCCTGGCCCGGAAGTTTCTGCAAACTCCCTAACGGCGATCTGCTGAAGGTATGGCGGGCGGAGCTGGAGGAAGGGGTAGGCGAACCAGGTGAATTACTGGATAATCATCTGTTGGTTGCAACAACGGATGGCGCATTGCGCCTTATGGAAATCCAGCCCTTGGGTAAAAAGCGTATGCCATCAGCGTCCTTTCTCAACGGTCAACCATTGGCAAAGGGACAGCAACTAGGGTAACATACCGGTTTCTGGCTGATTCGGCATGGGTACAAAAAAACCAACTCTTGAAAAATACATCTCTCTAGAGAGATTCAGGAATTGGTAACAAAGCAAGGCCGGAGCGGTATGCTCCAGCCTTGAAATTGATCAGGCGGTTTACTGCCTATTTCTTTTTATGACGAACTGCGCGACGACGCTTTCGCCGTTTATGATTCGACATTTTAGTCTTACGCCATTTTTTAATGGTACCCATATTTTCTCCTAATTGTTCCTTAAAAGGGCCAGTACAGTAGTTAAGCCACGACTTTGTTCAAGCTAATTTCAATTATTCCTTCAGCGCCGTTGGCCTTCAGGTTGGGGATGATCTCCCGGACGACCGACTCATCAACCACGGTTTCAATGGCGTACCAGCCATCATCAGTGAGCGAATTAATAGTCGGCGAGTGCAATGCAGGTAGAAGATTCTTCACTTTTTCAAGGTTGGATGCTTCAACGTTGAGTTTCAGCAGAACCTTATCGTCTGCATCAAGAGCTGCCTTTAGCAAGAGGGCGATTTTTTCAAGCTTCTGCTTCTTCCATTCGTCAGCCCATGCATCCTTAGAGCAGAAAAATTTGGTGTAAGATTCCATCAGCGTTTCAACAATCTTCAGATTATTTGCCCGCAGGGAACTCCCTGTTTCGGTGATATCCACGATCGCATCTACAAAGTCAGGTACTTTGACTTCGGTTGCACCCCAGCTGAATTCCACTTCAGCCTTCACGCCGTTCTTTTCGAGCCAACGTTCAACTATACCAACGCCCTCAGTCGCGATTTTTTTACCTTCAAGGTCTTTCACCGAACTAATTTTGGAATCGTTTGGAACAGCTAGAACCCAACGAATAGGGCTCTTACTCTGTTTAGAGTACATCATGTCACAGAGGTTAACCACGTCGGAACCGTTGGCTTCGATCCAGTCGAGCCCGGAAATGCCGGCGTCCAGCATGCCGTGTTCAACGTAGCGACTCATTTCCTGAGCGCGCATGACGCGGATTTCGATCTCATCGTCGTCAATTGCTGGAAAATAGGAACGCGATCCACCTTTAATGGTAAATCCAGCCTTTTTAAATAAGGCATAGGTTGTTTCCTGCAAGCTGCCTTTTGGTAAGCCAATGACCAGTTTCTTCATAAATCCTTTTCCTAGGTTGATTTTGGAAAGAGCGGAATATAGAGGAACAAACACGGGCGTCCAACTCCTGATTACAAAAAAATCCCAATTATTGACAATTAAAATTCCGCTTGTCCGCCTTAAGGAAAACCACTATTCCTATTACATATTTCTTCAACAATGCACCCGTGGCGCAATCTATTGTGCTCTACCCTTTGTGTACCACCTGCAAGAGGGGAATCTATTAATCGGAAATAGACAGACAAGCGTCTATGAACTGAAGGCCTACACACAAGTATGGGTCGCTCCGCCTCTGTAGCCCGCAGGGAGGGCGTATGTTGCTCTTTATGTCGTTATTGAGTGAGCTATGGGCTACAGGAGTATAGGCCTCTTCCCCGACCTCAATAGGCAAGCCGGCCAAAGCCTGATAATTTGTCAGGCATGGATGCGAATGAAAATACTACGCCGGGGCGGGCTTCATATACCGAGGAAGAACGCCGGGAACTGATTGAAGAGTTTCAATCGTCAAATTTAACGCAGGTTGCATTTTGCAGGGAATGGAATCTGAATTCCAAACACTGTACTGGGACGGCACGGGCATGTGGGTGGCGATCAAACGGTTGGAGCCAGGTTGCTTTACCTGGCCGAAGGGTATTGCGGAGAGTGAAAAACTTGAACTCGCACCGGAGGCATTGGCGTTGCTGCTTGATGGAGTGGATCTAAAACAAGGCTCGCTCAAACCTTGGTATCAACGCTGAATTTTTTTGAATTATCCCAATCTTGATACCCCCTTTTTGAACCGGTTTTGGTATAATATGCCGCATGGTTTACCGTCGGTAAAAATTCAATCAGCTACTGGAAGAGCAAGCGGTTTCCCGTTCGCAGATTGATCGGCTAAAAACCGAAAACCGCCTGCTTCAGGAAAAGGTTCAATGCCTGATGAAGAAGTTGTTCGGACGTAGTTCAGAAAAGCTCAGTCCCGATCAACTAGAACTCGAACTTGAAGAACTTCGCGAACTGCAGGAAGCTTTGGAGCTGGCTGA
>JAZGFK010000076.1:0-10732 GCA_036479375.1 Pontiella sp. | reverse complement strand
CGGGGTTGTTGCCGCAGAACACATACTGGTTTAACCCGCCGCGAATCCCAATGGGATCCTTGGAGAGCCATCGACCGATTTCGGCATCGTACCAGCGAGCGCGAAAATAAAACAACCCGGTTTCCCAGTCAATTTCACGGCCTTGGAAGGTATAGCGATTGCTGTAGGCGGATTCTGATATTTCAATTCCGGAGGCATTAAATATGGTGATGTTTCCGTAGGCATCATAGTCATAGGATTCGATGATCGTTCCGCTGGTATCCGTCAGCGCAATAACCGTATTCAAATGATCCTTCAGATAATAATAGGTATTTGTCCCCGATAAAGCATAAGTCGTCATCGTTAGGATGTTATCGATGCCTTGGCCATAGGTATAACTGCGAAGAAGGTTTCCACTTCCGTCGAGGTCGGCAACCACGTGATCAATATCATAAATGTAGTGTTCCGTGTTTACTCCTTCTGTCCGGGTTGTTTTTCTTCCCCATGCATCATATTCATATTCAACAAGGTCAGAACCGTCGTTTACGCTCTTTAACCGATAACGTTCATCCCATTCGAGGGAAATGCCATTTAGGTTTGTGACGCATCCGGCGGTGTTGTAGGCATAGGATGAGATGGAGCTCGTCCCTCCGGTCGGGAACGCATTTGCGAAGACCGCATTCGTGGCGTAGCCCATGTTGCCCGCCTGGTCGCGGATGGCGGCGATCAGGTTGTTGGTCGTTCCGGTGACAACAGGAATCGTAGCGTGGAAAGAAGTTCCATTGATGCCGGGAACAACAGATACCCCGGCGGTGAGGTTGGTAATTTCCAGACTTCCCCAGCGCGGATCGTTGCCGATCAATTCAGATGCGTTCCCAGAAATACGTATCGTATTTGTTGCGGCTGTTTCGGAAGACTCCAGCCGGTTTCCTGTACTTAATGTATAGGAGGTAATCCGCCCGTTTTTTGTTTTGGATGTTCGGTTCCCGGCGAGATCGTACGAATAGGATATTCCTCGCAAAGGCGCAGAGGAAACCAGAGACGTTTTAGTGGTTTCAGAGACTAAACGATCGAGCGAGTCGTAGGCATAGGACGACACAGATGTGATCCCTCCAGTAGTGGTCTTACGGGTAACCATTCCGGTGGGATCATATTCATACGCCATTGAATAAATATTTGTTCCACTGGCGATGTAGGCAATGTTCGTTATCTGATCCATGATATCGTACGCATAGGATGTGGTAATTCCTGTAATCGTATTTGATATACCGGCAACCTGTCCGTTATCAGGATTATAGGAATAGATATGATTCCCAGTAATTTCAAGTCGTTCCGCCGTATCGTACGCTTGAACCATTTCTAAAGTCTGGCCTCCAAAACCAATGACTGTATTGGTAATATTGCCTACAGCATCATACGCGTAGTCCGCTGTAGATACGACCGATGGAATTGTTGAGGTAACCGCTACGAGTTGATTTAAAAGATCATGCTTGTAGGAAAGGGCAGTGGTTGAATCGGCAACGGATTTGATGCGCCCATCCGAATAATAGTCGAACGATATACTTTCACTATCGATCATTTGCGTGGCGATTTCCCCTGCCGAATTATAGGTATTGCTCACCATGGTTCCATCGAAACGCGTAATGGTGTTCACAAAATTACCGAGCGCATAATCTATATCCATCACTTGATCTTCGATGTTGGTGACGGCAACAATCCGATCCTGAATATCAAGCTGATAGCTTTCGACATAACGTCCGCGCGGCTCGCTGATGCTTAGAACATTGACCTGTTCATCGAGATTAAAGCCGATGCGTACAGGCGTATTGCTCCCACCTTCCCCTAGATATCGTGTCATGGAGGTGAGCTTACGGGTCGGTGCATAGATGTAGTCGGTAGACCGACCTGCTCGATCCGTGGTTTGAGTTACATACCCCAGCGCATTGTATTGCCATTTTTCAGACAGTCCATCGGGATAGCTGATCCCTGTCATCCGACCCTTGGCATCGGGTATAAGGATGTATTGACGCCCACTGAAAGTCCCGCTTTCGGAAAGGAATTCGGCGGAAGCCAAATATCCATTGATATTGTAACCAAAACTAAGCTTTGGCCCGACGGAGAGTTCAAGCAATGCAAGATTGCCCTGCATGTCATATCCTAAATCCACAACGTTAACGTTTGCGTTCGTAATAGTGCGTAGAGCACCATTCGTGGAATAGGCATAATGCGTGTCATAGCTTTGAGCGCTGGTGTAGAAATTTCTTACGGTCTGCGGTAGCCCGTTGGTATAGTCGATCTCAGTTCGGGATGTATCCGGCTCTTCAACGATGCACAAGGTCTTCCATAATGGGTCGTATTCCAGCCCAACCTGCTGAATTTTATTCGCTGTATTGTAGGAAACCGCGATATTGGTTGGATTATGGCTCTCATCATATTCCACCCACCGTATCCATTCATTTGATCCATCAAACTGACGTTCCTTGGTGCGGTCACCTGCGCTGGAGTAGCCATATTCGACGCCACGGGTTTGTGCATCAGGGACTGAGTTTCCAGGCCCGTATTTAAACAGCTGATCGGTATTCCGAGTGTACCGGTAGATTTGCTGTAAGCCACGGGTGTCATAGGACACATCCGTAATTTGATTATTCACATAATTCACGGTGTGCGGATAGTAGCCGTCGGCAGAAAGAGACGTACCTTTTCCGTTCAGCTTTCCGTCGCCTCCGGTTTCATAACCGAATTCATATTCGAATCCTGCTCCGTTGATCTTGTTCGTCAGATAGCCGTCTGCATATTGATATGATGAGACATACGACTGATCATCCACCCGTTCGACAATCTGCGTGAACTGCCCATCTGCACCATAGGAAAAGTCGAGTACAGCCCCGCCATTCGGAACAGCAATGGAGGCAACACGCCATTCCGAAGATGCATCATGCCAGACATTGCTGAAGAGCATGCTTCGTTCATTTACATGGCAGACTTCCTCTAAGCAGTTATTAGTTCCATACAGACAATATATGCGGACACCCCATGCATCGCGGATACTTTCAAGCCAACCGTTCGGGTTAAAGGAATAAACCCTTCCTCCCGGCATATGTACGGCCTTCCGATCACCCTCAGATTTCAACTCCCACCCGTTTGCCTGTGAAACTTCATAGGTTCCATTCGTATTCATCTCGAAAACAAACCGGCTCCCGGAACCCGTTGCGAGTGCCGCGAGGTTGGTTCCAAAGGCATCAAGATACCAATCATAGCTATGAAACCAATGCCCGCCCATTTTACCAGCAGGGCGCGCGGGCATGCTTTGGTAATTAAGATTCAGTTCCAGTGAAAGTCCGGGACCAGGTACTTCCAGTCTATATTCTGTGAAATAATTGTTGCCCGTCCGAGTGTCGATTGGTTCATCCGAAGCTTCTTCCTCTGCTGGACACTCTTCATCTGGCTCATCAACTTCATCCTCCCAGCATTGAACAGTATCCGTATATCCTCCCCACCAACCGCAACCAAATTCATCATAATAAACATCTACCCAAACGGCTTTCTCCACCCATTCGGCTGATGCGACAAGCGGCGACAACCCTTGAACCAGCATGATTATGGACAGCAAAAAGCTAATACTCGCGGGCGTTCTTTTAATCGGGTTAATTATTTTCATAGTACGATCTCAGTTAAATAGAAAAGTAGATTAATTGAAGGTTACGGCAGGCGGAATGATGTCGGGATTATTCGGGTCGGTTGGAGGGGAGCCCCAGACCTCCGCGCCATCGCCGTTCCCGTCCCCGTCCGTGTCGGCCTTCAGCGGTGACGTGCCCCAATCCAGCTCCTCCCTGTCGTTTAGCAGGTCGCCGTCGGTATCGTACAGCGAAGGGTCGGAATACATCTGGATA
This sequence comes from Pontiella sp., assembly GCA_036479375.1. Lineage (GTDB taxonomy): Bacteria > Verrucomicrobiota > Kiritimatiellia > Kiritimatiellales > Pontiellaceae > Pontiella. Next base: position 6,863 of record JAZGFK010000076.1, on the reverse strand, counting down.
ATATTGCCGGAGAGCCAGACCAGTTCCTGATTGTTCAGTAATGTATCGGAATCTGAGTCATCAAATCCGTCTTGCGTCCATATATCACCGAATAGTTTTATCTCCCAAAAGTCGGGTAAATCGTCACTGTCTTCGTTTGGGCTGTCGTACACGTAAGGGTCGCTCAGGTTAATATAATGCTCCATAAAGTCCGAATATCCATCCCCATCGAAGTCCATCGTCGCATCAAAAGTCATGAAGAAATACGAAAGCGTATTGCTTCGCACCACATCGAACCAAAGTAACTCCTCCGCGCCATAGGTCGGAATCCATCCATCAACCACCTCCCACGATCCGTACTGGAGATTATTGCGGCCGAAGATTTCCGCATAGGCACCGAAATAGGCTGGAAGCCGCATATTGAGTGCAACCGCCCCGTTCGTACTCGCCACGGGGGTGGTCGACTGGTGTTGCCCGGCCGCCAGCGGGTCGGTGCCCATAATCCATTCCGCAAGGTCGTTCAGTCCGTCGAGATCTGTATCGGCAACAGAAAAATCATATCCTGCCGGAAGGTTGGTCGCCCCGGCCATGTAGGCTTCGAGATCGTCGGGGAATCCATTCTCATCCAAATCCTCCATCGCCCCAAGATCATGGTGCATCGTCGCCGACATATAGGCGGACGCATTCAAGACCAAGGCTAATAATATGAGCGATACCACTTCCGGAATTTTCATGTTCATAACCACCTCTTTTCGATCTTTCTGAATTTTGCTAAACGTTGCTTTCTATTCGAGTCGTACGAGAGAGGGAAAATCTTCCTCTCTTTTTAAAAAGACCGCCCCAATAAAAGTTGTCGGCACGGGATAATCTCTAGCTCCTTTACTTTATATCGACTCAATGTATTTTCACTTCTTATTACTTTACTAACTTATATGCAAGCATCGTTTTTACCTGTTTTGGGTACAACGTGAAATGTCCCTAGTTTCGGGACATGAAAAAGACCATCTACAGCGATGATTATGCCCTGCTTCGTCAATGGCTTCGGGATAAACGGAACGAGAAGGGGCTTACCATGCGACAACTTGCCGAAAGAATGGGCGTAATCCATTCATGGATCGGCAAGGTAGAACTTGGCGAACGGAGGCTGGATGTCATCGAATATCTTCACTACTGCAAAGCCCTTGAAATAGACCCAATTGAGGGAATAAATCTGTTCTCATAAATGAACTCTTTCGGCAGTTTGATGACGCACCGGATATAAGCTGGTATATCGAGGTCTTTATTGGATCGATGTATGTAGAGTTACCCTTTCTTGCCAGTTCCCACTGGAAGTTCACCCCACTCATTCAGCGGAAGACCTAAAAAATATAAAACAGCGGAACCGCGAATTCAGCGGAATCTTTATTGAAGGTAAACAGGGTGCTTTCGAACGTAGGCTTTTTTTTCGATTTTTGACTGATGTTTGAAAACCCGACGGGTTCTTTGGGTGGGCCGAAGCCGAGCATCTTGTCGGCTTTGTAGTTATCGTTTTCGTCGTGAAGAACGGATAATGAATATTCACCGTAAGGAAGATTGGTGAAAGTGCAGGAAACTACGCCCTCGGCAGTCACGGGGAAGCGTTCTTTTTTGAATGCCTTTTCGTGGTCTGATGGAAACCCTTTCTTATCTTTAAATACCAGAATGGCAATTACGCCTTCGCGTGGCCCTTCTGTTGTGACGTTGATGGTCAATGATTCTGCATGAACCGTTACAAGAGAGAGCACGGTAAAACCGGTCAGTAATTTAATCATCCTGCTTAATCCATTGTTCCGCGTCTCCCAGCGATTTAAAGATCCGGACAGTGGCACCGCGGTTGCTGGCAAACAATTGTCCTCGGGCATTGATGCGTGAATCCGTATTGTTTTCATCAAAGAGTGCGACCTGTATTTCCCGTGAGGTTTCCAGCAGATCTTTCACGAGTTCAAACACCTCGCCTTCCGTGATATCGCCCAACAGGTTTTCATGGACGAGCACTTTTCGATAGCCGAGTGCTTTTGTTTTGTCTGCAATTTCGTTCCAGTAACTGAGACTGGCAGAAAAACTGTCGGTGCCGGTTAGATACGCGTAGACATAGGTGCTTCGATCTTCGAACAGGAGATTGTAATCGGGATGTGCCATGGTCTTAGATTCTGCACATTTCTTTAAACTCGGCGACGCGGATTTCGATTTCGTCGCGGTCGAGCTGGGTGAGCCGTTCGAGGCTGAATTCCTCGACCCCGAAGGAGGCGGTGATGCTGCCGTAGACCATGGCCTGGCGGATCGCTTCCTTGTCGGTCTTACCCGATGCGGCGAGCGCGCCCATCAGTCCGCCGGCAAAGGTATCGCCGGCACCCGTCGGATCCTTGAATGAGTCGAGCGGGTAGGCATGCAACAAGAAGGCATCATCCTTGGTAAAGAGCATGGAGCCGTTGCCCCCTTTTTTGATGAGCACATATTCAGGTCCGAGTTTAAGCAACTGCTTGGCGGCCTGGGTGAGTGTTTGCTCACCGGTGTAAAGTTGAGCTTCGGATTCGTTAAGCGTGAGCATATCGCATTTGCTGATTACTTTGGCGAGGTCGTCTTTCGCGATATTAATCCAGAGATCCATCGTATCAATCAGGGTGAATTTTGGATTACGGGTTTGTTCCAGTACATGCAGCTGGAGCGCAGGATGGATGTTGCCAAGGAAGAGATAAGGCGCTTCCTTGTACGCTTCAGGAAGTTCGGGAGAAAAGGATTCGAATACACCCAGATCGGTGAAGAGGGTATCGCGGTTGTCCATATTTTCGTGATAGGCGCCGCCCCAACGAAAGGTTTTTCCTTCGACGGTCTGCAGGCCTTCGAGGTCGATGCTCATCTCGCTCCATGTATCGCGAAATTCCTGCGGAAAATCAGTCCCAACAACGCCGACCATGCCCGGGTGGGTGTAAAAAGAAGCTGCAGCGCAGGCGTAGCTGACGGACCCGCCGAGTATTTCCTCGCGCTTTTCGGTTGGCGTTTCGATGGTATCGATTCCGATGGATCCGACGATGGTTAAGTCAACGGCAGGTTTGGTCATGAATATTCTCCGGTAAGTTAAATGGCATATAGAATCGTAGCGATGCCGAAGGCGGCAACGAGGTAGGTTTGAGGGTCTTTGGCGGCAAACGCGAGGGGATCATCGTTCATATTACCGCGCCAGGCGAGATGCCACATGCGGGTAATCCAGTAGAGCAACAGGGGACAGAAAACCCAGAGCAGGTCGGGACGGGTATACAGCTCAGTCACTTTGTCGCTGCCGAGATACATGGTGAATACAAACACGGCGATGTAGCCGCTGGACGCGCCGAAGGCGAGTAGTAGCGGAAGGTCTTCCGTTGAGTAGCCCCGTTCGCGGTGCGAGTTTTCCTGTTCTGTAGCGCTCTCCATTTCGCGCAGTTCGGAAAGGCGTTTGACCAGCGCAAGGCTGAGGAAGAAGAAGATGGCGAATTCAATGAACCAGCCGGAAGCGGTTATGCCGGTGGCAACCGACCCGGCTACAACGCGCATGGAAAAGAGCACGGCAAGCATGAGAACATCGGCAACGGCAATTTGTTTCAGTCGCCAGGAATAGATGGTGGTGAGGGCATAATACGCGAGGAGGGTCAGAAAAAAGGTAGGCGGAAGAAAGGTGCAGAGCATGAAGCTTATGATCACGAGCACAGGAGTAAGCAGGGCGCCAACCGCAATGGGGAGATCGCCGGAAGCAAAGGGCCGTTTGTACTTGCGCGGATGGTGCTGATCGGCGCTCAGGTCGAAGAGGTCGTTGAGGATATAGATCGACGAGGCGGCGAGGCTAAAGGAAAAAAAAGCGATAATGGAGTTAATCAGGCTTCCGATTTCCATGAATTGGTGCGCCAAAAATAGGGGGAAAAAGATGAGCAGATTTTTAAGCCATTGGTGGCATCGCATGGCCTTTATGAACATGCGGATGACGGGGCGTTGTTCAATGAAGATGTGGTCGGCCTTGAGGGCGTACTTCTTTCGGGCCGGTTGCGAGGGATTGACGAGAATTACTTCCTGTGCGGCATCCCAAATGGGGAAATCGGACGTATCGTTTCCGGCATATCCAAAGGCTGTAAACCGTTCGCGGATGGCATCGAGTTTTTGGAGATGCCGCAGATTGGTGTCTTCGTTGCTCGCAAGAACCTCGTCAAAAATTCCGAGGTGTTCGGAAACGGCATTGGCCGTACGGTAATTTGACGCCGTAGCCAAAACCAGCTTCCTGCCGGCCTTATGTTCTTTCAGGAGCCAGGCCAGGAGTTGTTGATGGTAGGGCAGGGCGGAGGTATCGAGTGAGACGCGCTGCATGACTTGATCTTTTAGGTGCGCCTTTCCTTTCATTAGCCAGCCGGGCATTCGGAGAATGCTGGCCGCGTCGCGACGCAGCAACAGGAAAAATGCCTGATGTAGCGTGTCGATTTTGACGAGTGTTCCGTCCAGATCAACGCATAGCGGAATGGAGTTTTCTGAATTCATTTTACTGACGAGTAAGCCGTGAAACGTGATTCCCTATCTTTCATTCACGCCTCACTTTTCACGACCGCTTTACGTTTACCTGGATATAACCGCTGTCCACTTTTGCTTTCAGGCGATCTCTCAGCCAAAAACGGATGCGTTCGCGCACATAGGGAACCAGCAGGGCGAATCCGGAAAAGTCGGTAATCAGGCCGGGAGTAATCAGCAGTGCACCGGCAATCAGAATCATGACGCCATCCATCATTTGCGGGGCCGGGAGATTGCCCTTTCCCATTTCCTGCTGAATTGTTTGAACAATCTCAATCCCTTGGCGTTTAACCAATGTGAGGCCGATTGCACCGGTCAGAATTACGAGAATAAAGGTTGGCCAGAAATGGAAAACCTCATGCACTTTGAGGAGCACAGCCAATTCGATGATCGGCAATCCAATGAACAATGCGATGAGGTATTGCAACGGCATAGAGGTCTCCGGGCTACGATTCGTCGGTCGCCGCTTTGGCGGATAGGTCTTCGAGCTGGGCTTCTTCAAGAACCGATTCCTGCCAGGCCTGAGCAAGGCGTGCGGCTTTGTCGTTGCGAATGCTGGCAGTTAGTTGAGCACGCATCGAAGGCAGGGTTGCTGCTTCGTCGGCCAGCTCCTTACTTGCCACATACGCGATCAGGAATTCATCAGGTGTGCTGATCAGATCAACCAGCGTGCCCGCATCGAATTGGACTGTTGCGCCCATTATTTCGCGGCCAAATGCGTCTTCAAGCGGCGTAGACACATCGAATGGAATCGTCTGATTTAGTTCCAGATTATATTTAGAAGCAGCATCAGCAAAGGAAGTGCCGGCTTTAAGTGAGGTTTCAATTTCAGCGTGTACGGCCTCGGCCTTTTTGACATAGGCCAGTTCGGCGGCGGCAATACGAGCAGACTCCGTGGCGTCAGCTTTTGCCATGTCGAACGTCAGCGGGAACGAGTCGAGTTTCTTATGAAGTGCAATCACGTATGCAAAATCCCGGCCAACCACGGGGTCGCTGTAGTAATGGGTAGTGTCTTTTTCCAGATTGAATGCTGCCTGGGCAAAGGGAGCAGTCGGGTCAACTCCGCGAACCTGTTCCGTGGCACTAAAAGCCGGCGTGTTCGAGACCACTTTGAGACCGGAACGTTCTGCTTCTTTTTCGAAGGTTGTATTTTCGTCAGATAGCTGAGCCACGAGCGTGTCAGCCGCATTGGCCGCTGCCCGGCGTGCCATCTCGATGGTGATTACGTCGACGATGCTCCCTTTGACCTCTTCAAGTGGCTGATATTCGGGAGCACCTTCAACAGCGGGTTTAACATAACGCTGTTTGTTTTGTTCATAGATCTGACCGATCATCTCGTCGGTAATCGAAACGGTATTCGTGTAGTCGGCGATGGGGAACTGTACATAGGTTACAATCACTTTTTCCGGCATCATGAACTGGGCCGCGTTTTGTTCGAAATAGGTTTTGGCCTGTTCTTCCGTGATGATTGTGGTCCCTGCAAGAGTACGTGGAATAGAGGCATAATCGACCGTGTGTTTGTCGGTGTAGAGATGGAATGCTTTTTTGATTTCCTCATCGGTTACCAGTGCACCTTGTGCTGCTGCGCTGGACGCTTTTTCAATCAGCACATTTTCAGCGAACAAGGCTTCAAGACCCTTTGCGGTCATACCGGCATTTGGAAGAAATCCGCTTACAAATGCGTTGTAGGCATTGGCATCGTACTGTCCGGTCTGCTGGTTCTGAAAAATCGGTTGGCCCTTGATGGCATTGACAATCTGATCGTTTGTCACAGTCAGACCCATTTGCTCGGCTTTTTTCAATGTAGCAATGCGTTGCCATGCGGCGGTGCGGATCACCTGATCGATTTCATCATTCACGTTGAGTACGCGGCCCATCATCATGGAATACATGACATAGACGTTCTTGTAGGCGTTGCCATATTCGGCACGCGAAACATCTTCGCCGAAAAGACGGCCGGCAAGCTGGGATTCGCGCTGGGCTTGTTGCGCATCGTTATTGGATCCGCCGCCGGTATATAGGCTGACAAATGCGATGCTGATAAAGATGGCAAATACCAGCCATACGGTCTTGTTGTGGATAATCTTATTAAACTTAGAAATCATCATTGCCATGGTATGTCCCTCTATCTGTTTCGAGTGTTTGTAAAAAGAATCACGAACCCTACCGATTGCGCCCAAACGGGTCAATGGGGAATTAGCGTGTTTAAAACGGGTTGGTAGACTGTAAATTAAAATGCCCAGTTTGGAAATCGAGTGCCCCATGCCAGAATGAACCTTTCTTCAATTCACCACAAACGAGGATAGGAGCATCGGCATGGAGCAAGAGAAAGGTAGCACCCA
>JAZGFK010000075.1:0-4282 GCA_036479375.1 Pontiella sp. | reverse complement strand
TCCGGCGAACTTCGGCAGTACGTCGTGCATTCCCCTGCCGATCCAATTTAATGACATGTGTATCCATGCATAGAAAGTTATCAGCTTTCCCAAGCGTTGCCTATGGGGTGACCGAAAAGACGCATACAAACAATTAAAGGAATAAAATAATGGACGTGCAAATCATGCATAAAGATCAGCTTCCACCGGGTGGTTTTGCGGGACTCAAGGAAAAGCAGCTCGTGGTCGATGAACGTCTCTGGAATGGTCCAGATGCAGCATGGGATGGTTTGGGTAACTTGGTCTACCTCGCCGATGCAAACTTCCTGCCGAAAGGGCAGACCAATATGCATCCGCATCGGGAAGTTGATGTGATCTCAGTCATGGTTGACGGTCGTATTTCTCATGAAGGTTCACTGGAACATGGTAAAAGTCTGACTGCAAATCAGGCACAGGTGCAGCGGGCGGGCGGTGAAGGCTTTGAACACAATGAGGTGAACCCGGATGATATACCGAACCGGATGATCCAGCTCTGGGTACTACCAGAAACTCCGGGTGAACCTGCCGGATATAAATTCTTCGACCTAAACCTCGGGCACATCACAAGGATACACGGAGGTGCTTCCCGTCAATCGGATACGTTTGCCAGTAAAACCATATTGGAGATCGCACGGTTAGAAAAAGGTCAGACGATTGAGCGGTCAGGAAGCTTTATTGCCTACGTTGTTCGTGGAGATGGGCGGGCAAGCAATGTTGCTGTTATGGATGGAAATATGGTCAGGGGCACGGGACTGACTTTTGAGGCTTCAGCAACCGATACGATGGTCATCGTGGTCACGATAAGTAACGAAGGAGAATAAAATGAGTGAGAAAAAATATTCCGAAAGATTGTCAGCAGATAACGCAGTATTCGCATTCGTCGATCACCAAACCGGTTTGTTGGTGAACTGCCGTGATCAGGAACCTATGGTCATGAAAAATAATATCATGGGGTTGTGCGAACTAACCAAGACCTGTTCCATTCCATCGGTTATTACGGCATCCATGGCAACAGGTCCCAATGGTCCGGTCATGCCGGAAATTCGCAATATTTTATCCGACGCTCCCTATATTGACCGCGCCGGAGAAATCAATGCATGGGATTGCGCTGAGTTCAAAGCTGCAATTGAAGCTACGGGTCGCAAGAAATTAGTGATCAGTGGTATTGTAACCGATGTCTGCGTAATGTTTCCCGCACTGTCTGCGGTCGCTGAAGGTTATGATGTTTATGCAGTTATAGATGCGTCGGGAACCTGGAATGATCAGGTATTACAAGCCTCTATGCATCGTATGAGTCAGGCAGGAATCAAGGTTTCCACATGGGCTTCGGTTCTGGCGGAAATCATGCACGACTGGCGAAGCGAAAAGGGAATGGAGCTCGGCGGAATTTTAGCCAATCATCTTTCCTATGGTTGGGTCTATTCCAGTTACATGGCTCAACAGGCGTAATAATTCTGGAATAAAAAAAGCCACCCTGCTCGGGTGACTTTCATAGAACCGACTCTGTACAGAACCATCACATATTCGCAACAACCGCGTCGGCAAATTCTGAGCAGGAGAGCCAGGTGGCATCGTCCATCATATGGGCGAAGTCGCCTGTAACGGTCTTATTCTGGATCGTCTTATCGACGGCGTTGATGACCAGATCGGCGGCTTCGTTCCATGGAAGATAGCGCAACAGCATTTCTCCGGAGAGCACCAGCGAGCAGGGGTTTACTTTGTCCTGCCCGGCAATATCGGGTGCGGTTCCGTGCGTGGCTTCAAATACGGCCTTGCCATCGCGGTAGTTAATGTTTGCGCCGGGCGAAATGCCGATGCCACCTACGCAGGCCGCAAGTGCGTCCGAAGCATAGTCGCCATTCAGGTTGAGCGTGGCGATTACGTCGTATTCCTGCGGTTTGAGCAGAATATTCTGAAGGAATGCATCGCAGATGCAGTCCTTAACGATGATCTCTTCGCCGGTGTGCGGATTCTTTATTTTATAGACTTTTTCAGTGCCGTGATAAACCGCTCCGAATTCTTCTTCGGCGAGTTCAAATCCCCATTTAAGGAAGGCCCCTTCGGTAAATTTCATGATGTTTCCTTTATGCACAATCGTTACCGATTTCCGATTATTATGGATGGCGTATTCGATCGCGGCACGGATCAAGCGCTGGGAGCCGCTGCGGGAAACGGGTTTCACGCCGATTCCGGAATCTTCAGGGAATCGGATATTCGTTACCCCCATTTCGTTTTGGAGGAAATTAATAACTTTTTCAACTTCAGCAGAGCCTTCCGCCCATTCGATGCCCGCATAGATATCTTCCGAGTTTTCGCGAAAAACGACCATATCGACCTGATCCGGATTACGAACTGGAGAGGGAACCCCTTTGAACCATTTAACGGGGCGCAGGCACACATAGAGATCAAGTTCCTGACGTAGAGCCACGTTCAGACTGCGGCGTCCGCCGCCGGTCGGAGTGGTGAGCGGACCCTTAATGGCTACGCAGTATTCTTCAATGGCCTTCAGCGTTTCGGCCGGCAACCAGGTGTCTTCGCCGTAAATCCGGTTGGCCTTTTCGCCTGCGAATATTTCCATCCACTGGATCTTCTTTTCGCTGCCATATGCTTTTTCAACGGCCGCATCGATGATCTTGATCATAGCCGCAGTAATTTCGGGGCCGACTCCGTCGCCTTCGATGAAGGGGATAATGGGATTGTTCGGAACATTCAGGTGTCCGTACTCTCGCATGCTTATTTTTCCGCCCTCTGCAGGAACTTCAATCTTGTCGTAACTCATATGTTTTTCCTCAAATTTGTGTGCTTCAGATGGGGAGGGAATAAATATGATAACGTTTTAAATGTAAAGCTGAAGGGGTGGCAAAAGTTTCCTGAAAGATAAAATCGTGTGGAGCCGCCGATGTTAGACCTTGATATTCAGGAGGGGGAGATAAAGGCGTTGACGGGCTGTTTCTCCGGGCAGGAGATTTAGTTTGCGCCATGGGAGTTCGGTACGGTCGTTGGCCGGGGTGCAGACGATCGCCAGCGACGCACCGGAACTTACCTTATGCTTTCCAAGTCGACTGTTTATTTCATCGACCGCCTGGGCCAGTTTTTAAAATTTTTCAATCCGAAGTCGGCCGTCGAATAGATCAAACTGGGTGTCCTTTGAGGTTCCAAGGCGGGTCAGCCAAATTTGGGTGGTACGGTATTCATAACCAGGCTGGAAAAGTTTTTCGAACAGTTCGCGCACGGCAGGCAGCACTTCCTGTGTGGAGTCGGTGGCGCGGTTCAACTGTGCTCCAAGACCGAATTGCCGGTAGTCCTTGAGTCGAAGCGATACATGGATTTCCTTGGTGCGTTGTTTGTGGCGTCTCAGTTTGATGAAGGCTGATTCCACGTTGCGCACCAGTTTGGCGTAAACGAATGCTTTGTCGGTTGAAGGCGTGGTAAAGGTTTTTCCTTTGCCGAGGGAGACCTTGGCCGGCTTGGGATCGGGCGTGACGGCTAACAGGTTGACTCCGCGCAGTTCGTGCCAGATTTCGCGTCCCGGTTTGCCGAGCATTTTGCCGGTCCATTTTTCCGGCCGCTGCACAAAGTCGAGGGCGGTCTGCAGGCCGTGCTTGCGCAGCAGTTGCACGGTGTTGTGTCCGAAGCCCCAAACCTCTTCCAGCGGGATGCGTTTTAGGAAAATATGGATGTGCCTGCCTTGCACGGCGGTGATGCCATTTGGTTTTCGATAGTCCGATGCAATCTTGCAGAGGCCTTTGGAAAGACTGAGACCGACCGATACGGTCAGGTCGAGTTCCTTGTGGATATCGCTCTGCACCTTGAGGGCGATATCTTTATAGGACATATGGTGAAAACGGCGTAGGCCGGTAATGTCGGCAAAACCTTCGTCGATGGAATATTCTTCAACGGTGGGGGTGTACCGTCGCATGATTTCGAACATGCGTTTGGAATAGATGCTGTAGCTCTCGTAGTCGCTAGGAAGCACCACGAGATCCGGGCACTTTTTACGTGCTTCCCAAAGGCCGACGCCGCGTTTGATGCCGAGCGCTTTTGCCCCATAGCTGGCGCAGGCAATAATGCCGCGTTCTTTGCCGCTCACGACCGGACGGCCTTTCAGGTGTGGGTGCATTGCCTGCTCCACCGAAGTGCATCGGTGTCCGGCTGGTGCTCCATTTCCCTCCTCAAATATGCTTTCTGAGGCATTCAGAAAGCCCCCTCCGATCAACCCATCTTATTTTTGGATCTCAAGCCTCGGCTTCGACCCCGCCTCAAA
>JAZGFK010000074.1:0-4052 GCA_036479375.1 Pontiella sp. | reverse complement strand
GGATCAATCGATACCCCCGCAAGATACTGAATTTTAAAACCGCAGAAGAGTTGTTCATTCAGGAGATCGCGGCATGAGATGCATCGGGCTTAGAAAAGTTGGGCATTTTAATTTACAGTCTACCGCTGATTATCATCGACGCCTTCTAGTTGTTCCCACATGCTCCGGCATCTAATTATTGAGATGCCCTTCAGCAGGTTGAATTGGTCACAAAAGGGCGCAAAACTATGGCTTTTCGTAGGTTTTTATGGTGAACCTCAGTGAGCCATTTCACGGAAAATGAATTAATTCCTCTGTTCCAGCGTAACAAGATCTCCGGAACAGGATGGGTAAGCAGCAACGAATGTAGGAAAAACAACGAATTTTTCGGGCAAACGGATTAGTTGCTTTTCCTTCATTCGTTGCTGACCTATTTCCGATGTGTGGGATAGAGAATCTTAAAATCAAGAGCCGCATCTTTAGCATTTCCTCTTATCACGTTTCTTCCGGGCTTTTTTTGAGAAAGCCGGATCTGGTTTTTTCCAAAGGTGGGTGAATTGATAGCGAGCAAAAGCCACAATCACCAATGTGCCGGAAAGGCCACAGCTAAGGGATCCGGCAAACAAGACCGAAGCACGTTCTCCTTCGCCGGCCTCAACCTGTTGATGTAAACAGCAGGTGATGAAAACTCCCAATACAAACACGCATACAGCCCCAATCAAAGGTGCGAAGGCAGGTCGTTGTTTATACATCATGGGGGCCATCTGATTTCCTCCTCTAAGGAAGCCATATATGCTCGGGCAGGTGGATATCACATTATTTTCAAGCCTCGACTTTAGTTACATTTTTTACCTTTGTCTTTACTATTATTTTAAATATTGGCGAATAACATAACAGCAGCATCCTACTCTCGGATTTTATTGAAAAAGGATGCCCGCGCTTTCAATCGGCAGAAGCGTTTTGCTATGTTGCTCCGAATGCAGAGCAAACCCGTCATCCAGATGCTACCCGACCAGGTAATCAATAAGATTGCTGCCGGTGAGGTGGTTGAACGCCCGGCTTCGGTCATGAAGGAGCTGTTCGAAAATTCGCTCGATGCCGGTGCCACACAAGTGGATGTGGAAATCATCCGCGGCGGTCAGCAGTTGATTTCCATAACGGATAATGGCTGCGGGATGGATCGTGATCAGGCGCTGCTGAGCATAGAACGCCATGCCACCAGTAAAATTCGGTCAGAAGCCGATATTGAAACCATTCACACGCTGGGCTTCCGCGGCGAAGCCCTCGCAGCCATTTCATCGGTTTCCCGGTTCACGCTGATTACCCGACAGAAAGAAGATCTGGCCGGCACCGAAATCCAGATTGCCGGGGGGAAAATGCTCGGTTGCGAGGACATCGGCTGTCCCGTCGGAACGCGGATGGAAATCCGCAACCTGTTTTTCAACGTACCGGCCCGCCGCAAGTTTTTGCGGGCCGAGCAGACTGAACTCACGCATATCCGGCAATTATTCCTTGTGCATGCCCTCGCCCATCCGGACATTGGAATGAGCCTGAAGGTCGACGAGCGCATGACCCACAACCTTCCCATGGCCGGAACCATGGAGGATCGGATTACTCACCTCTACAACCGGGGATTTTTCGAACAGCTACTCCCCATCAACCATACCGATGGCGAAAACACCATCACCGGCTATGCTGGTCTGCCGCAAACCGGCCGCAAGGATCGGCAAGACCAGTATATTTTCGTGAACGGGCGACCGGCCTCGGCTCCGGTGGTCTATCACGCCCTGAATGAAGCATACTATTCGCTCATCGTCCGGGGACGCTACCCCGCTGTATTTCTGTTTATTGAAATGGAGCCGTCTCTCGTCGACGTAAACGTGCATCCGACCAAGAAGGAAGTACGCTTCCGCCGTCCCAATCAGCTGCGCGATGCGGTGATCAACGCCCTGAACAAGGCGCTGACCTTCCAATCACTGGACGAAGACACGACCGAGGATAACGCGCCATGCCTTGAAAATGGGATTCTGCCTCCCCCGACCCCGGTTCGTCCAAAATTTGAAACACAAAACCAGATGGCTGAAATGCTGGTGAGACCCGAGGTCATCGAAGGCCGAAAGGTCGAAAGTCGAAAGCCGAAGGAATCATCCCCTCCCCCCGTCTCCCCCTCCCCATCTCCCACTCAGCCTTCAGCCTCCCCGTGGGGCTGGTGCCGGATTGTAGGTCAGCTGGGCGGAAACTATGTCGTACTGGAGACGGACGATGGCTATGTGCTGATGGAGCCGAGAGCGGCACACGAGCGGGTTCTCTATGAGAAATTCATGGCTGCAGCACACCGGCATGCGGTACCGAAACAGGGCCTGCTGGCACCGGAAACCATAGACCTGCTTCCTTCCGATGCCCAGATCGTGCGCGATCAGCTTGATGTTTTGAAGGAACTGGGATTTGGTATTTCTGAATTTGGTGGCGATACTTTTCTCGTTGATTCACTTCCGGTATTTGTTCAAAACGAACCGGCGGAAACGTTGCTGGTTGAGATTGTCCGCGAGCTGGAAAAGGCCGGGAAGAAACGGGGGGCGCGGGAGCTGGTACAGCAGCAGATTGCTCAGGCCGCCTGTCAGACAGCGGTTCGAACGAAGGATCAACTTTCAGATGCCGCTATCGAACGGTTAGTTTCAGATTTAGCTAAAACTGAAATGCCGTATACCTCGCCAAGAGGGCGGCCTACCTTGATTTATACGAGCTTCAGCGAATTGGATCGGAAGTTCAGCCGCGACTAATCAGGATTCCGACATTTTCTGAAACCCAGGGGCAATCTCGTAGCGATGCCGCCCTTCTTTAACCAGCACCGTGAAATGCTCGCGGGCTTTACCATACCGTTTAAGGTCTTCTTGTTCCGCCGCGGAAGCATTTTCTTCTTTCAGCAGCTGAAAAGGTTCTTCGGCCAGCCGAAGTGTATTGTGAATAGAGCGTACGATATCGTTGGCCCGCCGCTGGTATTCTTCCGCCTGCAACGCTACCGAAGCCTGGTTTCCGCCAAGGAAACTAAAAATTGAGCCTTCGGAATGCTCGACCATGTTCTTTAGGGTGAGCATGGAAAGAATCGCCTTCACGTTTCCAGCCAGTAAATTTATGAAACGAACAAACTGCTCATCCTTTTCATTTTCTCCGGCCTCCCGAATGGAAAAGCGACCATGCTGCCGTGCAACGCGCAGAAGGAACAGAATCTCTTCGTATTCTCCAGCCCGGATTTCGGGCACGAAAGCATGCTGCTCGGAAAAGATCAGCTCTGCAGCCCGTTCAAAATAAACATCACGCCGAGCCAGATGTACTGGTCTGTTCTGCTTAAAATGGTTAATGATTTTCACATCTATGAGAGTAGCAAGCCAGGCATAGAATTCGAGTCTTTATTCTGCTTCATTAAGCTAGCGTACTGTTTGCATCAACACTTTTTCCCGAGTTGCCAAGCTGGTCCGCAAGCGATCGCAAGAGGGCGCATAGGCCATTGAGGACGAGAGAAATCGGAAGCTCATTTCCTCCGGCACTTTCCATCAGCTGTTTCATATCCATGCGGTAAACCACGGTCGATTCCAGCGCACGGATCGTCGAGTATTGCGGCTTGTTCTCCACGACACCCAGAACGCCGACCACCTCTCCGGCCCCAAGTGTTGCAACGGGAACCTCTCGGCCGTTTATAGTACGCGTCGCGCGGAGACGGCCGCTTTTAATGATATACATTTCTTCGACGGGTTCACCCTCCCGAATAAGAACCTCGTCCTTCTGGAACGAAAAAAGTCGGTCCCTAACTTTTTTGGCGGCCGTCTCTTTCCGAATGAACGATATAATCCCTCTGGTCATCAGTCCGACAAAACCGCCCGACAAAACGCCTATGGTATTTGCATACGCATCCATCAGATCGAATGACCGTCCCGTATGCCGCTGTAAGGTATGCGTCTTTTCGGTCACCCCATAGGCAACGCTTGGGAAAGCTGATAACTTTCTATGCATGGATACACATGTCATTAAATTGGATCGGCAGGGGAATGCACGACGTACTGCCGAAGTTCGCCGGA
>JAZGFK010000073.1:0-20561 GCA_036479375.1 Pontiella sp. | reverse complement strand
CATTCAGCGGCGGCGATCACGAACATGGCAAAAAAACTTTCCTCGGGTGAAAAACCACTGGTGGAGTATAAACCTTATGCTGGCACCCGCCTGTCTCCGAGTGGTCGGATGGTTGCGCTGGAAGTGGTGCGCCATCATCGTCTGATTGAACTCTATCTTTGCGAAGCACTGGGTGTTCCGTGGGATCAGGTTCACGAAGAGGCGGAGAAGCTGGAACACCATATTTCGGAGGATCTTGAAGCCCGAATGGCGGCCAAACTGGGTGACCCGCGGTTTGATCCGCATGGGGCTCCGATTCCCACGATCGACGGGCGGGTTTTTCATCGCGAAAGCCGTTGTCTGGATGAGGTGGAACCGGGCGAAACGGTGGAGGTTGTGGAGGTGAGTGATCATGATCCGGAGCTGCTTCGATATCTCGGAGGTCACGGACTGTATCCGAATACAACCTTTAATGTGGTCAGCCGGGAAGCGTTCAGCAATGCGCTGGTCATTACGGTGGATCAAAAAGAAATACGCCTCGGTGAAAATGCCACGCGGCACATTCAAGTGACCTATAAAAAAAAGGAGTTAAAATAATGAAGACCATTTTTCGAACCGTTCTTGCGGCCGTCGTGATAGGTGCAGCAGTTGGAGTGCGTGCTGAAATTTCAAGCTACCCGTATAAGGTGACCGCTACCGTAGGCATGGTGAACGATATTGTTGAGCAGGTCGCCGGGGAGTATGCAATCTGTTCGAATATTATCGGCGAGGGGATTGATCCGCACCTTTACCGTACAACCCGTAGCGACATCAACCAGCTGATGACGGCGGATATCATCTTTTATTCCGGCTTGCTACTGGAAGGGAAAATGGGGTCTGCTTTAGAAGCCGCTGGTAAGCGGAAGCCGGTCTATGCGGTAACGGAACTGCTGGAGAAGGAATATCTACTGTCACCGCCGGAGTTTCAGGGCCATGCCGATCCGCATGTGTGGATGGATGTAAAAGCCTGGTCTAAAGCGGTCGATGTGGTGGCAACGGCGTTGAGCGAACAGGATCCAACCCATGCCGATGACTACCGCAAACGGGCCACAGCATATCAGGTAAAACTCAAGGAACTGAATGACTACGCAACCACGTCGATTTCTTCCATTCCTGAAAGCCAGCGCATCATGATTACGGCGCACGATGCCTTTAATTATTTCGGCCGGGCCTATGGATTGCAGGTGGTTGGGATTCAGGGGTTGTCGACCGAGTCGGAAGCGGGCCTGCAGGATATTCGACGGCTGGTGGATCTGCTGGTTGAAAAGCAGGTGAAGGCTGTTTTTACGGAAACATCGGTTTCCGATAAAAATGTGAAGGCGCTGATTGAAGGCGCGGGCGCTCAGGGACACAACGTGGTAATCGGGGGGCTTTTGTTTTCCGATGCCATGGGGCCGGAAGGCATGTACGAGGGGAGTTATATTGGAATGATTGATCATAACATCACGACCGTGACCCGGGCCCTTGGAGGGAATGCTCCTGAAAAGGGAATGCAGGATAAACTAAATGGAATGAAGCATTAAATGAACGGTACAGCGCGCCAACATAATGCCGAGTGCCCCTTATCGATTCACGATCTCACGGTGGCCTATAACCGAAAACCGGTTTTATGGGATGTGGATTTTGATGTGCCGTGTGGAAAACTGATTGGGGTGATCGGCCCGAATGGAGCGGGTAAAAGTACAATGCTAAAAGCAATCCTTGATCTCGTTCCGCGTGCATCGGGTCAGGTGATGATCTATGGAAAACCCTACAGGAAGCAACGGCATCTGGTGGGCTATGTTCCGCAACGGGAATCGGTGGATTGGGATTTTCCGGTATCCGCTTTGGATGTGGTGACGATGGGCATGTACGGCCGAATGGGCTGGTGCCGTCCGGTACGCAAAAAACATCATGACCGGGCGATGGATGCGTTGAGCCGCGTGGGGATGCAGGAATTTGCCCGTCGCCAGATCTCGCAGCTCTCCGGCGGACAGCAGCAACGGGTTTTTCTGGCACGGGCACTGGCGCAGGATGCCAAAATTTATTTTATGGACGAGCCGTTTTCCGGGGTAGATGCGGCCACGGAAAAAGCGATTGTCGATGTCCTTCACGAATTGAGAGGCCAGGGAAAGACGACGTTTGTGGTGCATCACGATCTCCAGACGGTGCGTGAATACTTTGACCATGTGGTGATGCTGAACATGCGCATTGTAGCGCAGGGGCCGGTGGACGAAGTCTTTACGAATGAAAACTTGCAGAAGACCTATGGCGGTCGATTAACGCTATTGAGCGAAGCTGCGGAAGCCTTCATGCGCCAGGAAAAATAATGATTCGTCTGCTCTTCATGTTGGTTTTGTTCGGTGTCGCGTTTCCCGCTGCGGCGGCTACAGACCATGGGACTCTCGCCGCACCGTTTGAATGGCCAACGCGCGAACTGTTTTTTGAAACGCTATTGCTGAAGGATTATAACACCCGCGTTGTGACACTGGGCGTCTTGATTCAAGGATTGGCCTGTGGAGTGATTGGTCCACTTCTGCTGTTGCGCAAGCGCTCGTTGATGGGGGACGTCCTTTCGCATGCAGCCATGCCGGGGATTGCTTTGGCGTTTATTATTATGACGGTTCTGGGCGGCTCCGGTAAGTCCCTCGCCGGGCTTCAGATCGGGGCGATTTTGACCAGCTTGCTTGGAGTGGGCACGGTCATTTTTATTCGAGCCAATACCCGCCTGAAAGAGGATGCCGCACTGGCCGTGGTGCTGAGCTTGAGCTTTGGAATCGGGGTGGCACTGCTGGGGCTGATTCAGAATATGAGCGGGAGCAATGCTGCCGGTCTTGAAGGATTTATATACGGGAAAACGGCCTCGATGATTTTGAGCGAATCCTACCGTATTGCGATTGTGGCCGGATTCATTGTGCTTGCCGTAATCTTGTTCTTTAAGGAATTCCAACTCCTGTGCTTTGATCAGAACTACGCCGCCTCGCTGGGCTGGCCGATTCTAGGGTTGGATCTTTTGCTAATGGGACTGGTCGTGATTATTACGGTGGTCGGTATGCAGGCCGTGGGCATGATTCTAATGGTGGCGCTGCTGATTATTCCCGCGGCGGCGGCCCGTTTCTGGACGGACCGTCTCCGAAATACGTTGATCATATCCGGGCTCATCGGAGCGGTCAGTGGATGGATGGGAGCCGTGTGGTCGGCGTTGATTGCGAAGCTTCCGGCGGGTGCCGTGATCGTATTGGTTTGCGGCGTATTTTTTGGAATCAGTTTCTTTTTTGGAACCAAACGCGGCGTGTTGATTCAGCTAACCAGACACTTCCGTTTTCAACTTAGAATTGCCGAACAAAATCTGTTGCGTGCTTTTTACGAGTTGCTCGAAAAACGCAACGTCCTTCCTGAGGATTTGGGCGAGGACTCGCCGCCCGCCGTACTCGACCTTGATGCCTTGATGGAGGTGCGTGCATGGGATCATCGACGTCAGCTGCATCGAATCGTCCGAACCAGCATTAAGAAGGGCTGGTTGTTCGAACGCGGAACCGGCTGCTATTCCTTCACGCGTAACGGCATGGAAGAAGCCGTGCGCGTGGTGCGCAACCACCGGCTTTGGGAAGCTTATCTGATTAAGTATGCCGATATCGCAACCAGCCAGGTCGACCACGAGGCTGACCGGATTGAGCATGTGCTGGACCCCGCGCTCGTGCGGGAACTGGAACGGAGTGTATTGGGTGAGTCGGCTCATATAAATATTCCGGGGATACGTAGCCATGTTTGAATGGTACAGTAGCGATACCGTCGTTGTGCTGGTTGGAATTCTATGTTCCATGGCCTGCGCGCTGCTCGGTAATTTTCTAGTGCTGCGAAAGCAAAGTATGATGGGCGATGCCATCAGCCATGCTGTTCTGCCGGGATTGGCGATAGCTTTCCTGATTACGGGCAGCCGCGACTCCAGTGTCATGTTTGTTGGTGCCGCCGTGGTCGGGGTTTGTACCGCGCTGTTCACATCATGGATTGCCAAATGGGGCAAGGTTGAAAGCGGCGCAGCCATGGGCGTTGTATTTACGCTGCTGTTTGCGCTGGGTCTGGTGCTGATTGTTCGGGCTGCTGATTTTATCGACCTGGATCCCGGCTGCGTACTGTATGGCGAAATCGATCAGGTTGCTCTTCTTGAACCGGTGCTGTTTATTCAGGATATCGGAATCCCGAAACCGGCGCTGACCTGCGGATTCTTCTGGCTCGTGAATCTGCTGATGATCATCATCTTTTTTAAGGAACTGCTGATCAGCTCGTTTGATCCAGCGCTCAGTAATACACAGGGTTACTCCAGCGGCCTGATTAATAATGTTTTCATGGTTCTGGTCGCCTGCACAATCGTGGCTGCGTTCGAGGTGGTTGGCAGTATTCTGGTGATCGCAATGCTCGTTATACCCCCCGCGGCGGCCTATCTGCTGACGGATCGTCTGGGGGTGATGATTGTGCTGAGTCAGATCATTGCAGTGCTGGCGGCGGTACTGGGTTATCTGGGAGCAGCGGTGCTTCCTCCCTTGATTGGATTTTCGGGAACATCAACGGCTGGCATGATGGCCGTTGCAGCGGGCTTATTATTTGTGCTGGCCTTTTTAGGAGGTCCGCAGCACGGCTTGATTGCCCGCATGTTGCGGCGTTTTAAATTGACGTTGCGCATTTTATGCGAAGATGTGGTTGGCTTGATTTACAAGATGGAGGAGCGGGGGCTTGAACCGCAGCGGGTTCAAGTGAACGAACTGCTGCACCGGCAGATGGGTTGCCGGATTATAACACTGAATCTGGCGGAACTCATGCTGCGTTATCGAGGAAAACTTGACGTCCGTTCGGGGACATTCAAACTGACCGATTCAGGAATTTCCCTCGCGAGTAAAATTGTCCGGGCCCACCGCTTGTGGGAAACCTACCTGGAAAAACATCTCGATCAGTTTGATGTCGATGCGCCGGCTCATCTCCTTGAACACGCTACTTCTGCTGAAATGAGTGATCAGCTAAGCCGCGAACTTCTCGCCCCGGAAAAAGATCCGCATGGAAGTCGTATTCCACCCAAGTAGAGACGAAGTTTTTCTACTAGATTAAACCGGGTATGGCGTTGCCTTTATAGCCGATATTAAAGGGGCGTCCGGATTCGGACATGACGACTTCTTTGACCGGCATGCCCATGGCCATACCGATGGTGGTATGGAGATCTGGGATCAGTACTTTATCGGAAGCTACTTCATGTCCACGATCGGTTGATCCGATAACCTGTCCGGTCTTAATTCCGCCGCCGCCGATAACGGTGCTGAATGCTTTGGCCCAGTGATCCCGCCCCATAGATTCAGGTTTAATATTTGGATTGCGGCCAAACTCGGTGGCTACAACAACGATGGTGGATTCGAGCATGCCGCGTTCCTGGAGATCCTGCATCAGTGCTGCCAAGGCTTTGTCCAGATCGCGGGCCTTATCTTCGGGCAGCGCGTTGTGGGTGTCCCATCCGCCCTTGGTGACTTCAACACACCGCACGCCGTGTTCGAGCAGGCGACGGGCCAGCAGGCAGCCCTGACCAAATTTACTACCCTTACCGTAGCGTGCACGAACTTCCTCGGGTTCGGCGTTGATGTTGAATGCCACAAGATCCTTGCTTTCCATCAGTGTGACGGCTTCTTGATAAAATTTCTTATAGGCTCCGATCGAGCGCTGTTTATATTTTTCCTGAAAGGCCCGGTCAAAAACGGAGGCCAGTTCGAGCTGGTCGTGATATTGCTGCTCGTTCACCCAGCCCGGCCGCTTGCTGAACTGCAGGCCTTTCGCCGCATCTCCAAGAGGGATTGCTCCGAGTTCAGGGGGAAGGAAGCCGGCAAAGGGGTAATCATTTCCGGGGCTAATAACAACATTACCCGGAAGCGCTTCGTTAATCTTGCCCTGATGCAACATGGACCATGCGCCCAGTGTAGGGTGGACAATGCTTCCTCGCGGATCGTAACCGGTGTGCATCAGATAGTTGCCCTGACCATGTGCGCCCTGCGTGGAATACATCGACCGGATGATCGCCAGCTTGTCCATATGTTTTGCCGTTTCTGGAAAAAACTCACTGAGTTGTATGCCATCTACATTGGTGTTGATCGCTTTAACCGGTCCGGCTTCTTCGGTGCCGGGGTGCGGATCAAAGGTGTCGAGGTGGCTCATGCCGCCAGCCATGTAGAGAAAAATTAGTTTTTTATCCGTTTTCGGCAGCACCGCAGCCATAGCCGGATTCAGAAACGGCATGCCCACGCCCACGCCGAGTGCCGTTTTAGCCACGTTACTGATAAAGCCGCGGCGACCGAGTTCGCATGATGTTTTAAATATATCTGACATGGTATTCTCCAATCATTGTATGAACATAAATTCACGGGTATTGAGCAGGGCCCATAGAATCATCCGGTATCCTTTCCGTCCCTGATTCGCGGCGAGCACATTGGTTGCAATTTCAATATCTTCTTCGGTTGGGTTGCGGGTAAGTACGCTTCTGAAAAGGACCGTAATTTTTTCTTCGGAGGTTTCCTGCTTCGCGACCATTTTCGATAGAACAGAGAGGTTGTTATCCAGTATATCGTGGATCGGACCGTTTAGTATATTCAGTACCTGCGTTGTGTTTGGGGCTGTGCGTCCGGTTCCGATAATCTTGCGGTCAGACTGTCCGAACTGGCGGATGAAATGATGGGCCGGGGCGGGCGAGGCCAGTTCCGCCGCGCGCACCAGTCCGCGGTCCATGCCGAGCCAACGTGGATCGGTCATATGATCAAAACTCCAGGTATTAAGGTTGGTCCCGTATTTCCCAGGCTTCCGTTGGCCTTTTTTATACACGGACATGAATATTTTATTCGCTTCCTTTTCCGCGAGCCGGCGTTCTTGTTTTTCCTGCTCTATCCGCTCATCGGTGTAATAAGCAACGAGTTCTTCAATCGGGGTGAAGTAAATCTGATCGGCATGCTTACGGAATTCGTCGTTGGTATACCGGGAGCCATGTCCTTTTCGATCGTCGGGATCAACAATGGCCAGTGACACAAGAGAGTCCCACATCTGTTCTCCGGTCATGCGCATAAGCGGTCGGCCTTCATACTGATAATCGGCCAGATTTTCAGGGAGGTCCTCGGACATCGTCTGCATCTGCCACGTTTGAGTATTGTAGAGAATGCGAAGGAAGTCCTTCAGGTTGTAGTCGACAAGTTTCATGTTCTTTTCGAGGAGCGTCAAAAGTGCAGGTATTGTGGCTTCAGTGTCGTATTTAATATTGTCGACCGGTTCAATCAAACCAACGCCCATGGTTTGTTTCCATAGCCTGTTGGCAATGGCAACGGTGAACCACTTATTATCCTCACTGGTCACCCATTTCCCGAACGATTCGCGCGGGCTGTCCTTGATGATCGGCTGCTCTCCGAAAATTACCTGCGGAGGAACCGTTTGTTTCGGTTCTGCATCAGCATATTGATAATCCTTGGGTAGGCGGTTCCAGGTGGTGAAGGAGGGTTCCCAGATGGCGTAACGGTAGTTATACGACATGTTGTTGCCGAAATACTTTTCCTGCTTAACCGATATTTCCAGACCCTCATTTTCGATCTGTTTTGTGAAATGCTTATTATTGACCCCATTCCAGCGAACGCCGCCGTAATATGAAACGAGGCTCTGGAACTCATATTGGTTCCATCGGTCGTATGGATGATCATGACACTGTGCGCATTGCAACTGCATGCCGAGGAATGCCTGCATGGTGTTGGCTGCATGGTCGGGAGCCATTCTTTCGTCGCTTGCAGTCCAACCTGTTGCTCCGTTCTGGTAGGCCATTCCAGTTGCGGTGATAAGTTCGTATGAAAACTTGTCGTACGGCATGTTGTCCCGAAGGGCCTGTTTAATCCAGTCGCCATAGAAAACAGCGACCTGGGGAAATCGGATGGTTTCAACTTTCAGCAGATCAGCCCAGTAGTTGAACCAATGGTTTACATAGCCTTCGGTATTGATCAAATGGTCAATCAGCAAGGATTTTTTATTCTGGTTCTTAGATGAAAGGAAAGATACCGACTCATCGAAAGTCGGGGTGCGCCCGACGATGCCGAGATAAGCCCGCCGGACAAATATCCGGTCATTCGTGGGGGGAAGGGCTTTTACCTCTTTTTCGGCTCGGTAGGCTGCAACTAGCTTATCGATTTCCGCCGCTTTCGCCTGGACCAGGTTACGCGAGAGCCGCGCTTTGTAGGTCGGGTTTGGCGTTAGATCAAGACGAATGCCTTTTTCCGTTCCATAATTTGCCAGTGCCAAGCGTGAATTATTGTTCTTTTTTTTCGGTGGTTTTGTGATGTCGGCTTTTTCAGAGCCGGTCCAGTTACCAAATTTTGCTCCTTCCACGATCCATTGCCTGACAATCGCCAGCTGTTCCTGAGAGCAAGGATCGCCTTTACCCGCGGGAGGCATGATTCCCTGTTTCTCTGCGGGAAGGGCTAAGCGTTGAAAGAGAACGCTCTTTTCCGGCTGCATTTTTTCTATAATTCCGCCGTATTCACTGCCTTCTTCGATCAACTTAGCTGTGTCCATACGGAGAGATGCTTCCGGACTTGTGACCCGCCCACTATGACAGCGATAGCACTTTTCC
The DNA here is from genome assembly GCA_036479375.1 of Pontiella sp. Lineage (GTDB taxonomy): Bacteria > Verrucomicrobiota > Kiritimatiellia > Kiritimatiellales > Pontiellaceae > Pontiella. Next base: position 11,935 of record JAZGFK010000073.1, on the reverse strand, counting down.
TGAAAAATAGGTAAAACATCGGCTTCAAAATTAATCGTGGCTGAAGCAGACAAGCTCGTGGCTCCTATGATCAGGCTGGCCATTACTACTTTTATTTTATCTGAATTCGATCGATTCACGCGGTTACCTCGTTATCAAAACCATGTATTTGCGAGTCGGTACATTAGCAAGTACAGTACCATTTATTGCCGTAAAGCATGATTACCTTAACTATTCTATGCATTACGACGCTGCTACCGTCTTAACGTTGGACAGCTAATCAAACGGTTTGTTCAGCCGAACGAAGCGGAGGAACCGGCTCTGCTGGTTAATGAAAATTAACTTTGGCGATATGGGGGAGCTCGCGGTAGAGATTGTCGTAGTCGAGTCCGTAACCCACCACAAAATGGTCGTCGATAGGAAATCCGGCATGATCAGCCTCGAATTCCACCGCGCGATGCGCCTTCTTATCGAGCAGCACGCAGGAGTGAACCGACTTTGCATTTCGTTCAAGCATGAGCTGCTTTGTGAAGGCGAGGGTTCGTCCGGTATCAAGAATATCGTCGACCAACAGCACATCAGCACCGGAAAGGTCTTCACGAATGTCGTGGATGACTTCAACTGTGCCTGAAGAAGACGTGCCGGATCCATAACTGGACAGGGTTAGGAAATCGACCCGTGGATGCACGTTATGGCGGTGGAAGCTGCGCATCAGGTCCGCCAGAAACATGAAGCTACCCTTAAGGATACCCACAACCACTAGCTGGTTCGGCTGAACGGCATCGATGATCTCGTCTACCAGTTCATCCACTCGCTCGGCAATGGTGGTTTTATCGATCAGGATTTCTTTTACATCGTGCGCTCTCATGGGGTAGCCTCCGCGTTCTTCTGAAACTAGACCAAATTGATTGCCCGACAAAATGATATAACGTGAAAAGTGAAACGCGAGGCGTGAAAATAATCACGCCTCAATCGTCACATTTCACGTCAAATCGGAGATTTGACACATGAAAGTACGTACACGTTTTGCACCGAGCCCGACCGGCAATGTCCATATTGGAAATATGCGCGCAGCGATCTACAACTGGTTGTTTGCACGTCACCATGGGGGCGACTTCCTGCTGCGGGTTGAAGATACGGACCGCGAACGCTCCACTCCGCAGGCGATCAAGACGCTGCTCGAGGCCATGGACTGGCTGAAGTTGGATGTGGACGGCGAACCGCTTTATCAGAGCACCCGCATGGAAGCCCACCTCGCAGCCGCTGAATTGTTGCTCTCCAAAGGCATGGCCTACAAGGAGGACAAAGGCGGAACCGGGCAGGGCGAATGCGTGATTTTCAGAATGCCGGGCAACGACACCTCGTTCGCGGACGGAATCAAGGGCACGCTCTCTAAAGCGGCGGAAAACATGCAGGACTTTGTCATTGTCCGTTCCAACGGAACACCCGTATTCCATCTGGCTAATGTGCTCGATGATATCGAGCAGGGCGTAACCCATGTCATTCGTGGGGACGACCATATTGAAAATACCTACCGCCATATTGCGCTCTATCAGGCGCTGGGTGCGGATGTGCCGAACTTTGCCCATCTCCCCATGATTGTAAACGCACAGGGGAAACCCTATTCCAAACGCGATGGCGATGCCTTTGTCGGCGATTTTCGTGAAAAAGGGTTTCTGGGAGATGCCCTGTTTAACTATCTCGCGCTTCTCGGCTGGTCCCCGGGCGATGACCGCGAAATCATGACACGCGATGAAATGATCGAAGCGTTTGATCTGGCGCGTTGTCAGTCGTCTGCGGCTCAGGTCGATATGAAAAAACTGACGTGGATGAATGGCGAATACATGCTGAAGCTTACAACCGAAGAGTTTGAAGTTGCGGCATTCTGGGAACTGGAAAAGGCCGGGGTCGATGCTGAATCGGAATATGCAAAACGGGTATTTGGGTTGATCCGCGAGCGCGTTAAAACCGTAGCCGATATTGCTCCCATGATTGGATATTTCTTTAACGACGATTTTGAGTATGACGAAAAGGCCGTCAGAAAAAAACTTCAGAAAGATGGCGTTGCCGATACCCTGAATAAAGTGAAAGAAATTTTCCAAACATTGGAAACGTTCGACGAAGCAAGTACCGATAGGGCACTGCACGAATTTGTTGAAGAGTCCGGACTGGGTTTCGGCGCCGTAATGGCACCCGTACGCATTGCGGTTTCGGGGGTGCAATCGGGGCCGGATTTGTTTCCCGTGCTCGCCGTTCTCGGTCGGGAACGAGTGCTTGAAAGAATGATTCGCACTGTAGAACAGTTTTTGACATAGTTTTCCTCTTGGAAGGCAAAAGATCTTCCGCCCATTGGAAAAATGAAATTCTTTTTACTAGTTGCAACTTCGACTATACCCTTGTCTGACCCATCCCGAATATGGCCCTATATCATGGCTTTGCAGCTGGCGGTATTGCTGGTTCTGGTTGCCGTTCTAATCTGGAACAGAAAACTTAAAGGCAAACTGAAACAGCGGGCAATTGACCTCGATCACGACCGTGAACACGGTGAAAACCTGCGTCAAGCGCTGGAGAAAAGCGAAGATCGGATGAAGAACATCATGGGCGCGGTTCCCATTGGTATTGGAATCGTGGCGGACCATTGCTGTAAGTGGGTCAATCCGGCATTCCTGACGCTTACTGGATATACCGAGGAAGAATTAATCGGACAGAAAACCCTGCTTATTTTTCCGGATAAGGATGAATATGATCGTGTTGGATCAACCGTTAATGCCGTCCTTGCGCAGGATGGAACCGCGGGTATTGAAACCCGGTGGCGCTGTAAGGAGGGTCGAATCATTGATATTGACCTGCACCTGACGCTCATGACCCCGGGGGATTTGGCGCAGGGCATTATTTTTTCAGCAATTGATGTTACCGAGCGGCGACAGGAGGACCGGGCACGCGATGGACTCTTGCGTGACCGCGAAGCCAATATTGCCTTGCTCGTCAGCATGAACGAGGATACGGAGGAAGCGCGCGAAAAACTCCAGCAAGCCAACGAACAACTACAAATCTCCATTGAGCGGGCTAACAAACTCGCGATTGAGGCCCAGGCCGCCAATATTGCCAAAAGTGAATTCCTGGCCAACATGAGCCACGAAGTCAGAACGCCGATGAACGGGATTATCGGGGTCACGACTTTGCTGCTGGATTCGGGCTTAACGGATGAGCAGCAGGAATATGCCGATACCGTCCGAAAGAGCGGTAAATTACTACTCGCCATCGTGAATGACATTCTGGATTTCTCAAAGATTGAAGCCGGTCACATGGAAATTGAAGTGTTGGATTTTAACCTCCAAAGCGTCCTTGATGATTTGCATGCCATTCTGGTACTTCAAGCGCAACGCAGGGACATCAACCTGACCATCCATGTGGATTCAGCTGCACCTGCCCAATTATGCGGTGATGTTGGTCGCCTTCGGCAGATCCTGACCAATCTCGTAGGCAATGCGATTAAGTTTACCGACGAAGGGGAAGTGGCACTTCAGGTTTCTGTAGCTGATACACAAGCCGACCATATCCATTTGCGGTTTGAAATCCGGGATACCGGAATCGGTATTGAACCCGAAAAAGTGGCACACCTCTTCGAGGCTTTTCAGCAACTGGATGCTTCAACTTCGCGGATGTATGGCGGTACCGGGCTTGGACTCACAATCTGCAAGCAATTGGTTGAAATCATGGGCGGCAAGATCGGAGCGGAAAGTACCGTCGGCGAAGGCTCTGTTTTCTGGTTTGAGATCCCCGTTGATTTGCAGCATGCCCGAGGCAGTCAGACCGCCTTTGATTTTTCCGGAAAAGAACCGAGGGCTAATCATCAGGAAGACGACCTGAATGCCACAGTGAATATTCTCGTAGAAACACGAGATGCCATTCTTGCACTGGAACGAACCATCCGTGTGCTGGTGGTGGAGGATAACCGGGTTAACCAAACAGTTGCTGTTCGGACGTTAAAGAAAATGGGATGCGCTGCCGAAGCCGTAAGTGATGGGTTTGAAGCGGTTGATCGGTTGGGTAGTGAAACCTACGATCTGGTGCTGATGGATGTTCAGATGCCTAGAATGGATGGCCTCGAAACAACTGAACGTATACGGGAACGCGAATTGAAAGAAGGGCGGCCTCGATTGCCCATTATCGCCATGACCGCCCATGCACTCAGTGGTGATCGCGAACGATGTCTTGAAGGAGGCATGGATGGTTACATCACCAAGCCGATCAATATTGCGGAATTATCCGAGGCATTGCTCGAGTGGGTGGGCATTGCAACCTAAGGGCGATTACGGATCCGCTCAGCCGGCGTATTTAATCGCATATACAGGAAGTCTTTGAACTCCTGCGGGTACAATTGCATGTCCAGCGCCTTCTTCATGCACAGCAGCCAGGCGTCTTTCTCTGGAGTGCCAATGGCAAGATGACTATGGGCGGGACCAAGTGCGACCGGGCCATATTTTTCTTCATACAGCTCGGGGCCGTCCAAATAACCGCATAGAAAACGGGCAAGTTTTTCCCGCGATTCCGTCAGATCCGTCGGATGCATATGCAGAATGCGCCGCGATTCTTTCAGCGCTTCCATTTGATCATAAAAATCGTTCGCCAGTTTCGTAATGCCCTCTACGCCGCCAGCAAGCTGGAATTGATTGTCGCCCTCGCGGTAGTAGGTATGCAGTTTTTCGATATCTTCAGACATATTTTCCTCGCTCAAAGGGCGTAGTATATAAAGGTCTATTTCAGGAACATCCAGCTATTGATGAGATATTATCTACTTATTGTAAATATAGGGTGTTCACGGGGCTTAGACCGAAGGGCTCGACTGGATCGATTAAAACCGTGCAACTCTTGTCTATTGCTCCGTTCGCTCTTGAATCTCTAACTGGATAAACGATACGTTGATCAACCATATAGCGAAAGAGCTGGTATGGGTATCAGGAGAACAACTCCACCCACCCAGCGAGGAGAGATTTATGAGAAGGGAAGCAACATTTTTTTACGCAGGTGTCATCGTGCTTATGGTAATCGGGACGGCCATGGCAGAGCAACAAATGGGAAAAATTGTCGATGCGAAAACCGGGGTTTCCTCGGGGGTTGTCGCGCTGACAAATGGTGCCAGTTTTAAATTGAACGACGCGATCTATCGCCTTGAAATCGATCAGTCTTCGGACGAGCTCCTCATGGAGAAGCTGGAAGCCAAAGGGGTGCCCGTTCGAATTCAAGATCTCGCTGCTCACGACGCTTTCACTATGCTGACGCACTTATCGGGCGTGCCCATTGTTTGCGCCCGTAATGTGGAAAAGGACGCCAAGGTTAACGTTAATACGCAGGACGGATCCATCATGCAGATCATTGAGCAAATCTGCTTTCAGATCGATGCTACGCCGACGATGAAAAACGAAACAATTTGGATCCACAAGAAGTAGCCGGTGGAACCCATCGTTCGCTTACCCGCGAATTCGAAAACTATTGAAGCACCTGCAGGGCGAGATCGACAATCCCGAACGGTGCGCTGACCTGATAGCCCGCCACGCGGTCGGAAATGCGGTCACATATTTCGCGCGCAATCTCGATGCCGAGCTTCCGGCCATCTTCCTTGGTCTTGGCGTGACTCATCCGTTCGAGGATCGAATCGGGAACCTCGACGCCCGGAACCTCGTTTTTCAGAAACTCCGCATTGCGAAGAGACACGAGCGGCCAAACGCCGGCGACAACCGGAATAGTTCCGCCCTTTGATTCCGCCTCGTCGAGGAATCGCAATAAAGCATCGGGATCGAAAATCGGTTGGGTAATGGCATATTCGGCTCCTGCATGAATCTTGTTCATGTAGTGCTGCAGTTCCCGTTCCGGTTCGACCGCGCAGGGATTGGCACCTACGCCGATCAGGATTCCTGTGGGCGGATTAATCGGGTTGCTGCCCACATCCAGACCATGGTTCAGATTGGTAACCACTTGTGCCAGACCGACCGCATCAACATCGAATACGGCGGTTGAGTCGGGATAGTCGCCCAGCTTGGGAGGATCGCCCGTTACGATAAGATAGTTTCGTAGTCCCCCCGCATAGCCGCCGAGCAGATCGGATTGCATACCGATCAGGTTGCGATCGCGGCAGCAATAGTGAAGTACGGTTTCAATGCCGACTTCACGTTCAACGGCCAGTGCCGCAACCATGGGCGAAATGCGTGCGCTGGCACGCGGTCCATCAGGAATGTTAATCGCATCAATACCCGCATCCTTGCAGACCTGGCATTTATCGAGCATGGGCTGCAGATCGATAGATCGTGGTGGTGTGATCTCAACGCTGGTCACCTTTTCACCACGTGCAAGCTTTGCTGCAAAATTACATTTATCTGCCATAGGAATAACGGCCACTTCGGGCGCTTCCTTGTCGGTATGACTGGCAATGACCACATGCTGTTTCACGCCGGTCATCGTATTAACATTCTTGGCCATCAGAGCAATGTCGGCTGGTGTTGTACCGCAGCATCCGCCGACGCCACTGGCCCCGAGTTCAATCATACGTTTAGCGTATTCCGTGAAATATTCAGGCGAAGCCATATAAATCATCCGGCCATCCACTTCCTGCGGAAGTCCGGCATTGGCCATAATGACAAACGGTTTAGTCGTGTGGGGTAGGGCACGCTCAGCATTGGCATAGGCCGCAGCGGGGCCGACACCGCAGTTGAGGCCGATACCGTCGACGTTGCCATCACGTTCCAGCGTTTGGATCAGCTGTTCAAGTTTGCGGCCTTTTTCAGTTTCGCCTTCTTTGCTGACCGTGACGGAGACAAAAACGGGAACGCTGAATTCTTTGGCAACTTTTGCTGCCAGCTGTGCTTCCTGAATATGGGTAAAAGTTTCGAGCATGAAAAAGTCGACGCCTTCATCAGCGAGGATGGTCAACTGTTCGCGGAACGTTTCTTCGAGTTCTTCGGCCTGGCTATCGAGGAAGACCTGTCCAGACTTAAGAATGGGGCCGACGGATCCTGCAACCATTGCATCATCGCCCGCGGCTTCGCGAGCAAGACGAACGGATGCCCGGTTAATGGCTTCGAGCTGATCGGCCAATCCATGCGCTTGCAGTTTGAGCCGGTTAGCACCGAACGAGTTGGTTTCAATCACATCAGCGCCGGCATCGGCATATTCCTGATGAATGCTCCCAACTAACTTCGGGTTGGTGATGCATAGATGCTCATAGCAGGTATTAATGAAGACACCCTTCGAGTAAATCATCGTGCCCATGGCTCCGTCGAAGATGAGGGGGTGTTGTTTAATTAAACCTAATATGTCTTTCATGAGTTTATCCTTGGTTGTGAATCAAAGCTTGCGTGACGATTGAGACGTGATTTAGAAGGGCACCTTTTCTTGCTGGATGTCTTTTGTCACGTATTCAGGACTCTTTTCTTTTATCTTATATCCACGCTGATCGGGAACCATTTTTATCAGTAGTCGGATAGCCTGCGTTATAAGTTCCATCCTATGCTCACCAACGGACTCTCCTAAAACATGACGTGCTTTATAGTACCATCCCCGGCTTTCCCTCGCGGACCCTAAAGCGTATTCGTAGAATCGGGCTCGGTCTTTTGAACTTTGCTTCGAGTAGCCCTCTTCGATATTAGCACTCATAGAGCCGACAGAGCGGTATAGTTGGTCGGCGAGTGATCGGGTGCGGCTATCCTTGGAAAGTTCAGTTGCGTCATGCCATGAAATATCCGCAAGGAAAAGTGAAAGGCGGTAAGCTTCTACCGTCCATAACGAATCAGCCTTGATTACGTTCGGAACGTTTCTTTCCCATCCAGCATCGTTCATGTTCTTCCTCCGCTCATGTCTCACTCGTCACTTTTTCAGTCACGCCTCACGGCTCAATCGTCACGCCCTACGCATCATACCCCAAACTTGGGCTTAACCATTTCTCCACATCTTCAACCGGCCATCCTTTTCGGGCGGCATAATCGATTACGTGTTCGCGGTCGATGCGGCCAAGCGGGAAGTAGCGCGAGTCGGGGTGCGAGAAGTAGTGACCGGAAACGGCGCTCGGCGGATTCATGGCCATGCTTTCGGTTAGCTCAATTGCAGTATGCTTTTCAACTTCCATTAGATCGAATAGGACGCGTTTTTCGGTGTGGTCGGGACAGGCCGGATAGCCGGGAGCCGGACGAATGCCGCGGTACTTCTCCTTAATCATTTGCTCTTGAGTCAGGACTTCATCTTTTCCGTAGCTCCAGTCATCGCGCGTTTTCTTATGCAGATATTCGGCGAACGCTTCTGCCAGTCGATCACCTAGCGATTGAACAAGAATGCAGCTATAGTCGTCGTGGTCATCTCTATATTTCTGAGCCAGTTCGCCAACGCCCTTGCCGGATGTGACTGCAAAGCCACCGATATAATCCGCAACACCTGAATCCTTGGGCGCGATAAAGTCAGCCAGGCTCCGGTTGGGAGTGTCGTCTTTTTTAATCATCTGCTGGCGAAGGAAGTGGAATTTGGTTTTGACCTCGCTGCGGGATTCGTCGGTGTAGACTTCAATATCGTCACCTACGCGGTTTGCCGGGAAAAACCCGTGCACTCCGCTAAAGTTGAAGAGCCCTTCATCAATGATTTGTTTAAGCAATACCTGTGCATCGTTGAACACCTCGCGGGCCCGCACTCCGATTTCACCTTCGTTTTCGAGAATTTCGGGATAGCGCCCCGGCAACTCCCAAGTCCAGAAGAAGGGGAGCCAGTCAATGTAAGGAATCAGATCTTCAGCTTTCACATCGTTGATTACCTGAATTCCTGTAAAGGAAGGTTTTGGCGGCACGTAGGTTTTCCAATCCGTGGAAAAGGCATTTGCCCGGGCTTTTTCCAACGGCATAAATTCGCGGGCTTCCTGCGAGGCAATATGGGATTCGCGGATGGCGTTGTATTCAATTTTAAGGCCGCGGCGATAAGCGATATCCTGACTGAGCAGCGACTGCACCACTGAAACCGCACGGGATGCATCGAGTACGTGGACTGCCGGCGCGCTGTATTCCGGTTCAATCTTAACGGCGGTGTGTTTCTTGCTCGTGGTTGCCCCTCCAATCAGCAACGGAAGCTTCATGCCTTCACGTTCCATCTCTTTGGCCACATGCACCATTTCGTCGAGCGAAGGTGTGATCAGGCCGGAAAGGCCGATGATATCTGCACCCCATTCCTTGGCCTCCTTGAGTATGGTTGTCCAAGGAACCATAACGCCGATATCTTTGATCTCATAGTTGTTGCAGGCCAGTACGACGCCGACAATATTTTTGCCGATATCGTGCACGTCTCCCTTAACGGTTGCCATCAGGATTTTTCCGGCACTGGTCGCTTTTCCACCATCTTTTTCTGCATCCATAAACGGGAGCAGAAAGGCCACCGCTTTTTTCATGACGCGCGCGCTTTTCACAACCTGCGGAAGGAACATTTTACCGGAACCGAACAAGTCGCCAACCACATCCATCCCCGCCATCAGCGGGCCTTCAATAACATGGAGCGGGCGGTCGTACTGTAGCCGCGCTTCTTCGACGTCGGAATCAATATGGTCGACAATCCCTTTCACCAAGGCGTGTTTGAGGCGCTCTTCAACGGTGCCGTTACGCCATTCCTTCGTTACAACGATCTTCTCGCCTGTATCTTCAGCTTTAACGATTTCGGCATAATCAATCAGTCGTTCGGTGGCATCATCGCGGCGGTTAAGAACCACATCCTCGACGCGTTCCATTAGCTCTTTAGGAACCTCATCGTAGACTTCCAGCATGCCGGGATTGACGATGCCCATGTTCAGGCCGGCCTTTGTTGCATGGTACAGGAACGAGGCATGAATGGCTTCGCGTACACGGTTATTTCCGCGGAACGAAAACGAAACGTTGCTGATGCCTCCGCTGATCATCGCGCCGGGCAGGTTTTTACGAATATGTTCCGCGGCTTCGAAGAAGGAGATCGCGTTGATGCGGTGCTCCTCCATGCCGGTTCCGATCGGGAAGACGTTCGGGTCAAAAATGATATCAGTCGGATCGATGCCCAATTCGTCAACGAGTATCGTGTAAGCTCGGGTGCAGATTTCAATCCGGCGTTCGGTGGTATCGGCCTGGCCTTTTTCGTCGAACGCCATTACGACCATGCCTGCGCCATAGCGCTGAACCTTGCGGGCCTGTTCACGGAACGCATCTTCGCCTTCCTTCATGCTGATGGAGTTGACGATGCTCTTGCCTTGAACGCATTTCAGACCGGCTTCAATAACCTCCCATTTAGAGGAGTCGATCATGATCGGAACTTTTGAAATATCCGGTTCAGAAGCAACTAAATGTAGGAACTTAACCATCATGGCTTTGGAATCGATCAGTCCTTCATCCATATTGATATCGACAAAGTTGGCGCCGGTTTCGACCTGATGGCGCGCAATCTGAAGTGCAGCTTCAAGATCGCCTTCGCGGATCAGTCGCGCAAACTTAGGCGAGCCGGTAATGTTGGACCGCTCGCCGACCATCACCATATTCATTTCCGGGGTAATATGAATGGGTTCGAGTCCGCTGAAGCGCGAATGGAAATCGGGTTCCGGGGGAACTCGTAGCGGATGCTTTTTAACCACCTCGGCCATGGCGCGGATGTGATCGGGCGTGGTGCCGCAGCAGCCGCCCCATATGTTGGCCAGACCGTGCTCGGCAAAGTCATCATAGGTTTTCGCCATGTCTTCAGGGGTATCGTCGTACCCACCGAATGCGTTGGGCAGGCCGGCATTGGCGTAGATGCTGATGTAGCAGGGTGCCACTTCGCCGAGCTCTTCTAAGTAGGGGCGCATATCTTCGGCGCCGAGCGCGCAGTTGATGCCAACAGAAATCGGGTTTGCGTGTTCGATGCTATACCAGAAAGCGGTAGGCGTCTGTCCGGAAAGGGTGCGGCCGGATTTATCGGTAATCGTTACCGAAATCATTACGGGCAGACGCACTCCGGTTTTTTCGAATACTTCATCTACCGCGTAAAGCGCGGCCTTGGCATTGAGCGTGTCGAAAATAGTTTCGACTAAAATGATGTCTACTCCTCCTTCAATCAGTGCTTCTGTCTGTTCGGAATAGGCTTCAACCAGATCATCGAACGTAACGGCACGGTAACCGGGATCATTCACGTCAGGTGAAAGGGAGGCGGTACGGTTGGTCGGGCCAATCGAGCCCGCCACAAACAAGGTGCGTGTCGGATCCTTTTCGAGAACGCGGTTGATTGCGCGCCGTGCCACAACAGCCGACTCAATGTTCAATTCGCGAACGAGTGTCTCGAGGGCATAATCGGCCTGCGATATAGTGGTGGAACTGAAGGTGTTGGTTTCGATGATGTCCGCACCAGCTTCAAGGAATTCCACGTGAATATCTTCGATCAGATCCGGCTTGGTAATCGTCAGCAGATCGTTATTTCCCTTTAGGTCGGACGGATGGTCCGCAAAGCGATCCCCGCGGAAATCGGGCTCTTCCAGTTTGTGCTTCTGGATCATCGTGCCCATAGCGCCATCGAGCATCAATACTTGCTTTTGAAGCAATTCGGCAAATTGTTTGCCACTGGCCAGGGTATATTTTGAAAAATCTGTTTTATCACTCATTCAATACCGTCCGTTTCAAAGGGTTGAACTGTATATATCCGTTTATCCGGATATTTCAATATAAAAGTAAAATCATTGTCTTTTTGAGTGTTTAAGTGGTTTTTGAGGAGGTGGAAAGCTAAATCAGGATTTCGCGGGAGCAGAAAAAGAAAACAGCGCAGGATTATAGGGGAATCCTGCGTCGTTCATTAGGAAGAAGAAACCATCAAAATTCCTTGGTAGACTGTAAATTAAAATGCCCAGTTTGGAAATCGAGTGCCCCATGCCAGAATGAACCTTTCTTCAATTCACCACAAACGAGGATAGGAGCATCGGCATGGAGCAAGAGAAAGGTAGCACCCA
>JAZGFK010000072.1:0-28910 GCA_036479375.1 Pontiella sp. | reverse complement strand
TACCACCGCCTGCCTTATGAAGTCTCCGGTCGGCTTGGCCGATCCGAGATAGTGCAGGTCGCCCATGAGTTCGTCGAAACGCCCAGGTTCGGCCTTGGGCACTACGACAACTTCAAGCTTATCTTTTTCGCCCCGCGTCGCGGAGCCCGCCTTTTTCCAATCAGGATTTACAGTCTTCATCCATCCTATGGGAGCAGAAGGTGGTGGGTTTTTTTAGCTAAAATTCAAACTGTTTGAGTTCAGGTAGTTGGAGAATTTTAGGAAATGACCCTGAGCATAGAAAGGGTTGTTTAGGTTTAGGCTGTGCATTATATCGGGTTAATATAGCTTCTATAAGTCAACAAATCCTATCGGAAATATTATGCAAATGCTTAAGATATGACCTTGAAATTGAGGTTCCTCAAGACATTCTCAAACGGCTCGATCCGCAGCAGCAACAAACACTAACCGTACTATTGCAAAGAGGAGAGCAATACAGCGGTCCGATACCACATCCCGCACACCTTGCGGAGTTTGAAAAGATTCTTCCGGGATCTGCTGAACGGTTCATGAAACAGGTGGAAGACGAGAGCGGCCATCGGCGAGTTAAAGAATCAAACACCGGTTTGCGGTGCTGCCATCGCATTTCTTAAATATCGAAAAAATAATTCTAAATAATTCGATTTTATACCAACTATTCCTCACTAAAAAGACGCCCCAGACATCATATCGGGGGACGGGATGTCGGGAGCTTCAGAACGCCTGGAGTGGCGAAAGTATATGCAAAGCTAATATTACCAACCAGCCTCGCTATAGCGATAGGTTGTACGGCGCGACGTGATGGATTCGCCATTCTCGTCCACTCCATCGGCACTGATCCCGATGCCACTTTCCTGCCACTTATCAGGGTCTGCACCGGTCATTCCTACGGGGTTGCCGATTTTTCCGATGCTAAACCTAGGTATTAGCTGAAACTCCATTCAACCGTCCCGAATGCAGGGCAACTTCGGAAATAACTGAAAGCTATATCAAAATAGTAAATTTCAGCTCTATTGATTCCGATGTTCGGATGGCGAGCAATTAAACTGCCTGCGGAAGACGCGGGAAAAATAGAGCGGGTCATCGTAGCCTACCGCGAGGGCGATTTCGGCGACGGGACGGTTGGGCATGGCTTGGAGCTGAATGGCTGCAAGTTCGAGTCGATGGCTGACCTGATACTGCTTAAAGCTCCGACCGGTAACTTTCTTAAACAGGCGTGAAACCGTCGAAGGGCTGCGACCAACCAGCTTCGCGGCCACTTCCAGCGTGAGTTCCTGTTCCGGATGATTCTGAATTTTCTCAATCACGGGCTGGATCAGATCGTAGTCTTTGTGATGGATCAGCTGACCGCCAATGATGAATTCAAGCAAATGACGGAATATGGAAAGCAGGGTTTCTATTTTATGCTCCGGGAAAATGGCGGTTTGTTCGTAGGCCTGCTGAAGGTCATCATTCCCCTGCTCTGCGTTCCAATGGTTGGAATAGGGTGAAACCGCTGGAGCCGTTTCGCTGCGAAACTGACCCAGCATGACATACCCCGCCAACTCCCCTTCTAAAAGAATCGGCGTTGTTGCTTCGCGCATGCCAGCGTGGCAGGTATAGGTGATCATGTTCTGCCTTTCAAACGCCGCGCGCATCATTTTGTGATCAAGTTCGCGGCATTTGGAATCGAGCCCGAGGGTATCGCGCAGCATCGTGCAGTGCTGGCAGTTTGGACGGCCAACCGCATCCGGATAAATGAGCCGCCCTTCTGGAGAAAACAGCGTAATTCGTATGCCGTGCAGCTCTGTATAGAGGTCAAAAATCTCTGCCACTTTCTGACTGATCGTATGATGTAGTGATTCCAACATGGGCAAAAAAGAACATATACCGCTGGATTTGTCCATGTCTTTGCTTAGTTATGCTATGGATTAAATCTGACTTCTTTACTAAAGTTTAACGCTCATAAATCCATTTCCGGAGAAAGATCATGTATGACGAAATTGTAGTTGAACAGGCCATCGCGATTCACACCGAGACCTATGGCCATGAGCCAACCACCATTTCATACGCCCCCGGCCGCATCGAAGTTTTGGGAAATCATACCGACTATAATGAAGGCACCACGTTTTCAGCAGCCATCAACATGGGCCACTGTTTTTGCATTTCAGCATCCGACAAACCCGGCGTTCGGCTTACTGCCGGCGATATTCGCGACACGACCGAGTTCGACCCCTCAACCGACGAGCGGCTGGAAAAGAAACACCAATGGGCCAACTACGTCAAAGGCGTCATGTACTACCTCGGCGAACAGAGCATAAATGTTGACGGCATCGATTGCACCTTCCTCGGCTCCATCCCCATGGGAGCGGGACTCTCCAGCTCTGCCGCACTCGAAGTGGCCACCGCTTTTGCCGTACTTAAATATGCAGGAAAGGAACTCGATAAAAATGAAATCGGCATTCTGGCCCAGGCCGCTGAAAACAACTTTGCCGGTTGCAACTGTGGACTGCTCGACCAGTTCTCAAGCATTTACGGCGTCCACCATGGATTGATTCACTCCGACTTCCGGACACTGGAAACCTATCCGGTTAAACTGCCTGACGATGTCGTCTTCCTGATGATTAATCCGCACATCAAACATACGCTGGCCGACTCCCCCTACAATGAGCGGCGGATCAGCTGCGAAAAAGCTGCGGCTGAATTAGATGCCCTGCTCGATCATCCGGTCAAAGCACTGCGCGATGTTTCGTGGGAAGAATTTAAAGCGAACAAGGATAAGATCGATCCCGAAGCCGCTCAGCGCGCAACGCACGTTGTCTGTGAAATTACCCGCGTTGAACAAGGCGTTAAGCTATTGGCTGATGGAAAGTTGAAAGCCTTTGGACAGTTCCTGTTCGACTCGCACGAAACCTCCATGGCCGCATTTGAAAATTCCTGTGATGAGCTCGACATAGTTGTTGAAGCCGCGCGCGATGCCGGCGCTCTTGGTGCCCGCCTGTCAGGTGGCGGATGGGGCGGAAGTGTGGTTGCACTTGTTTATGCGGCAGATGCCGATGCGATTTGTGATAAGATTATTGAACGTTGCAAAACCAAAGGACTGGAACCCACAGCGGAAACAATCATCCCATCCGAAGGTGCTCAAATTATTAAATAAAGAATAACGATTGACGCATGAGTCGTGACTATCACGTCTCACGAAAGGAACCCAATCATGAAAGTATTAGTTGCCGGCGGCGCCGGATATATTGGAAGCGTTACCACCCAAATGCTCTGCAACGAAGGACATGAAGTCGTTGTATTCGATACACTTGAGCGCGGCTACCGCCAAGCGGTTGATCCCCGTGCAAAATTAATTGAAGGCGATCTCCGCTATAAGGAAGATATTAAAAGCACCCTGCTAGCGGAACGTCCGGATGCCGTCATTCATTTTGCAGCCTACATCGAAGTCGGCGAATCGATGGTCGACCCCATGCCCTTCTTCGAAAACAATGTCAGCGGATCGCTTAACTTAATGCACGCCATGGTTGAGGCCGACTGCAAGAAACTGATCTTCTCCTCCACCTGCGCCACCTACGGGACGCCTGAAAAAATGCCGATGAATGAATCCCTTACGCAGAAGCCTGAATCCGTCTATGGCGAATCCAAACTGCTCTGTGAAAAAATATTTAAATGGGGCGAGAAAATCCATGGCGTTGAATGCGTCTTCTTACGCTATTTCAATGCCTGCGGCGCAACGGAGCAATATGGCGAAGCGCACGTTCCGGAAAGCCACCTTATTCCACTTATCCTTCAGGTTGCCCAAGGCAAGCGTGAAAAAATCTTCATCTTTGGCGACGACTATGAAACGCGTGACGGCACCTGTGTTCGCGACTACATCCACATCAAGGATCTGGCGCAGGCGCACATCCTTGCGCTCAAGCCCGGCCTTTCCGGGGCCTACAACCTCGGCAACGGCGATGGCTATACCGTAAAGGAAGTGATTGATGTCTGCCGCGAAGTAACTGGCCATGTGATCCCTGCCGAAATGCAGCCGCGCCGAGCCGGCGACTGCACGGCGCTGGTGGCCGACGCCACCAAAGCCAAAACCGTACTCGGATGGGATCCGCAGCATGCCGATCTAAAAGACATTGTCGAAAGCGCATGGAACTGGCACAACTCACACCCCAACGGATATCAGGATTAACCCTGAATCAATCCGAAAGCCCCGCCACCCGCGGTGGCTTTTTTATTCGTTAGGGACGGAGCACCGAGCCGTGCGCATGTACTGGATTTTGATCACGCAGAGACAACAGGGTTAACAGAGGGGATTGGCCACATGGCAGGGACGGTTCGTCGAACCGTCTGCACGCATGAATGGCCGTTACGATTGACCGGCGCGCTCGGCGATCGCGTCCTACCCCCTCATCCATCACACCAACGCCAGCTCACGAAAAGGTAACAGGATTAGTACCCATTTTTACGGGTCTCCCGCTTGCTCTACCAGCTCTGCACGAGATTATTTTTTAATATACTACAGTATATATTTTTTCAGTTTGCGGCCCATAAAACGCCAGTTTCATATCTTATACGACATATTTTATATCCTATAAAAATGAAGGGTTGGAGGGAGATTACGGTAAATCGCCGCCATCCACAGCGGCCCATTGGCGCATAAAGCCGACCATCTCTGTACGGCTGGAAGATCGGCAGTTGCGGACGTAAAATCCAGAGCTGCACACCCCGGCAACCAAACATTGCACCGGGGTTAACCCGCTCAACAAACCATTGCAATAGCCTGCATTAAAGTTGTCGCCTGCACCCGTCGTCAATTTGGGTGTTTGCGTATACGGCCCCTCCAGGAACCATTCGCCATCGGCCGATGCAACGACGGCCGACCGCGTGGGATGAATGACCACTTGAAAAAGACCTAATTTCGTTCGAATCAATTGGGCACGATCCGTGATGCTGTCCGACGCATAATCAAACAGCGCTTCTGAAATCTGCACAGATTCATTTTCATTCAGGCCCAGCACCACATCGGCACCCGCCTGCATCTCGGTCAGAATAGATAACACCTCCAGAATATCTTCCTTACTGCGTTTACGCGGATCAGTCAGGTCGATAAAAACTTTGGCGCGGCTGGAGCATTTTGCCAGCAATGTACTGAACCCGCGCAGCATACTGTTCATGCTCGTCAACATCGTCCAATTCACACCGCCAATCAGCTCCACCTGTTCCAGCCGTTCCTGCATGGCTGCTGCAGAAACCTGCAACAGAAGGTTTTTCCAACTCACCTGTGGCAAGGTATCCATCTTGCCCAGCATGATTTTACCATCATTAAATTCTAAAGCATCCGTATGGGCCGGATCACACAGCGAAATCACTTCTTTGCAGCTATCCGCAAATTCCTGAAATACGGGATTCACCTTACCTTCGGCACCCAGCGCGCCGACATACGTTACACCATAGCCCTGGCAGGCAAGACTGTTCGCCATGATCGGGCCATTCCCACCGAGCTTGACCTGCTGCGGTACCATTTCAATATTACAACTCAGCCCGGCCGCCGCAGAGATACGCTCACCAAATTCAGCAATGGTTGGAATCGCGGTATATTCCGTCGCAGAGGCCCGTGTATCCACCAGGCGAATAATTTCGTCAATAAACCCGTCAAACCCAATCAACACATTCGCCGACGCCGGGGTACGTTCTATTTTTTCAGCAACTTCTTCGATTAAACCGCGTAAATCTTCCATGGTTCTCCTTAATTAAACGGCCTTGAGAAATAGCAAAATAACCCCCTGATTCGAAAGTCCAATTTATCGCTAACTAAATTCGAGATACGGATCCTGTTCGGGCAAAGACATTGAGTCAGGCCATGCACTGTACCTTCCTTGGCGTGGATATGTTTTATAGATACCGTCGCAGCTGTCCCTTTTTCTGTCAATTCCCAGGCATCATCAGTTCGGATAGGTCGGGATCATTTTTTCAAGGTGCTCGGAGAAAAAGGACTATTGCTCGATCCCTTGCCGAAAGCTCCCCGGACGACCAATAGCCGCCACTATCTTCCCGTATTCACCAACCAGTTCAAGGGCATGGAACTGACGAAGCCGAACGAAGCGTGGGTCAGCGATATCACCTATATCCGCACCGATGAGGGGTTCCTTTACTTGAGTCTGATCACCGATGCCTACTCCCGTAAAATTGTAGGCTACCATGCCGGCGACACGCTGGAGACCGAAGGTTGTCTGAATGCTCTGGAAAAAGCGGTTAAGGAGCTTGAACAGGATCAGCACCCCATGCATCACTCCGACCGGGGAAGCCAGTACTGTTCGCATGTATATACTGGACGGCTTCGCGAACACGGGCTGGGGATCAGCATGACGGAAGAAAATCACTGCTACGAGAATGCCAAGGCTGAGCGGGCGAATGGTATCCTGAAACAGGAATATGGATTGGGAAGCACCTTTCGGAGCAAGGAGCATGCTGTTGCTTCGGTAGACCAGGCGGTGCTGCTCTACAAATACCCGCCATCCGCATTTGTCATTGAAATACAAGACGCCCGAAGAGGTGCACAAAGAATTTAAAAAGGCGGCGTAAAATTTTATCCCCCTCCTCCGGAGGAGGGGGAGAGTTGTCCCTCCCTCCGGGAGGCGCAACTGCTGAATAACCGGCTCCTAAAGGAGCCTAAGCGATGAGAGAAGTTGAACTAATAAGTGACAACTTTAAATCAGGACGTGACTGGGAAAAATGGGTAGTTTACGAACGAACCGGCTTTGCGACCGGGGGCGGGATCTCGGCCCCCGCCCTACACAATGCATCTGAGCAGTGCGTGTAGCCGCGACCCGTGATCAAGCCCCACCAAACTGCCCTGCGTACGCTGCTTTACCCTCTCAGCGAAGCAACATCCATCCCGGACGGTTGCTGATACACGCGCAGATCGAATTCAGGAAGCGCGGCTAAAATATGGTCAAAAATATCAGCCTGAATTGCCTCATAGTTCGCCCAGTTTTTATCCGAACTAAAAACATAGATCTCCACGGGAAGCCCCTGCGGAGTCGGCTGAAGATGACGTACGAGGAAAGTCATACCCGTATGAATCTTCGGATTACTCCGCAGATAATGAACGAGGTATGCGCGAAAAATACCCAGGTTGGTTTGGCGACGGCCATTGACCACTGTTGAGGAAAGATCAATCCCCTGCTCCTGATTCGCCGTATTGATCTCTTCCTGCTTTTTGGTAACATAGTCCTTGAGCAGTTCCATTTTCCGGAATTTTTCGAGCATGGATTCATCGGCAAAACACACGGTATTCATGTCGACACAGATCGAGCGTTTGATACGGCGGCCACCGGACTCACTCATACCGCGCCAGTTCTTGAACGAATCAGAAATCAATGAATACGTTGGAATCGTACTGATGGTTTTATCCCAGTTACGTACCTTGACGGTATTCACAGTCACCTCAATCACATCGCCATCGGCGCCATACTTCGGCATTTCAATCCAGTCGCCTTCCCGCACCATGTCGTAGGCACCCAGCTGAATTCCGGCGACAAAACCAAGAATCGTGTCCTTGAAAACGAGCATGGTAACGGCGGTTAAACCACCGAGTAACCCAAACAGGTTCCATGGCGATTTGTTCAGCAGAACAGAGATAATAAAAATGCCCGCAAGCAGATAGAGAACAATAATGAGGGACTGGATTAATGGCCGGATAGGTTTGCGGCTTGTACTGTCATCTCTCCGGTAAATATTAACGATCGCATTGAGAAAGGCCTCTATAGCGCGAGTGGCCTCAAGAATGATCAGCGCGAACAGAAGTCTTTTTAACAGGACAAAATTACCGGGCATCGAACGGTCGATGCAAAGCAAAATAAATGTGAGCGGGATTAGCCGGAGTAAGCGGTGGAAAACGCGTGTTTCCATCAATGCATCATCCCAGATATTCGATGTTTTTAGCGTAACCTTGTGAATTGCCTTCAGCAAATAGTTGCGCAGAATCCAGTAAACCAGATAAGCCGCCGCAGTGATCAAAAGTAGAAAACCCACGACCGCCAGCTCATCAGCTGATGCAGGAGCCGCACCGATAGAAATAAACAATTCTTCAAGCCATGTCTTTAACATCTTATTTTCCTATTTAATTTGAACATTATAGCGCTGTATGTCCGAAAACCCATCAGCATATCGTTGTTTCAGTATCACTTTTTTACTGTACTGTACCAATGGTTATAGAAAGAAAGCATACATCATGAGAAAACTAGTCCTTTTAATTTCAGTGCTGACCACAGCTGCATGGGCAGCTGATAAGCCGAAACCCGACCAGATCGTTCCCTATAAGGAAACGCCGCAGGGCGAACTTCGATTGCACATATTCAATCCGGCAAAGCACTCCTGTAAAGATCAGAAACCGGCCATTATATTCTTTTTCGGCGGTGGTTGGAACGGGGGTACTCCTTCGCAATTCTACCGACAGTCCAAGCATTTGGCCGAACGCGGTATGGTGGCAATTGCGCCTGAATACCGAACAAAGAAAGGGCACGGCACCGATCCCAAAGTCTGCGTGATGGATGCAAAATCGGCTATGCGCTGGGTGCGTACTCATGCAAAGGAACTGGGTATTGATCCCAACCGGATTGCTGCTGGCGGCGGATCGGCGGGAGGTCACCTTGCAGCCGCTACGGCTACCTTGTCGCAGTTTAATGAGCCCGATGAAGATACTACGGTCAGTTGTGTACCTCAGGCATTGGTCCTTTTTAATCCCGTCTTTGATAATTCCGAAAAGGGATATGGATATGACCGGGTAAAGGAATATTGGAAAGGCTTTTCTCCCATGCAGAATTTAAAGAAAGGCACTCCACCAACGATCATCTTTCTTGGAACCAAGGATGATCTAATTCCTGTCGCGACTGCCGAAACGTATAAAAGCCTGATGGAGGCAAATGGTGATCGATGCGATCTGCATCTCTATGAAGGTCAGCCGCATAGCTTCTTCAATAAAGCCAAATACACTGAAACAGTCCGCGAGATGGATCTCTTTCTGGTTTCACTTGGCTGGTTAATGGCTCAGCCTCCAATTCCCTCAGTGAAATAAGGCTTTAGCTGAATGTTCAGCACGGAAAACTTCTGCAAGTAAACACCCTCGACTATTTGCTTACGGCATATTCCTGCAGGTGTTTCATTTCCACAAACTCAAGTACGGAAGCATGCGTGGCCTCTAGTTTAATTTGCGGCGCCATACCTGCATCATGAGCCTGAACCCAGCGCGCCATGCAGAGACACCAGAAATCGCCCGCTTTCAACCCCGGAAAACCGTACTCCGGCATAGGCGTAGACAGATCATTTCCGCATTCCTGGGAAAAAGTCAGAAACTCATCCGTCATTAGAACGCACACCGTATGCATCCCCTGATCATCGGCGCGGGTGTCGCATTTTCCGTTTCGAAAAAAACCAGTCATTGGATCTTCGCTACAGGAGATGAGCGGGCCACCTAATACATTTTTAGCCATCGGTTTTTAGATTCCAGCTAAGCGTTGGCAATGGGTTCGTCGTAAATCCGAATCGTATCGTACTGCGTCGTACGCTGAGAAGGAACCCAACCCGCCTCGCGAATCAGATTAATCACCAAATCTTCGTCTACTTTATAATCAACGCCGGTCGCGCTGACCACTTCTTCAGTCATCAGTACACCGCCGTAATCATCCGCACCAAACTGCAAGGCCAGCTGCGATACGTCGGGACCTTCTGTAACCCAGCCCGCCTGAAGATGAGGTACATTGTCGAGAATGATCCGTGCCATGGCAATCAGGCGGAGGTAATCTACCCCATTCTGTACACGGGGACATTCGAGATCGGTCATATCCGGTGAAAAGCTCCAAGGAATGAATGCAGTAAACCCGCCGGTTTTATCCTGCAGGTCACGCACTTTCATGAAATGCTCAACACGCTGCTCGGTCGTTTCGCCGAAACCGTACACCATGGTGGCAGTAGTCTTCAGTCCGATGTCATGCGCATCTTCCATCAGATCCAGCCACGCTTTCGAGCGGGTCTTTTTAGGGCTGATCCGTTTTCGGATATCGTCGTTCAGAATTTCTGCTCCACCGCCCGGCAAGGATTGCAGACCTGCATCTTTCAGACGCTGCAGGGTTTCCTTGATCGAGATATGTTCCATGGCCGCCATAAATTCGATTTCCGTCGGCGACAGGGAGTGTATCCAGATGTCCACATTATCGCGGATGCCTGACAGGCAGGCTTCATAATAATCGAGTTTAAGATCTGGATGCAGTCCGCCCTGAATCAGAATCTGTGTTGCCCCTGCAGCCGCGGCTTCCTTCACCTGCTTAACAATTTCTTCCGGGCTTTTGACGTAAGCATTGTCTTTTTCCTGCTTGGTATAGAAAGCACAGAATTTACAGTCCACAACGCATACATTGGTCGTATTCAGGTTTTTATCGAATACGTACGTTGCCAGATCGCCGGGCACTGCAGCACGGCGGCGAAGATCTGCCACACGACCCAGTTCCTGGAAAGGAGCTTCGTCGTATATAATTGCGGCGTCCTCTGCATTGATCCGTTCGCCCGCTTCTACGCGATCAAGAATAGTTTTCCAGCGGCTTGAAACGACCGGCGCTTCCGGAAGGGCGTTTACATCCGGCTGACCTTCCACCTGAGCATATACACTGTTGGTTAGGACCGGCGTATGACCGAGGTTGGAAAGAAAATCTTCCATTTCCTGCGCGGTAAAGAATTTCTGGCTCGTTGGAGCGCCGCCCTCTTTGGCAATACGTTCTTCCAAACTGGTTCCGCCAATGTCGTCCACTCCACTATGTGTCAGCACGCCGAGGAGCTTGCGGTCCATGTAGTTCACAAGCATGCGGACATGCGGGAAGTTATCGAGATAGATTCGTGTGATTGCTGCAACGCGAACCTGGCGATCGCCGGATGGACCATACTTCAGTCCGAGCGCTGTACCGTTGGTCTGGAACGGAAGCGGAATCGCGGCTTGGAAACCGCCGGTTTCATCTTGCAGCTCGCGCAGACGGGACAGATGGTCGATCAGGTGCCAGTCCTCTTCAATATGGCCGAAGAGCATCGTTGCATTGGTAGGAATACCTAACCCGTGTGCTTCGCGGTGAACATCAAGCCAATGCTCCGCGAGAATCTTGGTGGTTGCGATTTTCTTGCGAATCTCGCCGTGGAAAATTTCAGCCCCACCACCGGAAATGGAACCAAAGCCGTACGCCTGCAAACGCTGTAGACATTCCTTAATGGAGATCCCTGCGTTTCCGGCAATCCAGTGGATTTCCACCGCAGTCATACCCTGCAGCAAAACACCCGGCAGCATTTCGCGGGAGAGGGAAAACAGGTTTTCGTAATATTCCATGTCGAGATCAGGAATCATGCCGCCCACAATATGAAGGTCGGTCAGGTTCCAGTTCTGCGCGCGTTCCAGGTTTTTACGGGCATCTTCAAGGGTCGTGATGTAGGCGTCTTCAGCCCCTTCAGGCCGCCAGAATGAGCAGAGATTGCATTCTACAACACAGAGGTTGGTCGGGTTCAGGTTATGGCTGTGTACATAGTAGGTTTTATTGCCGTGACGGGCGCGACGGATCGCATCGGCACGGCCCATTAATTCGGGGGTCGACATGTTCTGCAGCATGTCCAGTGCCTGAGCATCTGTGATTCGTTCCTGAATAAATTCACTCATTGAAAACCTACCTGTTCGTTAATTGGCACTAATTTGGTATAAGATGTCTATTTTTTCCACTTCAATCTTCCAACAATTGGTTAAAAACTCGTGGCATCATCCATTTTTTAGGAATTGAGTCAACAATTCAAAATACGTACTGTCGTTACAGCTTAAGGAGGCACACCATGAACGCTGAAATTATGAGAGAATTCTTCGGCTGGATGACCCTGATCAACCTGGCGCGGTATAGCTGAACCGCCATAGCATGTATATTCATGAAAAACTTCCTCACCAATTTCGTTTGCAAATGGTTCGGTGTCAGCAAAGAAAGCAACAGTGCAGTACTTTACGGCTATGGTTGGTGCGTACAAGCTGCTGTTCCTCGTCTTTAACCTCGTGCCGTGGCTGGCGCTGGTCATCATGACAAAATAAGCGCACAGATCGTTGCATCGGGGGGGCACTTTACCTATTGTCCCCCGCATGAAAACCACGCTTATTACCAATGCCAATCTCGTAAACGAGGGTGAATCCCGCCCTGCTGACATATTCATTAAAGACGGACGTATCGAAAAAATTGATTCCAGCCTGACCAACCAACCGGCCGATACCGTATTTGATGCTAAAGGACGTGCCCTGCTTCCCGGTATGATCGACTGCCACGTGCACTTCCGCGATCCCGGATTGGAAGCCAAAGCGGACATGCACAGCGAATCGGGCGCGGCTGTTGCCGGCGGCATTACCTCCTACATGGAAATGCCAAACACCAAACCCGCCGCCATCACCAATGCGATACTGGAAGATAAGTTTGCCCTCGCAGCCACTAAGAGTATCGCGAACTATTCCTTTCACCTCGGTGCATCGAATAAAAACATGGATGAGCTGCTCGCCATGGATCCGAAAACGGTCTGCGGCGTGAAGCTATTCATGGGCGCCTCCACCGGAGGCCTGTTGGTCGACCGCATGGAACAGTTGGAAAATATTTTCAGCCAGATTAAAGTGCCGATCTCCCTGCATTGTGAAGACACGAATACCATCCGTGAAAACGAGGTGGCTGCCCGCGAAAAATACGGCGAAAACATCCCTTTCAATCAGCACCATCTGATCCGTTCCGAAAAAGCGTGCTACAAGTCCACCACCCTTGCCGTAGAACTGGCCACAAAGTATGATGCACAAATTCACGTTCTCCACCTGACCACCGCAAAGGAATTGGAGTTCTTCAAAAAAGGGCCGATTTCAGGAAAGAAAATCACTGGTGAAGCCTGCCCGCACATGCTCTGGTTTTCGTCCGACGACTATGATCGCCTCGGCGCCCTCATCAAATGTAATCCAGCCATCAAAACACCGGCCGACCGCGATGCATTACGCCAGGCCGTAATTGACGGAACCATTGATACCGTTGGAACCGACCACGCTCCCCACCTTTGGGAGGAAAAGCAGAATCCCTACGGTTCCGCCCCTTCCGGTCTGCCGCTGATCCAAAGCGCTATGGTTTCACTACTCGAATATCTCCCGTTAGAAATGGTTGCTGAAAAAACGGCGCACAATCCGGCCCGTATTTTCAGTTGCCTGGAACGCGGCTTTATCCGCGAGGGCTACTGGGCTGATCTCACCCTCATCGATACCGAAAAACCGCATACCGTTTCCAAGGAAAACATTGCCTACAAATGCGGTTGGTCGCCCTTCGAAGGCGTCACCTTTAAATCTTCCATCGCCGCCACATGGGTAAACGGCGAACTGGCCTTCGACGCTGGAACGATCAATAGTTCTGTCAGGGGGCAGCGTCTACTGTTTGATCGGTAATTGCAAAGGTTGTAGGGAGGGCACGGTTGAGGAACGAATCCTGCTCGCCGCCACCCCTGTCGCACCGCCACGCCTTCCTCCGTCCGGCTGAAAGGCATCGTTCCTCAGCCATTTCAGCCCTACAACCAACCCATTGTAGGGCGGGAACGGTTGACGAAGGAGACCTTCCCGCCGTATTCCGCAACGAATTCCCCCACCGCCGCCGCCATTGACCGTCCGGCTGAAAGGCATCGTTCCTCAGCCATTTCAGCCCTACAATAATCGTTGACCCATTTGTTCATTTAAATCATGTTCTTTGCATGTCTGACAAACTTCCGGAGCGCAACCATCTGAAACGCATTCCTGTTTGGATTCCATCGGATCAACGGGTCATTTATTTCGTTACGGCTTGTTGCCTTGACCGCCGAAAGGTATTCACCTCAGATTCAGCGGTTAAAATCACGCTGGAATCGCTGATCAAATGCGCGACGGCTACGGAATGGCATGTACCGCAAATCTGCTTTATGCCGGATCATGTGCACCTGATGCTTCTGCCGATGCGGGAACGGGAACAAAAGCTTTCCCTGCTAATGCAACGCTGGAAGTCATCAAGCAAACAGCGCCTAAACCGGGCAGGTATTGAGGATGATATCTGGCAGCGTGAGTTTTTTGATCGGTTGCTCCGCTCGGATGAAAGTCTGACCGATAAATGGCGCTATGTGGAAATGAATCCCGTGCGCGCAGGGCTGAGTTCGGCACCAGAGGATTATCCGTATCTCGGAATCCCTGAAGAGATCCTTGCAAGATTGTAGGGCGAGAATGGTTGAGGAACGAATCCTGCCCGCCATCCCCCGCACTGCCGGATACCCCGCACCGTAGCCAATTCCTCCGAACGGCTGAAAGGCATCCTTCCTCAGCCGTTTCAGCCCTACAAACCCATTCATGCGCCTTGACCATAATCATGTATTACGCATTACTCCCCACCGCAATGAACAAACCCTATATTCAATACAAAGATTACATGCGCGAGCGGTACGGTGAACCGCTCTTTCGCGTTCCTATCGACTTTAACCTCGGATGCCCCAATCGCGAATCGGATGGATCCGGCGGCTGTACATTCTGCAACGTCCGCGGTTCTGCTGCCGTCCAAACCATCGGCAAGGATAGCGTGCAGGAGCAAATGGCCGAGGCGATCCGCTTTGCGCGTGATCGCTATGGCGCCAAGAAATACATGGCTTATATTCAGGCCTTCTCCGCTACGTTTGGCGAAAGCCAGCAACCGATGTATCTAGACCTACTGGATTCTTTCGACTTTACCGCTGTAAGCATCGGCACCCGTTCTGACTGTCTAACACCGCAGGCTTACGACTTTCTTGTGGAGCTCAACAAGCACATCGAAGTATGGGTGGAACTGGGCGTACAGACAGTACACGACCGCACGCTCGAGCGCGTCAATCGCGGACACGATTGGGCATCTAGCGAAGAGGCCATTATCAAGCTACACCGTCTCGGTATCAAAGTCGCCGCGCATGTCATTCTCGGCTTGCCCGGAGAAACGGCCAAAGATTTCCAGCAGACGGCCGATACGCTTGCCGCCCTGCCGATCGATGCAGTCAAAATTCATAATCTACATATTGAAAAAGGAACCACGCTCGCGCTAGAGCACGCACTCATTCCCCTGCCCGTTTTCATGGAACACGATTTTGCGGAACACCTAATGGATTTTATCCGCCGCCTTCCGGCCGATATGCCCATCATGCGTCTGACCACCGACACGTTGGATGAGGAACTGATCGCTCCGAAATGGAATATGGGTAAGGGCCAGTTCAAAGATTACGTAATCCAGCAGATGACTTGCCGGGAATGGCAGCAGGGGGATTTGTTTGAAAATGGGCGAAAGCGAGATGGGGAGACGGAGAGCGTTCTAAAAATCGTCGAAACCGAAGATGGCTCCATCACGTTCTGGAATCAGGACTATAAGGAGCACTATCACACACCGGCCGGTGCACGCCTGGAAGCTGTGGAAAAATATCTGGTTCCCGGCAAACTCAAAGAACGGCTCGCCAAAGGAGACGTTCAGCTATTGGATGTCTGCTTTGGTCTGGGGTACAATTCATTGGTTGCAATGGACATGACAATTGGAGGGATGGCGGCCTCGCCGTCCTCAGGCGCTGAGGCCAGCGCCCCTCCGACACTACAAATAACCGCCTTGGAAATGGACCAGCGGGTAGTTGGAGCAGCAGCAAAAAACATCCAGCCCCTGAAAACCGATTCCTATGATTGGAAGCTGGCTCTTCAGGACCTGTATGAAAATCACTCATGCCTCGTGCCTAATGCCTCATGCCTGATGCATTGGGGAGATGCCCGTTACACTGTAACTCATCTTCCCAATGCATCTTTCGACCTCGTTTTCCTCGACGCCTTTTCCACCCAACGTAATAGCGAGTTGTGGACGCTCGATTTTTTCCAAAAACTAAAATCAGTGATGAAACCGGATGCCGTCTTGCTGACCTACTGTGCGGCCATTCCCGTTCGCTCGGCCATGCTGGAAGCAGGATTCTTTGTGGGTGAAACAAAGCCGATCGGACGCCAGCGTGGCGGCACCATTGCGGCAATGCGGTCGGAGGATATTGAAATCCCCCTTCCAGACGACGAACTTGAAAAGATCCGCGACACCACGCGCGGCTTACCCTATCGCGATCCTTACGGCGTCTGGACCAACAAAGAAATTCTTCGTGACCGACAGGAAAGAATCCTGCACGTAAAAGCGTCTTCGACCGCCTAATACCTCCTAAGAATTACTCGTTTAGCCCATCAAATATTAGGCATTTTCCTTCTTGCATTAATTTTGGTAGAGATTTAAACAACGCTTAGTTCGATGAGGAACCACTATATGTTGGATGCACATACAGTGAAGTACCATACATCTTGTGGCCAGCGGCTCAATCGAGCCCTTGGTTTCTACCCTTCTTTGTTTAATCCACTTGTTAATACCACTCTATGTAGCCCCGGGCGGTCCAGGGCCATGTGTCGGCGGAAATAAGTTTGAAACGACTGAATTCTGTTTGCATGGGAAATTTTTCTATTCCTTTATCGAACGTGATAACAGCTCGTTCTATGGCGGCATAAAGCTTGGGGTTGAAACATACGAAGAAAAATTCAATGGAACGAAGAACGCTGACGTAACAGCTTTGGTATTCGGTTCTTTAGTAGGTGCAGAATGGTTTTTCTCTAAACTTCCCGAACTGGGTTGCAACTTTGAAGTTGGATACGACATTTCCAGCTATGAAGATGATGTAGGCACTCCAAAGGATGAAGGCGACCATTCGGGATGTTATATCCTTCGGAACTACCTATTACTTCTAATCCGTAATAGCGTTGCTTAATTCGCCTCGAGTTCCCCCCGAGGCGGTGAAAGATGCGGTTTTCCGCACCTTTCTTTTTTGTTCCACAACCTTCCAATGACTTAATATCTGTGGTTTATTCCCTCGCATTATGACGACTGAAACCCATTTGACAGAAGACCTGCGCGTAAGCGAATTGAAAAAACTGATCACCCCTGCTGCTCTGAAAGTAGAGCTCCCCCTAGGCGATGAACTAACCGCAAAGGTACTTTCCGACCGCGAAACCGTGCGAAACATCATTCACTTGAAAGACAAGCGCCTACTGGTCGTTATTGGACCCTGCTCCATTCACGACCCTGTGGCTGCACTGGATTATGCCAAACGTCTGGCCAAACTGGCTGAAGAAGTGAAAGACCGCTATTTCATCGTGATGCGCGTTTACTTCGAAAAACCGCGTACCACGATTGGCTGGAAGGGTTTTATTAACGACCCTCATCTCGACGACAGTTGTGATATGGAACACGGCTTGCATGCTGCGAGAAGACTCATGCTTGAAATCGCCAAGCTCGGCCTTCCGATTGCCACCGAATTTCTCGACCCCATTGCACCGCAATACACCGCTGATCTTATTGCATGGTCAGCAATCGGTGCGCGCACAACGGAATCGCAGACACACCGAGAAATGTCCAGTGGACTATCCATGCCGGTCGGCTTTAAAAATGCGACCGATGGCAATATTCAAATCGCCATCAATGCCATTGAGTCTGCCAGCACGCCGCACAGTTTTCTGGGGATTGATCAGGACGGCCAAACGGCGGTCGTTAAAACCACAGGAAATCCCAATTCGCATCTCGTATTACGAGGCGGCGATAAAGGGCCAAACTTTGAACTTCCGCAGGTAACCGTTGCCGCGTCCAAGCTGGTCGCTTCTGGTCAGGAGCCATCCATCATGATGGACTGCTCCCATGCCAATGCCGGCAAGGTGGCCAGAAATCAGATCATTGTCTGGGAAGAAATTCTTAAACAACGGGAAAATGCGGATTGCCCGATTACCGGAGCCATGATTGAAAGCTTCATTGAAGAAGGAAATCAGAAGATATCGGGCGATATGAAATACGGGCTCTCCATCACAGATCAATGTCTTGATTGGGAAACGACCGAGAAGGTGCTTCTAGGGTAGTTGCAATCCTTAACTACGGCCCGAGGTCGAGGACCTCGGCTACATTCCTGCCAATTCGCCAATCGTCATATTCCCCCACCCCGGTTGCTCAAGCAGGTGCTCCAGCAACAGAGCTGAAGCAACCGCATCGTAGAGTGCGTCGTGCGCTTTCTTTCCCGGACAATGCGCATCCAGTCTTGGTTTAAGGTCGAGCACTTCAATCAAATCCTCCAGCGCGTAGGATGCACATCCGGGCCAAACCTTTCTCGCAATACGCAGGGTATCGATCCACTGACCGAATTGGTGCATGGGAGCCATCAGGCGGGTATATTTTTTCTCCGTCCCCACGTTGTGGGCACACAGGGGATATTCGGTCAGACGAGGCATGATATCCGGCCAAATCTCCTGCGGAGTCGGGGCATTCGCTATTTCATTACGAAGCACAGCATGCCGGCCCGGGGCGTGTGGATTAAAAGGACGCTTGGCATCAACATGAAGAAAGCTCTCGAACATGGTCGACGGCACCACTTTCCCATTTTTCAACGACACCATACCAATCTGCCACGGCTCGGCGGGATAATCCCGTAACGAACCGGTCGTTTCGTAGTCCAGCACGGTGATCTGTGCATCAAAAATGGCCATGGAATTGTCCATGGCCATTATCTTCCACATCAGCGATGGGATTGCAATGCTTGCGCGTTATCCTTCGAGCGAAATGAGCATTGGTTCTTCAATCGCCTCGACGACCCAACGAAGGAAACGGGCGCCATCAGCTCCATCAATGATCCGGTGATCGTAGGAGAGTGAAAGCGGCATACGCAGGCTTTCCTGACCATTTACACCAACCACCTTGCTCGCACGTCCAACACCCAGAATGGCCACTTCAGGGGAATTTACGATCGGCGTAAAGAATGAACCACCAATACCCCCCAGGTTCGTGATGGTGAAGGTGCCTCCCTGCATGTCAGCCAACGACATTTTTCCTTCGCGGGCTTTCTGAGCAATCGCACCGAGGTCCAGCGCAATATCAACCATGTTTTTCTGATCGGCATCCATGATAACCGGAACGGTTAGCCCCTTTTCTGTATCGACAGCTATACCGATATTATAGAAATCCTTGTAGAGGATTTCGGCCTTATCAGGATCGATACTACAATTAAAGTTAGGAAATACTTTCAGCGCTGAGGCAACAACTTTCACGAGTACTGCAGTTACGGTCAACTTGGCTCCGGCCGCTTCCGCCTTCGGTGCAAAGCGCTTACGTAAAACCTCCAGCTTAGTAATATCTGCAGTATCATGCTGCGTAACATGAGGGATAGTGGTCCAGCAATGCGTCATGTGGTTCATGGTTGCTTTGCGGATAGCTGACATCTTTTCGACACGCGTTGCGCCCTGAGCACCGACTTTACGACCTCCACCGCCACTGGAAAGCCCCGCCTTGGCAAAGCTCTTTACATCTTCGAGCGTAATACGCGAACCGGAAGGTACTACGCTATGAATATCGACCCCTAGCTCACGAGCCAGACGACGTACATTCGGAGCGGCGGCAACAGCCTTTCTGGCGGGAGCCGGAGCAGATGTTGGTGCGCTGGGCGTGTCGCTCTCGAGAGCGACAGGTGCCGCCGGAGCAGGTGCAGCAGGCTCTTCGACAGGCGTCGGACTGGAATCCGGCACTCCCGGGGCAGGTGCTTCTGCGGCAGGCGCTGGAGCCGGAGCGGCGGCAGTTCCAGCTTCGATAGTAAAGGCCAGTTGACCCACTTCAATCGTGTCGCCCGCAGCAATGTGAATTGCCGTAATGGAACCGTCAGCCGGTGAAGGAATTTCCATACTGGCTTTACCCGCTTCAATTTCGAGCAGTGAATCGCCTTTGGCAACCGTATCACCAACGGCAACAAGTACGCTAACGACATCGCCGGACTCAATGTTTTCTCCAAGCTCTGGAAGTTTAAATTCAAGTGCCATGGTTCTATTCTCCTACAGGATTGGGTTTATTGGAATCGATGCCCAGATCCTTGCGGGCTTTTTCCAGTTTCTTCTGATCAAATTCACCTCTTGCGGCCATCGACGAAAGCACGGTAAATGCAATCGCGTTGAAATCGACCTCAAAATGTTTACGCAGAGCACGGCGACCGTCGGAACGGCCAAAGCCGTCCGTTCCCAATGAGACTAATCCGTTCGGTACCCACTTGGCAATCGATTCAGGCAGGATCTTCATGTAGTCGGAAGCAGCAATTACCGGTCCCGCTTCATTTTCGAGGCACGCTGTAACATAAGCCTTGGTTTCGTTGCCATTACGCACGGTTTCACGTTCAGCATCCTGTGCATCGTTGAGCAGGTTCTTGTAGCTTGTAACCGACCATACGTTGGTTTCAATGCCATAGGTGTCTTTCAACAATTCCGCAGCTTTCACTGCCTGCGGCAGAATTGCTCCGCTACCAAGGATCTGCGCCTGAGCTTTATCTGACGCCTGGAATTTGTACATTCCCTTCAGAATACCTTCATCGCAACCTTCCGGTCTGGCAGGCTGTTCGTAGTTATCGTTCATCAGCGTGATGTAATAGAAGCACTGTTCGTTTTCAACATACATGCAGCGGATGCCGTCCTTGATGATCGTTGCAAGTTCATAGGCATAAGCGGGATCATAAGCCTTCATATTCGGGATCGTCAGCGCAGTAACAAGACTGTGTCCATCCTGATGCTGCAGACCTTCGCCAGCAAGCGTGGTACGCCCGGCTGTGGCTCCCAATAGGAATCCTTTACACCGCGCATCACCTGCCAGCCAGGCAGAATCGCCGATACGCTGGAAGCCAAACATCGAATAATAGATATAGAATGGAATCGTGTTGATCCCATGATTCGCGTAGGCCGTTCCCGCTGCAACAAACGAGGAGAATGCTCCGGCTTCTGTGATTCCCTCTTCCAGAATCTGGCCGTCAATGGCTTCCTTATAGAAGAGCAGGTTATCTGCATCGACGGGTTCGTAGAGCTGGCCGGCATGAGCATAAATACCCACCTGACGGAAGAGCGCATCCATACCGAAGGTACGCGCTTCGTCCGGAACAATCGGCACGATTAGCTTGCCGATGCTCTTATCTGCAAGGAGTTTACTGAGTACACGGACAAACACCATGGTGGTGGAAGCAGCGCGGTCGGAACCGGCATCGAATTCCTCAAAGATTTTGTCGGCCGGCATTTCAATCGGATTATATTCCGTACGGCGTGTAGGAACATGACCCCCGAGCTCGGCGCGACGGGCTCTTAGGTATTTCATTTCCGGACTGTCTTCCGGAGGACGGTAGAATGGAACGCTATCGATCTCTTCGTCGGAAATCGGCAATCCGAAACGCGTGCGGAATTCGCGTAGCGCATCTTCACCCATCTTTTTCTGGGAGTGCGTAATATTCTGCCCTTCCCCGGCCGCACCGAGGCCATACCCCTTGACGGTTTTGGCCAGAATTACGGTTGGACGATCTTTTGTATCAGCCGCCTGTTTATAGGCCGCATAAACCTTGTCTGGATCGTGTCCACCGCGGCGCATGCGTTTCAGCTCGGTATCGGAAAGGTGTTCCGCAAGTTTAAGTAGTTTTGGATCGGTACCGAAGAAATGATCACGAACATAGGCCGCATCTTCAACGGTGTATTTTTGATATTGCCCGTCAACCACTTCGGCCATGCGCTTAGCAAGCAGGCCGTCGTCATCCTTCTCAAGCAGCGGATCCCAGCTGTCTCCCCACAGAACCTTAATTACATTCCAGCCAGCTCCGCGGAAGGAAGCTTCCAGTTCCTGAATAATTTTCCCGTTGCCGCG
Organism: Pontiella sp.; assembly: GCA_036479375.1. Lineage (GTDB taxonomy): Bacteria > Verrucomicrobiota > Kiritimatiellia > Kiritimatiellales > Pontiellaceae > Pontiella. Next base: position 7,155 of record JAZGFK010000072.1, on the reverse strand, counting down.
AACAGGTCCATCCAAGCGCTGGAGGTTGCAGTTAACCACAAACGTCAGGTTGTCGAGTTTTTCGCGGGAGGCCAGATTGATTGCACCTAATGTTTCCGGTTCATCCGTTTCACCATCGCCAAGAAATGCCCAAACCTGCTGATTGGTTGGCTCACGTAGTCCGCGGTCTTCAAGATATTTTATGAAGCGCGCATGATAAATTGCCGTGATCGGACCTAGTCCCATGGATACCGTTGGGAACTGCCAGAAGTCAGGCATCAGCCATGGGTGCGGGTAAGAAGAAAGCCCCGGCGTGTCGTGCAGCTCGTGACGGAAGTTGGTCAGGTGGTCGTCGGTCAGACGGCCTTCCAGATAGGCACGGGCATAAACACCGGGTGATGAGTGACCTTGGAAATAAACAAGATCGCCCGGGTTGTCGTCGGTGCGTCCCTTAAAAAAGTGGTTAAAGCCTACTTCATATAGCGTGGCGATAGACTGATAACTCGAAATATGGCCGCCAATGCCCTCTTCTTCACGATTGGCCTTAACCACCATGGCCATGGCGTTCCAGCGGATGAGACTTTTAATCCGACGCTCCATCGCGCGGTCGCCCGGGTAAACCGGCTGTTCTTCGACGGGGATGGTGTTTATATAAGGGGTGTTTGCAGAGAACGGAAGCCGAACTCCTTTACGATGCGCACTTACCTGAAGATCATGCAAAATGTCTTTTACGCGCTCCGGCCCTTCTTTCTCTAGCATTTCCTCCAATGCATCGAGCCAGTCCTGCTTATCGTAATCCACATTTTCAGTATTTGAATTGCTTGTATCCATATTTTTGATTCCTTGGCTTAAAAAGAGAGGGGGAGAGTAAATATGACCGATCCCGTACACAATAAAAAAACCGTAAAAAACATGCTTAGAACTATCACCTTTTCGCCATTTACACTCGATCCTCGTATTTTCCAGACACCGAAACCCCTAGGAACCGAGCATTTAGCAGTACTTACTCGTAGTTTTAAGCAGCACAACAACCCCCAAAACCCCAACTTTTATTAATTTCCATACATTTAACGAATTACGATCATCATGGGGATGCGAGCTTTTATCCGCATTCGTATTATGGTTTTATCTTTCTTCTTTTTAACGGGAGCAGGACTGAATGAAACGAATTGGTGCCCATGTAAGTGCAAGTGGCGGTGTTGAAAACTCCCCGCTGAATGCCGCGGCGATTGGAGCAAATGCGTTTGCCCTGTTTACAAAAAACCAGCGCCAGTGGGTAGCTAAGCCCTTAACCACTGACAGCATTGAAGCCTTTAAACAAAACTGTGCCGATCACGATTTAAAAGCCGAATACATTCTTCCCCACGACAGCTACCTTATAAACCTCGGGCATCCGGAGGCCGAAAAATTGGGAAAATCGAGGGATGCCTTTCTCGACGAACTGCAGCGGTGCGAACAACTGGGGCTGAAACTGCTTAACTTTCATCCAGGCAGTCATCTCAAACAGATTTCCGAAAGTGAATGCCTTACGCTGATTGCCGAATCCATTAACCGGGCGCTGGATAAAACAGAAGGCGTTACCGCTGTAATCGAAAATACCGCGGGCCAAGGTTCCAACCTCGGATTCCGATTTGAGCACCTCGCCGAAATCATCGATCAGGTTGAAGACAAACAACGCGTTGGTGTATGTATCGATACCTGTCATAGCTTTGTTGCGGGCTACGACCTGCGAACTCCGGAAAGTTGCGATGCGGTATTTTCAGAATTTGAAAACGTGGTGGGGTTCAACTACCTGAGTGGAATGCACCTGAACGATTCGAAAAAAGAGCTCGGTAGTCGCGTCGATCGCCACCACTCGCTTGGCAAAGGTCTCATGGGTCTTGAAGTATTTAAATACATCATGAACGACGACCGCTTCGACGATATCCCCATGATCCTCGAAACCACCGATGACTCCATCTGGGACGAAGAGATAAAGTTGCTACGCAGCTTTATCTCTGATGGAGAGAGCGGGTGATATCGAGACGGGGAGAAATTTTCATTGAGTGAAAGAATACATAATCATCGAGATTTGCACGTCTATCAAAATTCCCGCATAGCGGCCATGGAGATATTCGAACATTCAAAACCGTTCCCAGTTGAAGAAAAATATTCTCTGACCGATCAGGTCAGGCGCTCTTCCCGTTCTGTTTGCGCCAACCTTTCCGAAGCATGGAGAAAAAGGCGATACAAGGCGGCCTTTATCGCTAAATTATCCGATTCCGAAACGGAAGCTTGCGAAACACAGGTCTGGCTGGAATTTGCACTTTTGTGCGGATATATTAATGAAGAAACATTTAATCAACTGGATTCAGCATATAACCAAATTTTAGGACAACTTGTACGAATGATCGAAGGGGCCGACGACTGGCTAATTAAGTAGACACCCCCTCTCCCCATCCTCCACTCTCCCTCTCACTATGGAAAAAGAACGAACTAAAACTATTCTGAACAACGTGCGGATTGTACTCGTCGAGCCGATCTTTGGCGGCAATATTGGCTCGGTTTGCCGCGCCATGAATAATAACGACATTACCGATCTGGCCATTGTTAATCCCCGCCCAACCACCGACTGGGAAGATGCGCGTAAGCTTGCCTGCAATGCCCAGGCACAGCTCCAATCCCGAAAAGAATTCCAGACACTGGAAGAAGCCGTGGCCGATTGTACCGTGGTCGCCGGCACTTCAGCACGTACCGGCTTCTACCGCGACACGGCCTATACGCCTCGGGAACTTGCTCCGATCGTGCTCGAAAGCGCGAAGGACCAAAAAATAGCGCTCGTATTTGGCCGCGAAGACAAAGGGCTCACCAATGGAGAGCTGGCGCTTTGTACCCAAATTATCCAGATTCCTTCCAGCGAACAGTATACCTCGCTTAACCTTTCACATGCTGTCATGGTCTGCTGCTACGAAATTTTTACAGCGGCTGGTGTATTCCAACCATCAGAAGAAAAAGCGGACGAAGCCGATTCCGAATTCCGTGAGCGTATGTTTGGGCTGTGGCGGGAAATGATGATTAAAACCGAGTTTACCCATGAACAAAAGCTGGAGCATATGATGCTGGGCGTAAGACGGATTTTTTGCCGAGGCAAATTAACCGTTCCCGATGTGAAAATACTGATGGGTCTCGCCAAACAAGCTATCTGGGTATCAAACGAATGGCAAAAAGAACTGAAAGATTCCAATGACTAAATTTCCTCCAAAAAATCAAATTTCAAAAGCCGAGATCAACGAGCTTCCGATGAAGCAGTATAACGGTGAGATCATACTCTGCCAGACTCCGGAACAGGCAAATTCGGCAACTGAAAAACTGCTGAAAGAAACCGTACTAGGGTTCGACACCGAAACCCGCCCCGCTTTCCGCAAGGGAGAAAGTTACGACCCCTCCCTGCTCCAGCTCGCTACGGAAAATATAGTCTATCTTTTCCAGATCCAACAATGCGGGCTGACGCCTGATCTGGTCAAAATCCTCTCCGCTGACCATATCGTGAAAGCGGGCGTTGCCATCGACCGGGACATCAGTGAGCTCCAGGCCATGGTCAACTTTGTTGAAGGAGGATTCGTTGAACTGGCCGATCCGGCTAAAACAGCGGGGATTAAAAATCTGGGCCTTCGCGGGTTAACAGCTATTCTCTGTGATTTCCGGATTTCCAAAAAAGAGCAGGTATCAAATTGGGCGCGAACGGAACTGACCAAATCGCAACAAGTCTATGCGGCTACGGATGCCTGGCTGGGGCGTAAAATCTTCCAAATCTTTCTGGAAAACGGCTTCCTTTAGCATCTCCAGAACGTTTGTTTATAATATTCACAATTGCATATATAAAATTCATATATTACATGTTTTGAACATATTTAAGCATTCCTTGTATTGCTCTAATTATCATAACCACATCATATTGCTGACATTATGATAACGCACTTCTATATGGCACGTTGATTGCCTTATCACTGCTATGCTCGACCGTAAGGTACGAAATCATAACAACGATCATAACAGTTTCCTTGATTCCATCCGAAAGTTAGGAAAGTGATTGCATCTCAATGCTATAAAAATAAGCCCCTTTCCTGATCCCTCAGGACTGGATCCGATTTACCCTAGGTTGTTTCTATTCGGCACAACCTTCCCGTCAAAATGTTTCTTCACAGCCCCACCACAAAATTCTACGTAGAACCACATTTTATACAATCGCTGGTGATATTCCCAACCCCAGCGCTGACGTATGCGTAAAGATCGCCATAAAGACCACAAGCACCCCTGACGAGTGCATAAAAAAACCAAAAAAAGCAGCGTAAGCAAGCAGATACGAAAAAAGGCACCTCAAAGGGGTACCTTTTTTTCAGATCGGTATACGTACCGGTCTTACTGTTCCGCGTCGATCGCGGAAACCAATGCGGCCTGCTGCTGGAGACCAACAAACTGCTGTTTGTTTTCGCCATCCTTAAGCAGGACCAGTGTCGGGATTGAGCGGATACCATATTTTGCGGCCAGCTCAGGGCTTTCATCGACATTGACCTTCGCAATCACAGCTTTGTCCCCGATTTCAGCTGAAACCTTCTCAAGAATCGGGGTCTGCATTTTACAAGGGCCACACCACGGTGCCCAAAAATCAACCAGTACTACGCCGCTTTTCGTTGCATCATCGTAGCTAGTACCGTCAAGTTCAATTACGCCTTCTGCCATTTTCTGCTCCTGTTATGTTTTGAAATCAGACGAATCATTCCACGATACGTTCAAAAATCAAATACCAAATTATGGCCATAATTTTAAAAGTGCATAAAAAGAGCCCCATTCATAGGCATTTTAAAGAACTGCCGCACAATATTCCGTAGTTTGTTTGCCACACCCAACTCTCTTTATTATGTTTCGCGGCTATGTATACAAAGAAACAGATAGTAGAGGTCGAGATTATCGATTTGGGCGACAAAAACCAAAGCTTTGGGCGACTTGAAGACGGCATCTCCATCTTCGTGCAAGGTCCGGCAGCCGTAGGCGATGTCGTGAAAGCCGAGATTTTTAAGATCAAGAAAAAGTACCTCGTTGCGCGCTACCTCGGCCTGGTTAAAGCCTCCCCCCACCGCATCGATCCTATTTGTCGCTACTTCGGACTTTGCGGCGGATGTAAATGGCAGCACATGGACTATTCCGAGCAACTGCGTCTCAAACGCAAGCAGGTTCAGGACGCCCTCGAACACATTGGCGGCTTCCAAGGACTGGAATGTACGCCCTGTATCCCGGCAGATGAACTTTTCGGCTATCGTAACAAAATGGATTTTTCGTTCACCGACCTGCGTTATCTCACACCCAACGAAATGGAAATTCAGCCCGGCGACCACGAAAAGCCGCTCGACTTCGCACTCGGTTTCCATGCGCCCGGTTGCTACTCCAAAGCCATTGATATCGACCACTGCGACCTCTCCACCGAAGAGATGAACACAACGCTCAATACCGTTCGTGCATTCTGCCTAGAGCACAAAAAAGCATTGCCGATCTATTCCACCCGATCACACACCGGCGAGTTGCGGAACCTGATGGTTCGCAAAGGCGGACAGACGGGCGAATTCATGGTCAATCTCGTCACCTCCACCCATAACGCAGAACTGATGCAAAAACTGAGCACCCAATTGCAGAACGCTCTTGGCGACAAGCTCACCACCTTCGTGAATAATATCACCTCGGCCAAAAACACCGTCGCCTTCGGAGAGAAAGAATTCGTACTATATGGCTCCGGCTATATCACTGACCGGTTGGATACCTACACCTACCGAATTTCGGCAAACTCGTTCTTCCAGACCAATACCGTGCAGGCCGAAAAGCTGTACTTCCAGATACTGGAAAGTGCGCAGCTAAAACCAACCGACATTGTCTACGACCTCTTCTGCGGAACTGGCTCCATTACCCTCTTCGCATCCGGCCATTGTAAAAAAGTGCTCGGCGTTGAACTCGTCGAAAGCTCTGTGCGCGATGCCCGCGAAAATGCAATTCGGCACAACGTCGAAAACTGCGAATTTATTCAGTTGGATCTCAAGGACATCAAAAACATCCGAAAAGATATGTCCGATTTCGGCGCTCCGGATGTCGTCATCACCGATCCGCCGCGCGCAGGCATGAATCCCAAAGCGGTAAAGGCTCTACTTGAAATCGCACCCGCGGTCATTGTCTACGTCAGCTGCAACCCGGCATCCCTCGCCCGCGATGGCCAAATGCTCTGCGAAGAAGGCCAATACAAACTCGTCTCCTGCCAACCCATTGACATGTTCCCGCAAACCAACCACGTCGAAAGTGTTGCCCGCTTTGAGCGCGCAGATTAATTTGGAGGAATGCGGCCCTCTGCATCCGCGGCCCCTAGGGGCGATGCCCCTCCATTACGATCACCACTGAGAATCGGGCGGATATGGCGCTTCGATAACAATCGGATTCTTTGTTGTCGGATGCGTTATTACGAGCTGTCGATGATGAAGGGCGATTTCGCCATGATCCGACTTCAGCTTCGCGCCATATTTTTCATCCCCGGCAATTGGGCATCCGATAGCGGAAAGTTGTGCGCGGATCTGATGATAACGACCGGTTTCCAGATCAACTTCCAGCAACGTTAAGTTTTCGACCTGCTTGATGGTGCGATAGCTTAGTACTGCGCGTTGCGTACCTTTATCCCCGTCTTTACGTATCTCGGCCCGGTGATGTTCGTGCGAAAGCCAGTGCTCCAGTTGGTCCTTCGGTTTTGATGGTGGATTTTCGACCAACACGTGGTAGATCTTTTTGCAGTTGCGGTTGCGGATATCTTCGTTGAGCCGTGAAAGCGCCTTGCTGGTTCGGGCGAACAGCACAATACCGCTGACCGCTTTGTCGATACGGTGAACCGCATTGAGAAAAACGGCACCTGCCTTATTTTTATCAACCCGCACCCATTCGCGGGACCAGTCTTCCAAATTACGCAATCCCGTACCGCTATCCTGCGACAGCATCCCAGCCGGCTTGTTTACAGCCAGCAAATGGTTGTCGGCATACAGAACCATCGGATCCATTTCAGTTGCGGAATAATTAATCATTGATCCAGCGGGCCCAGTTTCCATTAGGAAGCTCGTTTACTTCTGGCTTCCCGGTTAGGAGCATTTCGCCGCATTCAAAGGTTCCTCCTTT
>JAZGFK010000071.1:0-3433 GCA_036479375.1 Pontiella sp. | reverse complement strand
GGATTTCTAATCGGCTCTATATGGGAAACGCATCCAATTTATCGCGGTATATTTCAGATGTTGAGTCTTCCTTGGAAGGGGAATTGTATAAACTTAAAACTACTATATAATAGGACTGACACCTTTTTTTTGTATAAACTTAAAACTACTATATAATAGGACTGACACCTTTTTTCATGGTGTTTGCTTTGTTGCCGTAACGATTTGGTTCCGCAGCATAACGATTGTCTTCATGGTCAGGTTCAATTTGATTTCCTTTCCAAACTTCGAGTTCACCGCGGTCCAGATTGGCAATATACGCCCAATCGCAATGTAGCGAGTCATGGATGAAATCCCGTGCATCAGGCATAAACGAAAGTTTTCCATCCAGATAGGGCTTCAATGTGCCTTGGAGGGGCTGCATGAGCTGATAATAATCCTTCGGCTCAAATCGGTATTTCAGATCAGGGAAATGTCTTCGAATTTCGGAGGACACAATGCCATCAAGATCATTGAGTTTTCGCGATTCAGGAATGGGGGTCAGGGCATCAATGCGTTTTCGTACCGTATCCCAGTTGTCTACCAGTCGTAGTTCTCTGAGCACTTTGAGTCCCAACGTATCTGGATGGGAGTCGGCTTGGTTGTAAACGAGTTTATCTGTTCCTTGGTAATGGAATCCAATTAGTCCTTGCGTGGTCATTTTTGTGTCACCACTGGAAAATAACGAAGAACGGTTTATAGGGTTGGTGCTTGTTTGGTAGGGCGTTGTTACGATGCAGTGAAAATAGGTTCAACGTCCATCAGCCGCGTTTGCAGGACATGAACGTGTGTTAAGGTTGAGCATAGTTTAAATTGTTGTACTATTCACATGGAATAATCGTAGTTTTTGTGAGGAAATTGCCACTGCTATATTTTGCTTCATTAAATAGGATAGAGTGTTTATGGGTGGGGAAAAATATCCTGATATAGAGTCGGTATTGAAGGTGATTTGTTCTCGCGACGAGTTGGATTTGCCTCTTAGTCCAGGTCGTCTGCATAAGGGGAGCTATCTCGATCCTGAACTGCATTCTGCCGGAATTTTATATTGTGGTACATGGGCCAAAGCAGTGGAACTTGCAGGCTTCGATTATAGTGAACTACTTGTCAAAGCCCGTTTCCGGTATCCGACTGCCCATACGGTAATTCAGGAGATTCAGGATAGATGTCATAATGACATTTCCATCTATTTAGCGGATGTATATTCACGCCCTGGACCGCATAGGGATATTGCGCTGTATAACAGTGCCCGTAAGCATTTTGGAAGTTGGGAAGCCGCAGTAAAAGCAGCTGGTATGGTGTACAAACCCGGACGCAAGGGGGCCGTTCGTAGATACTGCGACAAGGAATCTGTTGTCGATGAGATTCTGCGGAGGTACAGCGATAATCTCCCTCTCAGCAGTGCTCAGGTTCTTCGTGGAGAAAACAAGGATCCTACACTTTATCTTTCCGGGCGGGAGTATTTCGGGAAATGGGAAACTGCATTGGAAGTCGCAGGCATCGACTATGATGAAGTTCGCTTCAGAAAACCACGTCGTTATCCTGATAAAACATCTGTAATCGAAGAAATCCGCAGTCGTAAAACATCCGGCAAGCCACTAACCCCTGTTGCTATACTTGAAGGGCAAGATAGAGAGAAAACACTCTACCGTTCGGCACGCGAGTTTTTCGGTTCGTGGAAAAAAGCGGTGAAGGCGTCTGGGGTGGAATACAAAGATGCCCGCCGCGGACTGATTCCACGCTATCCAAACCAGGATGCGGTTCTGAATGAAATCAGGCGACGTCGCGAAAGCGGAGTTGGAATCAGCTACAGTGCCGTACAAGTGAAAGAGGATCGAGATACCGCCTTGCACTCTACGGCGATCCGATATTTTGGTTCGTGGAGAAAAGCGGTATCCAAGGCCGGGTTGGACTATGAACCCATTGTGTATAAGTCCCGTACGTCCAGAAGAAAATATCCGGATGAAAGGAGCGTTTGCGAAGCGATTCATAAACGCATTGGGGGAGGGATGTCAGTCAGCAGTACGGATGTAACAAAAGGGGTTAAGCCGAATCATGCCTTGTTCAAATCTGGTATACGGTTTTATGGGTCATGGCGAGCAGCCGTCGAGGCAGCCGGATTCCAGTATGAGGTTTTGAAAAAGCCCAGACCTCGAAAATATCCGGATCGGAAAGCGGTCGCGAAGGAAATCCGCCGTCGCCACAAGGCCGGGCTTCCGATTTTGGGAAAGGAACTCTCCAGAGGGAAACATCCAAATGTTCAGCTTTACAATTGTGGCCGGGAATATTTCGACTCGTGGCCTGACGCCATTGTAGCCGCTGGTATTTCCTATGATGAGATTCGGTACAAGAAGCCCTTCCGCTATCCTGACAAAGGTTCCGTGGTCGAGGAAATCCGCCGACGTCATAGTGTCGGAATTCCAGTCAACAGCCAGGCTGTGGAAGTAGGGATATATTGCGATTATAAACTGCTTCGTAGTGCGCGAACCTATTTTGGTTCATGGTCTTATGCCCTTGAGTCGGCAGATGTGCTTCTTGTTTGAATCTTAATAGATCTAACTAAGCTATGTCCTGACGGGCTGTTGGACAGGTTGCCAAACAGTCATACAACTTTATCTAGTAATTTATACTACTTGGTGTGGGGGAAACCCCTGCAAATATTCTTTTCATAAAAATTAGAGTTGCGCTCGTTGTATCCATTGGTGACTCTTGAACTGATTAATGATGTTAAATCTCTATCAGCAGGGGGAAGTATGAAGGTTGGAATAATTGTCTCTATGGCCTTGCTGGCCACCACGCTACAGGCGGTCGAGTCTGTACAGATTGTAACGGAGAAAGCCGTCGTTGATTAAGAATCGGCACTGGTAAAGATTCTTGAAACAACCCAGGAAAATGTTCAAAGGGTGAGTGTGCCAAGCCTGAAAATGCACGTGTATGGACAAGCCTCACCCTATCCGGTGGACTGGTCTGGATTCAGCAAGAAGACAACCAAGTACCTAACGGCAGAAATGGACGAGTTCGGCTTGCCCCGTTATCGTTTGCTGTTGCACGAGGATGTCGTTTCTCGAGATCGAGTCATTACCTTGGCTTCCACCGGTTTTGAGGTTGCTCGTATTCCCGCTCCAAAAGGTTACCAGCCTGAGATCTTTTACGATAACCTGCTGTTAAGGGGTGCCGTGTACAGCGAAATGATGCGTTGGATCTTTGACCCGGCTCACTCGGCAACGGAGGTGGTTCTTTATCCAGAAACATTATATCCAGCCTACGTGGAGTACGAGGCGGAACAGACGGCTCAAGAAAATCTATTGGCTTCAATGACGATGAGCATGTCCGCGCCCATGGCCATGATGATGGGAGCGGGTGCTGAACTGACCATCGAGCAGAACCTTTCTTCGTATGAGGACGGCTGGCTCGACAT
>JAZGFK010000070.1:0-48158 GCA_036479375.1 Pontiella sp. | reverse complement strand
GATCAATCGATACCCCCGCAAGATACTGAATTTTAAAACCGCAGAAGAGTTGTTCATTCAGGAGATCGCGGCATGAGATGCATCGGGCTTAGAAAAGTTGGGCATTTTAATTTACAGTCTACCATGAGAACGAACCACTAAAGCCCGAGATGATTTCCTGCGAGGACAACTATTCAGCGCGGGCGATGCAAGTGCTTAGAAGGATTCAATAACGTGGCTGTCGAGCGTGCCAATCGCCGCGGCATCAGGATCGTCGCGCGGCATAGTACTGAGCGGAATGGTCATTTGAGAAGGTGAACCCGGCCCCATTCCGATGATGGTGGATTTATATCCCTTTTTCTTGATCTCAAATACGCGCTCTCCATCAATAACGGTCCTGAAGGGTGCAACGCCCAGTTTTTCAAATCCGCCCAAACGATAAACTTCCGCGCCGGGAGGATCGGTAATAATGGTCTTATACGGGATTTCTTTCAGCTCGACCTGCATCTGGGAAGGCGCTCCTGGATAGATAGAAACCTGTTGTTCGTAATACCCTTCTTTTTTCAACTTGAACATGGCGTGCCCATCAACATCTACGATGTGGGGAACTTTTCCAAGGACCTCGTTGCTGCCGGCACGATATACCGCTGTTCCAGCAGGGCCCGTGATCAAAACGCGCGTCAGAGGTTCTAGCTTAATCTCGATGCGGAGCGGAGCGGTGCGGCTGATGAGTGTGAATTTCGATTTATGTCCATCCAGACGATATTCAAGGGCACGACCCACTTCTATGTTCAGACGAACGGGCGTAATACCGATCCGCTCGCCCGCGATCCGGTCGTAAATAGCAACGGGACCCTGGTCGGAAACAAACATGGAATCTTTGTAGAAAGCCGATTTGAAACCTGACTTGGACTTCAGTTCAACGACATAACGTTGGTTCGGTTCAAGATCTCGTTCAACGCTTTCAAACCCATTAAGCGTTATGAGCACGCGTTCGGTCCGTTTTAAATGGAGTCCGCACGGGGTGGTTCCCAGTTCCTTTTTATCGGTGATACGCAGCACTGTTGCTCCCGGAGGTCGGGTCTCGATGCGCGTACTGCCGACCCATTGCAGGGGGATATTCAAGCGCTTGGGATCCATTGATGTGACCCGCACTTCCCGCTCAACATAGCCAAAACGTTTAAGGGTGAAGGCCCGGTTACCAGACATAAGATTAAATTCGTATGGAGTCTGACCAATTTTTTCACCGTTCTCGTAAATATCGGCTTGCGGGGCGGATGTAAGCAGAAACGAGGAGCAGCCGAATACCAGCGTCATGCTCAGTAACAAGGCACCACGGATAAATAGTTTTAAAATAGTTTTGTTCATCAGATTCTCCACAGACGTTACCGGCCTTACAGGCTTGATCCTTCTATCGTGAGACGGTCAAATCCTAAGCGATCCAGAAATTCGCGGTAGAACCACGAAGGCGCATCCGGTTGCTCATTTTCATAGTACGCCACATAGGCGGCCCATTCATCAGGGAAGGCCAGCAACGGTGGGAACAGGGTATCTCCCTTAACCGGAAGGCTGCCATCGAGTAATGCTTCCGACACGTTCAATTGCGCCATGGCCAGGCGCACTCGTTCCTCTATGCGCTCTTCCGGGCAACCGGACTCGACCAGTTTGGCGTATAATTCAGTGTATTCTGAACCACGAAGCGGTTCTGGAAATGCATAGGAACGGTAGGCATCCGCCGCTTCATCCATTCCATGCTGATCTAAAAACTGAATGCGTTTGTTGGTGTGGTTTCGAGAATCGCTCCAGGTTTCGCCGAGATATACAATTTCGGTCAGGCCAGAGGAAAAACCACCGAGCCAGGCCAGCGAACCATCATCCAACGCTTCCGGAAGTTTGTAGGCAGAATGGCCGATTACAATGTAATAGTCTTCTTCCCCGCCAGGCGTACTAACCACCTGAGTTTCAACTAATACCCGAGTACGGGCTTTGCTGTATTCTTCCGGGCGACGTACCGGATAAGTTGGGTTGGCATAAATGGGCCACAAGGCTGCCATAAGACGCTTGGTTAGAAGGCGGTCGGCATTTACCCGATAGCCCCCGATTACGGACGGTTCATACACCATCTGCTTATCCAGAATGGACGGTAGCAGCAATGCGGTTGCTTGTCCCTCGGCCTCGAAAGAACCCGGGTCGATTCCAGGCGCAAGCTGCATGAATTGATAAAGCGAAAGATCCTGTTGCTGGGCAAATGTTTCATCCTCTCCCAAGGCAACCGTTCCGCCCTCACGCACATCGGTGGCAATCAATGCCAACGAAGGACTGAACAAATGCACCGCAACATAGGAACGTCCGGCAAACAACGTACGTTCCACTGCATATCGTTCGTCCGTGGTCTCTCCGAAATCAGGAACGGTACATTCCATGTGCAACGACGGTCGCATAACCCCACCACTGAACGTACTGCGGTTAATCTGAACGTTTACCTGAGACATGCTCATGGCGAGCAATGTAACCAGCAAAAGCGCAACCGCAAGCGTGCATAGCGCAATATCCGAGAAGGACTCAAAAATGGAGCCTTGATCTTCCTCATTTGAAAATTCGTCGAGCACGCCCTATTCCCCCTCGGGTTGACTAATCGCTTCCGGTGCAGGAGCCTCAGCAGTAACCAGACTTGAAAGCATACTGGCCGCTTCATTCAGCTTACCGGCAAGATCAGATGACTTGGTAGCCAGTCGATTCTCAGCATCCTTTCGCGAATTATTAATCGAGGTCTCAACATTGCTGACTAACCCAGCCAACTGGGCGTCCGCTTTTTGATGTGTTGATTGCATTGCAGACTCTACCGTATTTACGAGCGCTTGCAGGCGTTCATCGGCGAGGCGATTGGCTTCCTCGGTGGTCCTGCTGATTGTAGTGGCAAGATTCTCAACCCGCTGATTTGCCGTATTGTGCGTTTCATCCATCATTAAAGAGAGCCGTTCAAGTAACCCGGCGAGTCGTTCATCCGCAAGACGGTTGCTTTCGTTGGTGCTTTCCTGAACAGCTTCGGCACGTTCACTGGCCAGTCGGTTGGTTTCCTCAACCGTGGAGGTAACTGCGGTTGTAATACTGCCAAGTCGTTCATCAGCCAGCCGGTTCGTTGCTTCAATGGTCTGGTTGATCGCTGAAACCAGCGCATTCGAACGCGCGTTAGCCTGTTCGTTGGAAACCTCAACAGAAGAAGTGATCATAGACAGGCGTTCATCGGCCTGCCGCGTGGTTTCTTCAATGGTTGCCCCTACGATGCCTGCCAGCGCATTGGTCCGCTCAACCGCCTGTTCATTCGTAAGCGTAATCGCTTTCAACAGGTCGTCGAGATTTGATTCCAGTGCAGACTGCTTGGCATCAAGCGTCTCAATCACTCCGCCAAGGCTATTGCCCAGAGCGCCAAGCTGCGTGTCCAACGCATTGATATTGCCCTCCAGCGCCACGAGCGATTCCGAGGCCTTGAGCTGAAACATGGGCGCAATATACAGCTCACTGAACCGCAGGGTATCCGCAACCAGTATGGATGCGGATTTCCTCATCTCGGCTCCGAGAACCTTTAAGACGATCCCGCCGAGCAATGCCCCAAAGAACGTGGTATAGAACGCAGTCCCCATGCCGGATACGGTTCTATTCAGCCCCGTCTTCATCGCAGTAAAATCTGTACTATTCTGGAGAACCTGATCAAGGCCGGTCACGGTAATAATGAGACCGACCACGGTGCCGAGCAGCCCCATCGTAATGAGCATCCCGGCGATCACAGCAATGTTATCCACCTTAGCCTTAAGTTTGCCGCTGTATGCCGTGATCAGATTACGAACCTCAATACGCTCGCCGCGTCGAATTCGTTCCATCGCAGAATCAAACATCGCGGCAGCGTCTGACGAATTGGCATCACCCACGCATTGATCTGCATCCATCGCATTCAGCGATTTGAATTCCGTTTCTAAATGGAAGGCCACCCGCAGCGAGGCCGCAAAACCATAGAAGAAAAACGCGACGATCAGCCAAGTGATCTTACTCGTATCGGCCGCAAACCCGGCTACAAAATATTCCCACGTTACCGCAAGGAATGCTCCCAGAACAAGAATGCTCCAAAAGATCCACGTTATGATCGGTGAAACGCTTTTCTTCGCCATAATTAAATCCTCTTCAATTCAAATCGTTTCCCAACCAAGGAACAACGCTCATTTAATCCCAAATATTCTTTTAAAACTATAAACAGGCGAAGACTATGGCAGATTGCATTGCCTTGAACATGCTTAAATTTATATATATATAACAGGCTCGAATCACGCCCTTAAAACAGCACCCCCCGGCAGGTATATTTACTTCGATATTGCGGAAATATGACTCGCACTTCGGCTCCGTCAACGTCAGGTTTGCCCTCCCCTAATCACGAGCACGCTACGAGGTACATTATGGATCATCTAAAAGCCGCCATTCGCACTATTCCCGATTTTCCATCGACGGGAATTCAGTTTAAAGATATTACCCCTCTTCTGGCGGACGGAACTCTTTTTCGAGATGTTATCGATTCCTTCAAACAACGACATGCCGAACATGCCATCGATATCGTTGTTGGAATCGAAGCAAGGGGATTCATATTCTCATCTGCCCTCGCCTATGCCCTCGGAGCCGGAACGTGCATGGTGCGAAAATCAGGCAAGCTCCCACACACCGTCCACCGGAAAACCTATGCGCTCGAATATGGTTCAGATACGGTTGAAATCCATACGGATGCGCTCAAGCCAGGCCAACGCGTCCTGATTCTGGACGATGTTCTCGCCACCGGCGGAACCGTGGCTGCAACCGTGGAACTGATCCAAAAGCATTTCGACGTCGAAATTGTCGAAATTAATTTTCTAGTGGAACTGACCTTTCTGAAAGGACGCAGCCGCTTGCCAGATCTCCCTCTCGCCGCGCTAATCGAGTATTAGCGCAGCGCAGCCCCCTTTTTTTCCTTTCATCCCATTGCAAAAGCCCTGCGCAGCTCAAATTAAATCCGAACTTTGTGCTGAACAATGTAGTACTTTTATGGTCATACTTTTTATATTAACAAAAGGAAACCAGCATTATGAATAAAGCACTCATTACATTACTTGGAACCTCACTCACGCTTGGTGTAATCGCCGAAACATTTACCATCGACACCGGCCACGCCGAAATCGGGTTTTCTGCAAAACATATGATGGTCAGCAATACGAAAGGGACATTCAACACCTTCGAAGGCACGTTCGACTACGACATGGCCAGCAAAACGTTAAATTCCGCAGAGGGGATCATTGAAGCGGGAAGCATCGATACTAATAACGAGAAACGCGACGCCCATTTGAAAAATGCCGATTTCTTCAATGTGGCTCAGTTTCCGAAAATGACTTTCAAAAGCACTTCCGTGAAGAAAACCGGCGACAATGTATTTGAGGTAACCGGAAACCTCAACGTACTTGGAGTAGACCGTAAAGTTGTATTGCCCGTGAGCATCAGCGGTCCTATAGATGGACGTCATGGCGGGATGATCATCGGAGTAGAGAGCATTACAACGCTCAACCGCCGCGATTTAGGAATCGATCATTCCCCCTCATCGGTCATCGGCGATAACATTAAAATCAGCATCGAACTCGAAGCTTCCTTTAAATAAGTATCCGATCGCTAAAAATGAAACGGCCGCCCTCGACCTATCGTCGAGCGGTCATTTTTATGACGGGAAACGCTATTTTGCACCTTGCAGAAACCCAAGCACGTTTCCGAGATCGGCGACTGGCTTTACCTGATTATTCCGATACACGACCTTACCTTCTGGATCGATAATAAACGTCCAGCGTGCCGCCGTCGCGGAACGGGTCAGTACGACCTCCTCGCCGTTAACCGTGCGGGTGATCGAATCATCTCTTTCCTTAACGGGAACACCAAATGCTTTGGCAATTGTGCCATCCGGATCTGATAACAGGATAAAGTTAAGACCTTCCGCCTGCTGAAACCACTTTAGATTCTGCACCGGATCACCACTGATTCCGACAACATCGAATGTTGCTTCGCCGGCTTTATAATGATCTCTGTATGCACAGGCCTGCTTTGTGCATCCGCCGGTCATGGCGGCAGGATAAAAGTAGAGCACGACATGTTTTTCCCCCAGATGATCAGATAAATTCCATGAATTACCATCTTGATCCTTAGCCTCGAAAGAAGGGGTCTGCTGCCCCACATCAACGGCTACCGCCACGGAGCCGAACATAACAATCATTGCCGAAAATAAAACAGCCGGAATTAGCTTCATCGGATTCATTCCTTTCTTTGGCATTTCAACCGACACAAGGCACAAAAAAAGCCCGGAGTTACCGGGCTCTACTAACTGGATTCAACTCAAATTACAGCGTGCCCATTTCTTCGAGCAATTTTTTTGCCGCATCGGAATCAGACATCGGCGCCGAAGATCCGGAAGGAGCCGGCGAACCAGATGCAGAGTTAAGCGAGCTCATGTTGCTCTGGAACATTTCAAAACGGCGCTTCAGTTCCTGATACTCCACATCGAGAGTACTATACTTGTTTTCAGCTTCGAGCGCCTGATCCTGAGCGGCCAATGCAGAAGACTTTGAAGACGTCAGATCACTTTCCAGCTTGGATGCTCTGCTTTTTTCAGCAGCAAGGGTAGATGCGGTTTCAGCACTTTTTATCTGCAGACCCTTAATACGATCGGAAGCATCATCCAGTTCGATACGTGAGGTGCGAACTTTTGCCTTTTCGCTTTTAACGGTCGATTCCAAATCGGCAATCTTTCCGTTCAGCTGATCTTCAGACTCTGCGCGCTCTGCTGTTAACTGCGCGATCATTGCGTTGTGTTCTTCTTTAGGAATTCCACAACCCGTCAACATTCCAAGTGCGCATCCGGCGGCTACCATCATTACAACTCTCTTAATCTGCATGTCATTCTCCCTATTTAATATTTAAACGGCCTTTCCCTGAAATAAAGCACAGTATATGTGCCTGTTTTTTAAATTCAACATCTCTCAAAGGAAATAATTAGTACAAAACTGCCCCCTTTAATGGGTTTAAATCAGATCGCAAGCATCGGCCGGCATCCAATGCCGCTCCTTGCCGTCCCATTTCACATTGCAACCGATCGGATTTGTTACCGGGTTGCTTACCGGCTCACCAGCAAGTAACTCCTCGATTGCATCCACTAGTTCGTGCGTCGAAGATTCCTCCCAGGCGCGCGGGGTATCGATGGCCCGTCCCGTATAAACCAGCTTGCGTTCGGCATCGAATACGTAGAAGTGCGGGGTCCGCAACGCGCCGTAGGCCTCGGCAACGTCCTGCGATTCGTCATATAAATAAACCCAGGGAAACTTATGCTCTTCCATCCGTTGGATCATATGATCGAAATCATCTTCCGCATAGGTATTCTTGCTGTTCGAATTGATCGCCACAAACTTCACACCTTTACTGGCAAGCTGATCAGCGGCATAGCGCGTATTCTCATCCGATCCGGTCACATAGGGGCAATGATTACAGGTGAAGAATACCACCAGAATTTTATCGGTGAAGTCTTCAACCGCATAGGTTGTCCCATCTGTAGCCGGCAGGTTAAATGCCGGGGCCTGCTCCCCGATTTGCAATGTGAAAGCCATTGATTACCTCCGTTGTAGTAGGCCGTTTTGTTGCATTTCCACCGCATCAAAGGCAAATCTATTCCGCTTCCCAACGTGCAGGGAACTCGGTATTCTGTCCCGAAATGAAAGTGATTCTGATAGTTCTGGATTCTGTAGGGATCGGCGAAGCGCCTGATGCCGCAGCGTATAGCGACGAGGGTTCCGCAACACTTCCAAACATAGGAAACGCCGTGGGGGGACTGGAATTGCCCACCTTGCAGAAACTCGGTCTGGGCAATATTCCCCAGCTGCTGCCTTATGGGCTTCCAATCATGGGATGTCCTGCCGTCGAAAAGCCTATGGCCTCCTACGGCGCAATGCAGGAAGTCTCGCAAGGAAAAGATACAATCACCGGCCATTGGGAAATCTGCGGGCTGGAAATCAATCCCGGCTTCCACAATTTCCCCATGGAAGTTCCTTCTTTTCCCTCTGATTTTCTGGCGACCTTCGAACATGAAACAGGACGGCCGATCATTGGAAATAAAGCGTCCAGCGGCATTGCGATCATTGAAGAACTGGGTAAAGAGCATATGGAGACCGGCGCATGGATTGCCTATACCAGCGCCGACTCGGTTATCCAACTGGCGGCCCATAACGACATCATCCCGCTCGATGAACTCTACAAAGGATGCGAGATTGCCCGCCGTCTTTGTGATCCGCTCAGGGTTGGCCGTGTTATCGCCCGCCCGTTTATCGGGAAACCGGCCGCATTCAAACGTACCGAAGATCGGCGCGATTATGCCTATGCCCCCAAAGAACCGCTCATCACCGAACGCCTGTTCAATGCAGGCGTGCCCGTCTACGCGGTCGGTAAGATCGAGGATATTGTGGCGCATCGCGGTATTACCGAGAGCATTCATTCCGGCAACACCGCGGAGTCGCAAAAAACGATTGAGCATTTCATGAAAAAGGCCGGCACTGGATTTATCTTCGCCAACTTTATCGACTTCGACATGCTCTACGGCCACCGACGCGATCCGCAGGGTTATGCCACTGCGCTTAAACAGACCGATGCCTGGCTCGCTGGATTTATTCCCACACTGGCCGACGACGATATCCTCATTCTGACAGCCGACCACGGGAACGATCCCACGTTCAAGGGAACCGACCATACCCGGGAATTTGTGCCCTTGCTTTCGTATCAGCCCAATCAAACCGGAACATGTCTAGGCATTCGCCAGGGCTTCTATGATATTGCGCAATCACTGGCCAATTGCTTTAGA
The DNA here is from genome assembly GCA_036479375.1 of Pontiella sp. Lineage (GTDB taxonomy): Bacteria > Verrucomicrobiota > Kiritimatiellia > Kiritimatiellales > Pontiellaceae > Pontiella. The sequence goes on along the minus strand of JAZGFK010000070.1, from coordinate 39,283 downwards.
TTGGCTCCCCTCCCCAGAGGAAAGTGCTTTCTTCGGGATTGACTGCTGCATCACAAAATCACCCCGAACCGGGGAATACTGCTCAACCAGTTCTGTGCGTCCTTGCTTCGTTACGTAGACCGTATTGAACCGTGTGCAATAACCGGAGCCCGATAAAATGGAGGGCGAATCCTGTACGTGAAAGTACAGACTCGGCTGAGAGGAATCGCCCGAATTACCGCATTGCGCAATGAGCTGCCTTGGCTGAACCTGATCGCCCACACGAACCCGCATACTGTTGTTCATTAAATGGCCCACAACAGAAAACTCATTTGTGGAATGCTGAATCATGATCGCATTGCCCAGCTGATCAAATGGATTGGGTGAATGAGGTTTATTATCCTCCACACCCTTGATGACTGCAACCACCGTACCCGCGGCGGGCGCCCGAATGGCTTGGCCAAATGCAAAATAATTCTTATTCTTGCGCCCTTCGTTCGCATATGTTTTTCCAAAACGGTTGGAGACCACAAATTCAAGCGCATAGTGCCCGACGCGACTTCCGAAGTATTTACTCTGATCCCGTGAATCTCCACCCCACAACGCCCGCCACCGACTGTCAAAGGGCAGGGTTAGAATCATTTTATTTTTACCAATATCCGGGAATGCCGATTTAAAGGGCAGAATCCACATACCGTCGATCTTGCCGTCTTCTGTAATCATCAATTTCAAGCCAGCCTCGGCCCGTTCAAAGGTGATCGGCAGCACCGCCGTATTCTTAGACTGCACCCAGGGCGTTCCGACGCGCTCGATACGGCCTAATTTTTTACGTACATTCGTCAGAACCTCTACCGTGTGCTGCTCCGAAATCCGGCGGAGCGCACGATCACTGAAATCATCACGCACCTGTTTGTAACGACTGCGATTGACGGAATCCGTTACCCGGTTTGCCAACTGAATAAAACGATAAGCCGGATCGGCAGGACGGATACGGGCTGGAGAAGATACAAATGAAAATGTGACGTTCTCAAATTTGACCTCGTCCGGCGGTCCGGCGGCACTAAACTTGACAATACGGGCATTACCGGAATCAAACGCTCCTTCCTCATAATCGCCTGATTCCGAACTATAATCCGGGCCGGGGAAAACCAGGGTTTCTTTGTCTGACTCCGCTGGCTTATCGCTCGTTTCATAATAACCCAGATACGATCCGTTATTGGAAAAAACAAGCGTTCGCCACTTCCGCGGCTTCGGAAGATAACAGGTGAACACATGAAAATATTCGTCCTCCACCTCCAATACACCAAACCGGTCAATCCGGTAATTCGAAGGGAATTCCTGATACGCGGCGACAATTCCCATTTCCACACGTGCTTCGCCGATTGAAATCGTGCGTTTGCGTGCCGGAGCGGCCCGACAGGATAACACATCGGAAAAAATTACGATAATAAGTAGCGGAATGATCCTGTTCATAAATACGCTCAATCAAACGTTTAACATAAAGCAGGAAATCTAAACAAACGATGCTAATCCCTCTTGCCTTGCCGAATCAAGTATGGTCGGATATGCCTTTTCCAATCAACTAAGGAACCACAATGAACCTTACACGCTTTCTCTCTGTCGCCCTGCTTTCAGGTACACTCAACGCACATGCTCAGGTGACGACCAATCAGGTTGAAATCATCACACAGCAGGAAGTCATCGAGGCCGCCCTCTACGGGAAAATCGCGACCGTCGAAACCGCACTGAAACAGGGGTTTAAACCTGATTCGCGCGATCCTGATAACCGTACCGTTCTAATGTACGCTGCCTTTAACGGACAAACCGCAATTGCCCAGAAGTTCATCGACGCCGGGGCCGATGTAAACCTGCAGAATTCGATCGGCACCTCCGCACTCATGTTTGCAGCCAGCGCCCCAACCGGAGCGGAAACCGTCCAGCTCCTGCTCGACAACGGAGCCCAGATTAACATGGTCGATAACAACGAGCACTTTTCCGCCCTCATGTGGGCCGCCGCAGAAGGCCAGGCCGAAAACGTAAAACTCCTGCTCAAAAACAACGCCGATACCACGCTCATGGATATCGATGGAGACACCGCTCAATCCTTTGCCGCTAAAGCCGGCCACACCGCCGTTGCGGAAACCCTCAAGGACGCCACTCTCAATAAAAAAGATAAATAACCGGCAGAATAAATTATTCGAGCAATGTCCTATTCCGAACCATTCCTGCGCGAAGCGATCCGACTTTCCAAAGAAAAAATGGAGTCCGGTGAAGGCGGCCCGTTCGGAGCCGTGATCGTAAAGAGCGGAGAGATCATCGGGCGCGGCTGGAACCGCGTAACCTCCGCCAACGATCCCACTGCTCACGCCGAAGTTGAAGCCATTCGCAATGCCTGTTCGGCGCTTGATACCTTTTCACTGGAAGGCTGCGAAATTTATGCCAGCTGCGAGCCCTGCCCCATGTGCCTTTCCGCCATCTACTGGGCGCGGCTCGATGCCCTCTACTTCGCCGCCTCCCGCACTGACGCCGCAGAGGCCGGCTTCGACGATGCCCTGCTCTATACCGAGGTATCTAAGGATTGGGATATCCGAACATTGAACAGCGAACAGCACTTGCAAGATGCGGCACAACAGGTGTTTTCTCTATGGAATAAAAAGTCCGACAAAACCCCCTATTGAACTGAAGGAATCCCTATGACAACTCGACGAATTATGACAACCGGACTCGCCGTTGGAGCCGCATCGCTTCTCTCCTCCTGCGGAACCATCATCTACCCCGACCGGGTCAATCAGGAGGAACGCGGAAACCTGGATCCCGCCATTATCATTCTGGACGGGATCGGGCTCTTCTTCTTTATTATACCGGGTGTAATTGCGTTCGCAGTGGATTTCACAACCGGGGCTATTTACCTGCCTGAGGGCAAGGAAAACGGCGATAAAGAGCGCACCATTTTTGACGATTTAAGCATGCATACACCCGCCAATGGGAAACTCCAGCAGCAAGAGATTGAAGACATTGTTTCGAAAGTCTCCGCCGTGAAAATAAATTTGTCCGATAGCAACGTAAGAGCGATGGAGCTCAAACATATCAACCAGTTCTGGATGGCAAAATCCCGCTTGTCTGGCCAACGCGCCGTTGCGGCTCTTTAATCTTCCCGGTGATAGTAATAGATCTCCGAACCGCGCAGTTCTTCGCGCAGTTGTCCGGTCGAGAGCATGGTTTTCAGCGTCGTGTACATTTTCTCTTCAGGCAAATTAAACTCCCCGGCCAGTTGCACACACGTTGCAGGGTGACGTTTAATCAGGCTCAGCAGCGCTTCTTCGCTTAGTTCCAACGTTTGAATTCCCTGCTTCTTAAATGCCGCCGTAACGACAGCCTTATCGCCAAACAGTTTTGCTAACGCATGAAGATGCTCCTCCGGAGAAGCCGAAATGCCGGCGACGGCCGCGGGACGCACCGCGGTATTAATGTCGATCCGATCCGGGTTAATGAAGTTGACCACTTCGGCAATTTTCCGAACATTGGAAACCTCCGAATTGACGCCGTCCACGATAAAAACTTCCACCGAAAGTTCGCCGCTATAATCCTCCCGGAGAGCGCGCTCTCCCTTAACCAGCGCATCAAAGGTAACGCCCTGAGCCGGGCGATGAATCCGCTGAAAGCTCTCCTCGTCCCACGCACTCAGCGTCACCTTCACCTTATCGGCCAGCGCCGCCGCCGCGCGGACCTCCGGATCATACAGCAAAGTGCCATTCGTCAGCAGAACGGAGGGGATTAATGCTTTCTCTTTCGCCCAGCGGAAGACATCGCCGAAATGATTATGAAGCGTAGGCTCCCCGGAACCCGCCAGCGTAATATGATCCGCCTGTCCATCGGCAGCATTCCAGCGTTCCAGCTCAGCCAGTACATCCGGCATCGGCACATAATCACCACGCTCACTCACCGCACAAGGGGTTTCACCCAACTGGCAATACGTACAGTTCATCGTACAGGTCTTAAATGGAATCAAGTCCACGCCCAGCGACCGCCCCAGCCGCCGCGAGGGCACCGGACCAAATAAATATTTGTAGGAAGAAGACATGACGCCAATCTGCCTGTTAGCACCGATCGATTCAATCCTGCAGTTTAGTGGGATTCGACTTTGGGAGGGTCAACGTCCTCGTTGACCATGGACACCGGGAACGGTATCCCTCCAGCCTGTCCTGAAATGTATCAGGACTCTCTAAATTGGGTTGATGGAGAGGTGTCATATCACCTCTACCTCCGAAAATGCGGGTGGCTCGACGGATTTATTGATAAGCAGAGACCACAACATCTTGGGGTGATCAAGCATCCGCTTGCGTCAACTTGATACCCCGCTACTTATATTGAATATTGAGACCTGAAGTAACCCCAGTTTAATGGACATCCGCCCCTACGGCTTATCTCGGCGAGACCAATCCGCCGTTAGGACGACACAGAGATCGTCCCTCCATGCGCCTTCAAGTACATCGGACTTGCTGCTGACAGCCCAAGTCCAGATGGAGCTCTGTCAGAGCCGGCATTACTCCCCCGACTTGGTTGACAAGGCATACCAGTCCAGTTTTCGGGTCGAGATCATGACCAGGGTAAGCAGCCCGAACAGCAGTGCTGAGCCGGCGACGAGTGCATGATCCTCTGACCGGAGCAGGCCGTATAGTGCTCCATACAAGAAGGCTAGCATTACACCGAAGAGTACGCCGCGCTTCCAACCTTTCAACACGCTATAGAGATAGATGCAAATAAGCCCGATCGTCGCCGCGCTTGCGACAAGATAGGAAATCCCAAAACCCATATGCTCCGACAGACTGAGCAGCAGTAGAAAGAATATGGATTGAGCCAATCCTACAAACCCGTATTGAATGGGATGAATTCTGAGCTGCTTCACCAGTTCGTAGAGAAAGAATGCCGCAAAGGTGATGAAGATGAACAGAAACCCATATTTCAGTGCCCGGTCGGTTAACGGATAGGGATTGATCGGATCAATCAAGGCAACGCCCAGATGCTGAGCCTCATTCAGCTTGCCGGCATCCATTACCTGTTGCGCGGAGCACGCCAGACTGTTGACATTCCATTCTGCTGTAAACCCGTCTTCAGTCACCACCCGATCCGTTGCCAGAAAGTCCCCGATAAAGCTCGGATGCAGCCATGGCGACTTCAGTCGGATCCGGTTTTCGGATCCGATCGGAACAACTTCGAATCGGCCCATGCCATGCACGTTCAGATCCACCGAAAACTTCACCTTCAGTCCAAACAAACCCTCGGCACCGGGAATAATGGCGTGAACGCCTGACCCATCCATCTTGAGGGCGCTACCGGGAATGATTTCCAATGCGGTATCGCCCCAGTTAAAATCCGCGACTCTGGAAATGCCGCGCGGGTCACTGATGAGTATACTGGCCTTGGCAGAGACCAGCTCAATGGTTGAATCCTGTTCAACACTGAAATGGTCGGCCTCGGGAATTTTGACAGAACCTGCAATATGGCCTTCGCTCTGGAATACATTCGCCTTGAAGATTCCGCGATAGCGCTCCTGGACATGGAGTACCCCGTCGTAGTTTAACTGTTCCGGATAGACCAATGCCGTTTTGAGAGTACTGACCTCCTTGTCGTACCAGCTGTCCTTATCCTTGTTGTACAGTTTTGAAATCCAGCGTTCGCGATACTCAATGGCGATCACCGGCCCGACGATTCGCTGCGATCCTGCATAGCTTTTTGCAATATTCCGTTCCACCTCAAAGAGCCGTTGTTTACGCTCCCGCGTGATTCCGCCAATCGAGGACAACGCGATCAGCAGCAAGATTGAAATTCCTCCGAGCACTAACAACTTTAACAGTATTCTATTTCGCATCGCCCATCTCCTTTTTCCACAACGGCCCACCCGCTTACTCATGGAGAAGAAATACGCGATAACGTTCAAATAAAAATCCCGAAGGAAACCTGCGGGACAATCCAGTTAAATCTACTGACCACCCCGAAGGCTGATCAACTTAACGATGCATTTCGGTCAGAAGACCGGGAACGGCCTTGATGGCGTCGACGACTTTAGTGCCGTCTTTTCCGCCGGCCTGCGCCTTGTCAGGCTTGCCGCCTCCGCCTCCGCCGGCGAGCTTGGCTACCGCGCCGATGAGCTTGCCGGCATGGATGCCTTCAGCAACGAGGTCGGCGCTGACGGAACACATGAAGCAGGCTTTACCTTCGGCATGGCTGCCGAGAATAATGACACCGCTTTCGAGTTTTTGTCGTAGGCGGTCCATCAGTTCACGCAGGGTATCCATCGGAACTTCGCCGGCGGTTGCCGCGAGTAATGGCATGTTGTCGACTTTGTCGGTCAGCGAAAGGGATTCAACTTTCTCAAGGAGTGCTTCGATGCCATGCACTGCGGCTTTCATGCGTTCTTCCTTAAGCTGCTTTTCGGCCGTCTTGGCCTGCTCGGCCATTGCTTTGATCCGCTCGGGAAGATCCTGTGGTTTTACGCTGAGGCTCTGGCTGAGGCCGGACAGTAATTCATGCTCTTGTGCCGACCAGTTGAGCGCTTCCATTCCGGTTACCGCTTCGATTCGACGGATACCGGCTGCAACGGATGATTCGGAAACAATACGGAACGGACCAATGTCGCCCGTCATTTGAACGTGGGTTCCGCCGCAGAGCTCTTTGCTGGAATCGCCCGCTTTTACAACGCGAACCGTTTCGCCGTATTTGTCGTCGAACACGGCCTGGATATCGCCAGATTTCTGAACGTCGGCCAGCGCCATCTCGACGGTCTGCAGTTCCGAGTTCTTCATGATTTCGTGGCTGACCACCTGCTCAATCTGACGGAGCTGTTCGGGTTTGAGGGCTTCGAAGTAGTTAAAGTCGAAACGTAGATATTCAGCGGCCACCATCGATCCGGCCTGCTTGATGGAAGGATCTACAACCTGCCGCAATGCGGCATTGAGTAAGTGGGTGGACGTATGATTTCGGCGAATCTGCCCGCGACGGTAGCGATCGATTCCCGCCATTGCCCGTTCGCCCTTGGTCGGGGCCCCGAAAATATTTTTTCCAACATGCAGGATAATACCTTCGGCCGTCTTCTGGGTATCGGTCACCTTGAAACTAAAATTAACACCCTGAATTTCACCCTGGTCGCCCTGCTGTCCGCCGGACTCAGGATAGAAAGGAGTTTTCTTCAGTACGATCGCGCCCGATTCGAGCACCTCGACAACCTCGGTTTCGCATTTTCCGGTTTCGTACCCGACAAACGTGGTGGCTTCCACATCGAGCCCTTTATCCGCAACCGTGACCACGGATTTTTTCGAAGCATGATCGGAACGGGCGCGTTCGCGCTGCTCGTTCATCCGGGTCTCAAAACCTTCTTCATCAACGCGCAACCCGCGCTCCAAAGCAATCACCTGAGTAAGGTCGAGCGGGAAGCCGAAGGTATCATATAGCTTGAATGCGTCTTCGCCGGCGATCTGACCGGACACCGGTTGAATCGAGTCGAAAACTTCCAGCCCTTTGTCGAGGGTTCGGTTGAAGGAATCCTCTTCCGCTTTCAGGATTTTGCTGACGCGGTCGCGGTTGGTGACCAATTCGGGGAATGTTTCGCCAAAGTTATCGGCAATGGTATCGGCGAGTTTGTAGAAGAAGGGTTGCGTGAAACCGAGCGAGCGGCCGTAACGCACGGCGCGGCGCAGGATGCGACGCAACACATAGCCGCGTCCTTCGTTGGAAGGAATAATGCCGTCGGCGATGGAGAAGGAAAGACAGCGGATATGGTCGGCGATCACGCGGAACGCCACATCGATGGCTTCCTGCTCGGACTGCTTTGCCGGATCTTCTGGCAGCGTGCTGGCATATTTCTTTCCGCTCATTTCTTCCAGCGTCTGGAAGATCGGCGTGAAGACATCGGTTTCGTAGTTTGAAATGACGCCGGAAAAATCGGTGAAGCCTTTGGTGCATTGAATGATGGAACAGGCGCGTTCAAATCCCATTCCGGTGTCGACGTGTTGAGCAGGAAGCGGAGCAAACGTGCCGTCGGCCTGGGCATTGAACTGCATGAAAACCAGATTCCAGATTTCGATGCAATCGGCGCTGTCGGCATTTACCATTTCAGCCCCGCAATCGCCGTTAGGGGTCAGGTCGACGTGCAGCTCGGAACACGGGCCGCATGGACCGGTATCGCCCATCATCCAGAAGTTGTCTTTTCGGTTTCCGGGAACGACGCGTTCGGCTGGAAGATACTTCAGCCACATTTCCTTGGCTTCCAGATCAGCTTCTGATTTTTCGTCGCCGCCAAAATAGGTGGCATAAATACGTTCTTTCGGAACCCCCCAGAGATCGGTGATTAGCTCCCACGACCAGTCGATGGCTTCCTGCTTGAAATAATCGCCGAACGACCAGTTACCGAGCATTTCAAAAAAGGTGTGGTGATAGGTGTCGAAACCGACATCGTCGAGATCGTTATGCTTACCGCCGGCGCGAATGCACTTCTGCGTATCGGCGGCACGGCCGGGGGTGTATGGGCAGTTGATCTGATCCAGAAAGATGGGAACAAACTGGTTCATCCCGGCATTGGTAAATAGCAGATTCGGCGAATCGGGAAGCAGGCTGGCTGATTTCACGATGGTGTGCTGCTTCGATTCAAAAAAGTCAAAAAACGATTGGCGGATTTCTTTGGATGTCATTGGGTTCTTCCTTATTACGAGCTTTTGAAACAAGCGGGGGTTATACTGGGAAGCCTTGTGTTATGCAAGAGTTCCGATGGTTAGAAACAAGCGATCCCTCGAGATTGGATCACCCTTATTTACGGGTATACCCTTCTTGCGCTTACTCCCTCTGAATGATATTCCTTGGTGAAAGTTGTCCTGAAGTGGCGAAGTAAACCATACCGCTCACACGAATGGATCATTGGCAGGCTAAATCTGCAAATAAGGCCTTATTATGAATAAAAAAACGTTCACACAGACTTTTCTTGGATGCATCGCAGCCCTCTCGATTTTAAGTGGCTGCGGCGATTCCGCAAAACAGAACCAATCCACCAGCTCCCATCAGGCCGGCTCGGTTGCCCCGACCGATCCGGTTAAAGCGTTTGCGTGGTATTCCGTTGAGGCTGGAAACGGGAATCTTGAAGCTATGATGGAACTCAGCACGCGTTACATGTATGGAACCGGCGTTGACCCCGATGCAACGCTTGCCTTTTACTGGATTAAGAAAGCGGCAGACAAAGGACAATCTAAGGCAAAGGCCTACGCGGCCCTTTTCCTCTTTCAAGGCATCGGCACGGATAAAGACGAGACCACCTCAATTCAGCTTCTTCAAAAAGAGGCGAAAGCGGATAATCTACATGCGATGGTTATCCTTGCCAGTTTCTACGAGATCGGCGCAGGCGTTCCGAAAGATATGAAACAGGCTCTGGCCTGGCATCTTAAGGCCGCTGAACGATACGAACCGAGTTCCCTCTATTTCGTTGGGCGTTGTTATGCAAAAGGACTGGCCGGCTTGCAACGCGACGATAATAAAGCTTTTGAATATTATCGGGATGCATCTGATAAGGGATCAATCGAAGCTACAGGAAAACTTGGTTCCTGCTATGCGTTAGGACGCGGTGTTACGAAGGATATGAACACGGGAATTGATCTGATCCAGCTTGCCGCAAACAGCGGTGACGCGGACTCCATACATAATTTGGGGGTGTGCAACGAGCGCGGCATCGGAACTCCCGTCGACATGGCTGAAGCTCTTCATTTATATCGGCAGGCTGCCGAGGCCGGCAGTCATGAATCCATGTATAATCTGGCCGTTTGTCTCGCAGCCGGAACCGGGATTGAGCAAAATCAGGAACAAGCGGACGAATGGTTCAAGAAAGCCGCTCAAGGCGGGATTCAGTAAATCGAACCCGTTCCGCACGTTAAAAACCTCTGGGTCAGATCCTCTAAATGACATGAAAGTATAATTGTCAACCGCTGCAAAGAATTGTAAAATCCACTTAACAAAGCGGCATGAACACGATTCTTTTACACAACACACCAACCCATAGGAGAGAGAGACATGAAACAATACGGAGCAGAATTCTTCGGGACCTTCTGGCTTGTGCTGGGCGGTTGCGGCAGTGCAGTTCTGGCAGCAGCATTCCCCGACGTAGGCATCGGCCTGCTGGGTGTTTCACTGGCATTCGGTCTAACGGTTCTGACCATGGCCTTTGCCATTGGGCATATTTCCGGTTGTCACCTCAATCCCGCGATCTCGATTGGTCTTTGCGTTGGCGGTCGTTTTCCGGCCAAACAACTGGGTCCATACATTATTGCCCAGGTACTCGGCGGAATCGCCGGAGCGGGCGTGCTCTACGTGATTGCCAGCGGGCAAACCGGATTTGATGCCGCAGCAAGTGGATTTGCTTCCAATGGATTTGGCGAACATTCCCCCGGCGGCTATTCCATGACGGCAGCCCTCGTTTGCGAAGTGGTCATGACAGCGTTTTTTCTGATTGTGATTATGGGTGCCACCGATGAACGGGCTCCGGCAGGTTTTGCTCCGATTGCGATAGGCCTTTGCCTCACGTTGATTCACTTGATCAGCATTCCGGTTACGAATACTTCGGTCAATCCTGCGCGCAGTACAGGCGTTGCGGTATTTCAGGGTGGATGGGCGCTCGGTCAGCTATGGCTGTTCTGGATTGCCCCGATCATCGGCGGCGCACTTGGAGCCATAATCTATAAATGCCTGGGCTGCACCAAAGAGTAGGCTTATATCCATATTATTATGACAAAGCCCCCGGAACTTCCGGGGGCTTTTTTATTCATACGTGGATGGGCAGGTTGCCCGTTCTACAGCTGGATCGCCCCGGCGGTGCTCTTGAAGCGGTAGACCCTCTGAGCCGAAACACGCAGACTATTTCATCCGTGAAGTACTTTAGAAATCGACGTCTTTGTGCAGCCGGGTTTCGAGCATGGGCTTGGCCTGCTCCCAGCCTTTGGCTATCGCATGCAGATCGTGCCGGATGCGGGTGGATTCTTTAAACCGGTCTTCGTTGGAGAGATCCGTACGTTGCGCCAAAGTAGCTTGCTCGCGTTTCAAATAACGGTCCCAGAACACGAGAATATAGGCCTTGGCCAGATCTTCGGGAAGGGTTTCGGCATCGATGGTTTTGGACTCCTCTGCCATGACACGGGTAATGATTTTCTGTGTTTCTTCATCTTCGTCGTGTAGCCCTTCGGTGAGTGTTTCCGGCGGATCCAACATGAGCGTTTCGATCAAATTTTTACATGCAGGATCGGTGAGAAGAAACGGCGGCACAAAATCATGCACCAGCGGGTGAACAGCCGCATAGTGATGGACCAACAATTCCAACAGTGCGGTTTCCTGACGCGGATAGGTTTTTTGCGGAACGGGTGCGGGTTGCGGTGTGGCCTCTTCGTTCGGCCTCGGAGCGGCACGTTGTTGCTGTTTGGCGCGGCGTAGATCCTGGCTGAGCGCCAACGGGGAAATATTTAACCGGTCGGCGGCGTTATGGATCATCGGATCGCGGCGCGCGGCGGATGGACATTGGTTGATGAGATTCAGCACGGCTTTCACCACGCGCATGCGACCGGCTTCGGTTTTCATGTTTTCCTGCCGTTCGAAGGAATCAATCAGGAAGTCGAGCGCGGATGGGGCTTCTTTAATGAGAATCGTGAGCGCCTCGGCTCCACGCTTCTTAATCAATGAATCGGGATCTTCCTTTTCGGGAAGTGTGACTACCCTAATACTCAGCTCGTTGGCGATAAAGATTTCGGAAGAAGACAGTGCCGCTTTGATCCCCGCGGCATCGGCATCGAGCACGAGAACAACTTCATCGGCATAGCGCTTAATCAGCTTTGCATGGCCATCCGTCAATGCGGTGCCTTGAGAGGCGACCACATTATTCAATCCGACCTGATGGCAGCGAATGGCATCGATCTGCCCCTCCACCACGATGGCCTGGCGGGATTCGACAATGGGCTTACGGGCTTTGTCGAAAGCAAAAAGCACTCGGTTTTTTTTAAAGAGCAGGGTTTCGGGGCTGTTGACATATTTCGCGCCCTTTTCAGCCTTGTTCATAATACGGCCGCTGAATCCGATCACCCGCCCCATCTGGTCGCAGATGGGGAACATGACGCGATTACGAAAGCGGTCGTAGTGGCTTTTCTTTCCAGCCCGATCCGATGGGACGACCAGCCCGGCCGCCTCGAGTTGCATGGGTTCGTATCCTTTTTTAACGGCCCGGCTTAGCAGTTCTTCCCATCCATTGGGCGCATAGCCGACCTGAAACTCCTTGAGAATTTCGACCGGAAGATCGCGCTCCTCCAGATAGCGACGCGCTTCAGCTCCGTCGGGGCTGTCGAGCAGCATACGGTGATAGAAGGCGGCGGCATCGGTATGCAGTTTATACAGCACATCCTTGTTCCCGCTCTTTTCGGGCGCTCCGCCCTCGTAGGTGATTTCAACCCCAACGCGCTCGGCCAGCACGTTGATGGCCGTTACGAAGTCGATTTTTTCGTACTCCATCACAAAGCGGAAGACATCTCCGCCCGCCCCGCAACCGAAACAATGGAAGATCTGGCGGGCGTCGTTAACGGTGAAAGAAGGGGTCTTTTCCTTATGAAACGGGCAGTTACATTTATAGGTCGATCCCCGGCGACGCAATTCCGGCAGATACGCACCGACCACTTCAACAATGTTGCAGCGGGCGCGTATTTCCTCAATCGTCTCCTTTGGAATCAGGGCCATCCACAAGGAATACCGGAACCCTGCCCTACCCTCAATCCTGCTCACTAGAATTTTGCCCGCCAAGCTTGCTGGAAAGGGTTTCATTCTTTAAATTCCTTCGGAACTGGCGAGCCGAACAGGGAGAGAGAATGAAATTGCCGAAATTGGAAGAGATGAACAGTGAGCAATTCCTGGATGAAGCGTTTAAACCTGAGTTTCACAATAAATGGCTGCGCGATGCCCTATTAAGACGCAACATTTATCTCTGGTTCTTCCTGACCGGTATTGCCTGCGTCTTCATCACCGCTCTAACCAATCAGATGTTGCTGAGTATCCTATCGCTTTTCCTCGCCACCGTTTCACTGGTCGTGATGACTAAATACGATACCCAGCTCTTTTTTCTAAGGGGCCTCAAGCTGAGCGATGACGATCCAGTAGAAACCGTTGCTGATTAGAAATAGACCCCTGCGTCTTCCTGTTCAAGAAGTTTGGCTTTTGCTCCCTTCATTTTTCCTGCATGCACAATTTTCATGAAGTTTGGCTGAATGACCGGAACGAGCTCGTCGCAAACCAACGTCCCGACATAAGACTTGGCGCTAAAACTCTCATAAAACTTTGGGGGGCCAATCATGACCAGAAAAATCATGACAAATACACCCGAGAACGTTCCACGGACCAACCCCAGAATAAGTCCATAGGCGGTATCAGATCGGGGGGAGACCTGAAGTTCAAGCATCTTGGCCAGTAGCTTGCTGAACAATGCAAATACGCCAACGGCCAGCGCGACCACGCCAACGAGCAGCAACCACATCAGCATGCCTTCATCAACTCTCCGGAAAAGATCTCCGAGCGCTTCGTAAATGGCGGGATATGCAAAATAGAGAATCGGAGCCATAATCAAAAGGGTTAAGATTGGAGCCATCTGACCCGCAAAGCCCTTCTGCGCGCCCCCCCATGCGAAGAACAAAGCCACTACAACAAACGTTACATCAACATAACTCAGCCATTCAGGTATCATAATAAATCCTTGGGTTTTCCCATCATTTGGACTCCAGCCCTCATATAAGCATTTTCAAAGCCAAACTTGAGTCCATTTCCTCTGTCTGGAAACATTCCCGCATCCTGAAATCGCATTCGTTAATGAATTTCGATCATTTGAACAAAAACCACAAGATGTTGTGTCTCGCCCTTGACATGACCACACTGGATTGGATAGTTTTTTAGCCCTCCACACACGATGGAGAGTCTATTTTAACGCAAAACTGTTGTTTTTCAGGGGGGTATATGTCGGGAGGAAAAGTTCAAATCAATGCCGATTTCGACGGCTTTCAAAAACGTTCCGGACTTGTTGTCCCCTTCCGCTGGCAGAAAATTGAACTGGCCATTGACCGGGCCGTTGAAGAAATAGCGCGCAAGCACTCCCTTGCAAAAAATGAGGGATTAGCCTCCAAGGTCACCGATCAGGTGATGCAGCAGCTCAACACCCCGCAGAGCGAATTCTATGTCTTTTCAGACGAAAACAGCAAGCGCACCCCAAAAATCGAAGATGTTCAGGATCTGGTCGAAATTGTCCTGGCCGAACAGGGTGAGACGCTCGTAGTTGCCGCCTACAAACGCTATCGAAAACAACGCGAAATGGCACGCCGGAACATTCGCGTGCGCGGCAGTAGTAACAACGGCGCACTCGATATCTCCGATGCCAACCTGCTGCTCGTCGAATCCACCTCAAAAAACATCAATCTTCCATGGGATCGCAAACGCATCGTTAAGCAGATTCTCGACAAAACCGACCTCTCTGTGGAACTCGCAATCAATGTGGCCAAGTCAGTTGAAAACCGCATCATTGGTGGCGACCTGAATGTCATCAGCACAACGCTCATCCGTGAGCTGGTCAATAACGAACTAACCGAGCGCGGGTACTCCCAGCAGTTGCGCGATCTTTCCCTCTATCGGATCTCCAAGGATTATCTCGAAAACCTGTTATTCCCGAAACCCGGCAACAGCGCGAATCTGGCAACCAATAATCCTGAAGCCGTAAATCAGGGAATCGCAGCACTCGTTCTGAAGCAATGGGCGCTCGATACAATTTACAGCCCAGAAGTAAAACGTGCGCACGATACCGGAGCCATCCACGTTCACGACCTCGGTTCCCCGACCCGCGCACACCGTTCAAGCCATTCCATCGAGTATGTAAAGAAGTATGGCCTGAGTGGATTAAATAATCTTAACGCATCATCCAGCCCCGCCCGCTCGGCATCCGTGCTTACCGGGCAGCTCAATACATTTCTTGCGTCAATGCAGCTGAATTACACCAGCCAGCTCAGCATTGGATACGTTAATGTTTTCTATGCCCCGCTTCTCAAAGGCATGGATGATTCCGCCCTTAAGCAGGCCGCACAGGATCTGATCTTCAGCACCTCTCAAAACACCTTCTCCCATGGCGGAAAAACTCTCGATTTTGAACTTAATATTCATACCGGAGTTCCCGCATATCTGAAAACGATTCCGGCCATCGGCCCGGGAGGACGCTATCAACTGCGTCTTTCTACTGGCGACGTGGTTGAACTGACCGAAGAGCTCCGCGACGAAACCGATGCCGACGGGTACAACCTGATGGATCTCTATTACACCGATCCCGAGGTCGGGAAACGGCTGGTTTTGCGGGAACTGACCGACCGCAATGAGGGCACCATCTACGACCCCGAGGTTGAAGGTATGCTTGGCAAAAATGGCGAATCCATCGTTATCTATGCCGACTACACCAAAGAGGTGCACAACTTCAGCCTCGCGTTGCTACAGGTTTTTAGCGAAGGCGATGCCCAACGGTGCGCGTTCAAATTGCCTACATGCGTAATTCATGTTTCCGATGAAACCTTTGAAGATTCAACACAGTTTTTTCTATTCCAGAAAGCCTGCGAACGAGCCGGGGAGAATGGATCGACCCATTTCAAATTTAATCGCAACGAAACCTCATTTTCCTCCTGCCACAGTCAGCGCACCAGCCGATCGGTTAAACACCCCGAAAGCAGTCGATCCTGCGGTTTACAGAATGTGCAGATCAATACTCCCCAGGCCTCCTATCGTGCCGCCCGCACCGGTGGCGACATCGTAAAAAACTTTTTATCGGAACTCGATCTCACGATGGAACTCGCGGTCGATGCCCACTTGCAGAAGAAAGCAAAATCCACCGAAATGATCAGCAGTGCCGGCCATCCGCTTTGGCAGCTTGGAAAAATGGCCAACGACGGAAAACCCTATGTTGATCTAGATACGAGCACTTATATTCTCAGCCTCGTTGGCGTGACAGAAGCCATCGGCTTTTTGATAGGGCAGGAATTGCATGAAAGTAAGGAGGCGCAGCGGCTGGGTCTTAAAGTTGTGGCACACATGCACGCCAAGGCAAAAAAGCTATCTGCAAAACACAATCTAAACTTTTCTCTCGAGGAATCCCCTTCCGAGGGTGCAGCACACCGCATGGCCAAATCCGATATCATCTATTTCGCGGAAGAGTCGAAAGACACGATCAAGGAAAGTGATGATAAAACGTACTACACCAACTCGACCCACATTTCAGCCAAGGCCGAAATTTCGCTGTTTGACCGCGTGGTCGAACAGTCCAAATACCACAGCATGATCGAGTCGAAAGCGGTTACCCGTTGCACAATTGGCGAAGGCCGTACGAGTCCTGATTTTGTGGCCTGCCTGACCACCGAAGCTTTTTATCAAACCCAATCCGCCCAGATTTGTATTTGTTCGGACGTTAACGCTGGTGGAAACATCGTGATCGACCGCTTTGATAATGAGAAAATTCAGATCACTTCCAAACGTTATAATGAATGGATTGCACACCACGCCGAAAAAACGACGCTCTCTGAAGAAACTGAAACTGAAATACACCTTGTTTCAGTCGATTAGAAGGACTGCTAACCATGGCCTCCACCTATCAAATCAAAGTCTTCGGGAAACAGGGTTGCGACAAAAGTCACACCCTGAACCAGCGCATCGAAAAATTGCTTGAGACCGAAACGTACACCGCCTTTGAAAAAATATTTTGCGATGTCGAAAGCATCGACGGCCTCGTCGACCTATCCGATGCCAGCTGCATTAACCCGTTGCGCATTCCTGCCATGCTTGTCGCTGCATGGGATGCTGAAGCACAGGAATATGTTCCCTTAACTAACCTGCAGGACTCGGCTAAAGAAAAATCAAAGTTGTATCCGTATCTCGGACTGCAAACCGACTATTCAGATACCGGCAAAGGGGTGATCTCCCCTAAAATGATTCAATCGGTGCTAGCCGAAGTGCACCCTTAAATTTCATCACCCGATCCGCCAGGCGTGCAATACCCTCCCATCGTGCCTGGCGGGTCCCCTTTTTTCGATTAAGCTATCGGGTCGGAACAGTATGCGCGGCGTTGACAGGTATCGCAGCAGGCACCCATCCAGATTTCGTCGAACTGCTCCATAACACCGGAAACAATATCCGATTCATCCGACACAATTCCTGACTCAAAGTTACGGCGGTCTTTGCTCTTTGCCCCCATACCCGCACCGGTCATGTTGGCACTGCCCAGATAGGCGATCCGCCCATCCACGACTATTGTTTTCAGATGAACCCTCGGACAGATATTCCGCTCAAGACCGGTCAATAAACCCGGATACCGATCGAAATCCTTTCGGAAGTTAGGGCCGGGTTCCTTCGCGTGAAGCAGACGAATATTCACTCCCTCGTCTACCAGATCGGAAAGAACGCCGAGAAACGGACGAAAGCTACTACGGCTGCCCACATGCATGTCCTTGATATCAGCCGTTGCAATCCAGACAAAACCTTTGGCCGTCGGCACCATATCCATCACGACCTGCTCATAGATTTCCTTATTTTTAACGAATTGAACCATGCTATTGCGCGTGGACGTAGAGTTTGAGGATCTTGGATTCGGTCTGGCCCAACGCGATTTCCGTTGCGATCCGGATGACGGAGCGGACATTGCTTGCGGCGGTTAACCGGCTCACGACCACTTCATATTCAAACCCTTCCCGGATAACCTTCAGTTCAACAGGAAAATCCGCATTGGACGATGTTGCTGAAAGCAGTCGAATCGGATTGGGATTGGGATTCACAAGGCGAGACGTTTTACTTTTTTCACCAGTCCCTTTGGGCCAGACAACCAGGATAGGTGCCATGGTGTAAACCTCGGGAATATTCACTTCGACAAAAAGCTGCGTGGCAGAACCATCGTCGCTTGTAACTGCAAAGGCCTTACGTTGCTTTCCGGTGCGGTTGCGGAGATCAAGCGAGATAACCAGTTCGCCATTTTCGCCCGGAGCGTAGATGCGCTTTGTTGGTTTCGGGGAGAGACAACCGCAGGATACCCTTATATCAGCAAGACTATCCGGCGCAGTTCCGGTATTAGAAAAATGAAAAACGGCATCGGCTGAAAGCTGCGTGGCATGCACGTTCACTTTAACTTCCTTTTGTTCCCATTCGAGTTTGGCGTGCGCGGAGAGGCCCGCAAACAGGGCGATCAAAAATAAAAGTCTCATTGTTCATCCAATAACATTCGAAGGTTAACGCCCACCAGACAGACATCGTCAGAAAATTTTCCATCCTTGGAAAAGGACAGCGCATCCCCTTCCAATCCCTGAAAAATGTCCTTCAGTGTTTCGCATGCCAGACTATGGGCGGAGTCGATCAATCGTTTTTTTCCATAGAGGTCGCCCGTTTTGTTGGGAACCGTATAGAGACCATCGGTAAATAGAACCACCGTATCTCCCGCCACTATTTTACGTTCCATTGTCGCAAAGGCTGTGGTCGATTCCACCGCAAGGGGCGGGCCGATAGAGTCGGATTCATCGCCAAGCCACCCAGCAGAATTAGCCTCGTGAAAAAGAATAGGCATGGGATGCCCCGCATTCGCCATACGGATGATGCCGGTGCTTACATCGAGCACAATGTAGCAGGCGGTCACCTCCAGCGAGAGCTCCTCTTTCTGCAGCAGCGGAAACAAAAGCTCGTTCATGCGGTCGAGGTACGATCCGGGGTTATGACCAAAAGTACTGATCTCCTGCATTACTCCCCGAATTAAGGCCGTACCCAATGCAGCGCGCACGCCGGTACCGCAGACATCACTCACGAAAATCCCGACTGCTGTTTTCGAAACCTGCATGATGGCGCAATAGTCTCCTGTCA
Organism: Pontiella sp.; assembly: GCA_036479375.1. Lineage (GTDB taxonomy): Bacteria > Verrucomicrobiota > Kiritimatiellia > Kiritimatiellales > Pontiellaceae > Pontiella. Next base: position 20,392 of record JAZGFK010000070.1, on the reverse strand, counting down.
CCTGCCGATTCAGGTTAAACGAGTATAAAAATTCCACAGAACTATCTTCTGCCGAGGCACCTGGCGGGATAATCGGAAATTTGGACGGGCAGAAGTTTTTTTGAAGCTCACCTGCCATGCGGGCTTCGTCTTCCAGCCCCTCTTTGATTCTGCGGATTTCGGCGGCATAACGTTTTGCCCGCAGCTCGGCTTGTTTTCGTTCGGTTACATCACGCGTGATGCCGAACGTGCCGATGATTTTCCCATTCGCATCCTTCAACGGCATTTTACTGGATGACACCCAGGTTACCTTCCCATCTGGCCAGGTTTCTTTTTCTTCGATCCCGATCTGCGGCTCGCCGGTTTCGATGATGCGCTGTTCATTTGCAAAGGCGAGCTCAGCATGCTCGCGCGCAAAGGTATCAAAATCCGAAGTCCCTATCGCGGACTCCGGGTTCGGCCATCCGTGCTTATCTGCACAGGATTTGTTGACCATGATAAAGCGGGATTGTAAATCCTTGAAGTAGATCGAATCCGAGGTGTTCTTCATTAGGGTTTCGAGCAAGAAATCCGAGTTTAAAATGTCACCATTCATAGCGTTCCCTTTAGCCCCTGTGCCCAGAACATAACTCAGTTTAATGGCTTTTTGAAGTGGAATCCAACCATGCAAACATCATCGTCCAACGTACCATTTTCAGCATACAGACATGCTTCGTTTATCAGCGCGGGGAAGAGCGTTCCCAGCGGATGGTCAACCATTCGCTGCGCGGCGGAAAGCAAACGCTGCTCGCTGAATTCTTCCCCCATGGCACTTTCCACCTCGTACAAGCCATCGGTATACATCACCACCTTATCATCAGGCTGGAGTTGCACCTCTACGGTTTTAAATTCTATGCCTTCGGCAATCGCCAGCGCGGGACCGCGCAATGATTCATCCGCCAATAGCCATTGGACGGTTCCTTCCGATGCTTGTACATGCAACGGTACAGGATGCCCTGCATTAGCCATGCGCACAGCGCCCGTGGCCGCATTGAAAACAATATAGCAGGCTGTTGCATAGAGAAACGTATCTTCCTGCCGCAGGATGGGGAGTAGCTGCTCATTCAATCGGCCGAGAAACCTGCCCGGATCGGCTTCGTCTGACGACACCTCTTCCACCAGCGCACAGATCAATGCCGTTCCCAGCGCCGCCCGTACGCCATGCCCCATTACATCGCAAAGAAAAATTCCTGTTTCCGAATCGGAGAGCTTTCGTATGGTGCAGAAATCGCCGCTCACCACTCCACTGGCATGGTAATGATGAAGAAATTCGACGCAACTTTCTTCCAGAGAAGCATTCGTCGGGAACACGGGATATGAGCTCGGGAAAAATGTTTTCTGCAGCTCTGCGGCCATGCGGACATCTTCCTCCATCTCTTCGTTGATGCGCTGAATCTGCTCAGAATAATACGCGGATTTGAGTTCGGCTTCTTTATGATTGGTTATATCCCGCGAAACTCCAAACGTGCCGATCATGCTTCCGCCTACATCCTTCAGAGACATTTTTGTTGTGGAGACCCATGTGATACGCCCATCCGGCCAGGTCTCTTTTTCTTCGATACCAATCAGCGGCTCACCCGTGGCAAGAATACGCTGTTCGTCATCATAGGCCTGCTGAGCATGAGCATGAGCAAACAGGTCAAAATCCGACTTCCCGACCACCTGATCCGAACTTAGCCCGGTCCAGTCGCAGAATGCTTTATTAACCATAATGAAACGGGACTGGGCATCTTTGAAATAGATGTTATCCGTCATGTTTTCCATGAGGTTCTGCAGCAGAAAATCAGTATCGTTCAAATTATCGGCCATTCCTTTCTCCATCAATGCGGCCATTGTTAGGCAAAGTCCCCGAGAGCATCAACGCAAAAGCCGATTAATCCACTCCCCATTCCCGGTCAATCTGCTACCTTTCGCGAATGGAAAAACGAATCATCCAGCTTGAAACACTTTCCGCCATGCAGGACGAGGCTATTGCCAGCCTTAATACAGAGATTTTCCGGCAGCAGCAAGATGTCGTACAGCTTCGACAGCGGCTTGATCTCCTTGAGCAAAAACTGCTCGATTTGAATGACCCGGAAGAAATTGCAGGAAGCGAACGGCCTCCTCACTATTAATTATTATTTATGAACTAGAACACGATCGGCAATCTGCTACAACGTTGCGACTTCACTTTAAAAAGAGATTTTATATGCATACAAAACAAACGAAAATTATCTGCACCATTGCCCATAACCGTTGTGAGCCCGAATTTATCCGGGAACTATACGACGCAGGCATGAATGTTGCCCGTTTTAACACCGCACATATCACCATCGACGATGCAGAAATTATGCTGAAGAATATCCGCGACGTTTCTGACCGAATCGGCGTGCTGATCGACACCAAAGGCCCTGAGGTTCGCATCTGCAATCTGGAAGAAGATTTGGAGGTTCAAACCGGCGCTATTATTCACATTTCGGCGGAACGTTGCCCTGAAGGCGGATTCCAGGTCAATTACGAAGGCTTTATTAGCGAAATCCCGGTTGGTAGTGATCTCCTGATCGACGACGGTGACATTCAGCTTAATGTTACTGATAAAACCAATACCGAGCTGATCTGCACCGCTTCTAACGACGGAGTCATTAAAAACAGAAAAAGTGTGAATGTGCCGCGCATTCAGTTGAACATGCCTGCACTTACCGAAAAAGATGCGGAGTTTATCGATTGGGCTACCCGCTCTGATATCGAGTTTATTGCTCACTCTTTTGTCCGCAACCGCGATGATGTCATGGCGGTTCAAAGTATTCTCGATATGCGTAAGAGCCCCATCAAAATAATCGCGAAAATTGAAAATCGTGAAGGGGTGGATAATCTGGACTCCATTCTCGATGTAGCTTACGGCCTCATGGTTGCCCGCGGCGACCTCGGCATCGAAATCCCGGCCGAAGAAGTTCCAATCACGCAAAAGCTGATGATCAAAACCTGCATCGCCCGTGTGAAGCCGGTCATTACGGCAACGCAAATGCTGCACTCCATGATTGATAACCCGCGCGCTACCCGTGCCGAAGTATCCGATGTTGCCAACGCCATTTATGACGGAACGGATGCCCTGATGCTTTCCGGCGAAACCGCCTACGGAAAATATCCGATAGAATCCGTCCAGACCATGGCCAATATTGCAAAAAATGTAGAAGCCCAGATCGGAGACACTAAAAGCGTACTGCCGGTATTCCAACAGGCCGAAGATCTGATGCCACGCAATTACATCGCCCGATCTGCCGTTCACATGGCGGCCATGCTGCCCTCCAAGGCCATTATCACCAGCACAAAATCGGGCGATACCGCGCAGATTTGCGCATCATACCGAGGGAAAACACCGATCTTCGCCTTTTCACTCAGCAACCGCACCGTACGTGAACTCTCGCTGACCTTCGGCGTGCAGGCTCAGCAATCAGATATACCGCCAATTACCAATGATCTCGTCAAAAAAACCTTGCGGATCTTGCTCGATGACGGCGTCTTCACGGAAGACGACTACGTCGTCTACATCGGCGGCGGGCAGGTGTACGCCAAGCACACCAACTTCCTACAGGTAGACACGGCGATTACACTGCTGAAAGAATAAATAAAAAGGGCGAGCCGATTCCGGTTCGCCCTCTATTGCCTCGTGCCTATTGAAGGCATCAGCCATCAATATAGGAACAGCAATAATCCGCAAACTCCTTAACCACCATATCAAAGTTCGAGTTGGCAGGTACCTCATAGGACTCACCCGCTTTATACGTTTTCCAATCATCGGAGCCCGGTAGTTTTACATCCATTTCACCGCCCAGCATTTCCATGATTTCGGCGGCACCGGTATTGAACGAATAATCGCCTGCATGCATGAAGCCCAGCGTCTTTTTCGTTCCATCCTCAAACACAACCGTGCGGCTGGTAACCTTCCCATCAAAATAAACATTCGCTTCACGAACCACGGTTACATTATTAAATTCAGACATCTGTTTCTCCTTAAGTTGAACGTCGGAAATCTACACAACCTCAGGCGGTCCTTCCAGCATCGTTGCGCACGAATGGAATGGCAGACCGGTAGCCTGCGACATAATTACTGGAGGATGATCTCCTCGCCGACTGCGGACAGCGCAACGCTATCCCTGGAGCATGCCCATTCGGAGTCTTACTGAGTTTACCTTAAAAATAGAGGCCGGCAGTTAAGGCAAATCCCTCCCAGTCGCCAACAACATATTTCGCTTCGATAAAAATCCGGGTAGCCGAATTAAGCTCCACGGTCGCGCCGCCGCCCAGATTCATACCGACCCGATTACTTTTGCTTTGAATAGCGAAATCAAGCCCGGCCAACGGATAGAGCCGGAAGGCGGAGGCGGGGGAAAACACGTAGTGAAAGTCCGTATCGAACCGCCCAGTCCACTTGTTCTGGTTATAAAGGCCGCCCTGAAGAGCAATATCAAACTGTCGATTTTCTCCCATGATGAAATCCTTACGGGCATGAACACCGAAGTCTTCCTCAAAAACGCCGACCCCTAAGCCCCATCCTCTGGATTCTGCAAAAGTACCTCCAGCACAGATGGCGAGCAGGAGAATAAGGTATATCTTTTTGATACGCATATTTAATTCCTTTAGGCCAATAAAACTGAATGAAGGGCGGTCCCGCTATTTCTTTTTACCCGCGATCAAAATTCGTATTTCAAACGATGCGGCGAGCCCGCACGATACCGTTCTGGAAAATGGATCCACGACGAAAATATGCAGTTGAAGTGATCGTGATGTCAAGATTGGCTCCTTTCCTTTCTGATCATGCCTCAAGGAGGCCAATTGGACGGCAATCCGTAACTACATTAAAAAAGGCGACCCGTGTCCAAGCCGCCTTCAATACGCAGTACATAATAAGCAATATGTTCTACGCTTCCGCAATAAAATTGCGGAGTACGTAGTTCAACACGCCGCCGTTCTTGAGGTATTCAATTTCGAGTGGCGTGTCGACGCGAGCTTTGACCTGAAAGCTCTTGTCGTCTGCGGTGACCTCGAGGATCTTACCGGGGACAAAATCGGATGCGATGCCGGTGATGGTGAAGATTTCTTTGCCCGTAAGGCCGAGGCTTGCTGCACTTTCGCCGTTGATGTATTCGCAGGGAACCACACCCATGCCAACCAGGTTGGAACGGTGAATGCGCTCGAAGCTTTCAGCAATAACGGCTTTAACGCCTTGAAGCTTCGTACCCTTCGCCGCCCAGTCGCGTGACGAACCGGCGCCGTACATCTGACCGGCGAGAATCACGAGGCTCTTGCCTTCCTCGATGTATTCCATGGCGGCCGTGTAGATCGGCATCTCTTTCCCGTCTTTCGTGGTGAATCCACCGACACGGTCAACAAGTTTGTTGTCGATACGGATATTACCGAATGTTCCGCGCATCATGACTTCGTGGTTGCCGCGGCGCGAACCGAAGCTATTAAAGTCGCGCTTTTCAATGCCGCGTTCCGTCAGATATTCCGTGGTCGGGTTTTCAGCGGGGATCACGCCAGCCGGGGAAATATGGTCGGTGGTGATAAAGTCGCCGAAGTAGCCGAGAACGACCGCGTCTGAAATGTCGACCAGCTCGCCGACAGGTTCTTCACAGCCTTCGAAAAAGGTAGGTTCGCGGATGTACGTTGAATCAGCTTCCCAGGCAAAGGTTTCGCCAGTTGCGATTTCGAGCGCATTCCATTGCTCATTCGTCGTGAACACGTCGGCATAGATGTCTTTGTAATACTGGGAGTTAGCCGCAATCTTGATGGCTTCGCTGAGTTCTTCCGTCGTATACCAGATATCCTTCAGGTAAACGTCGTTACCTTCTTTGTCCTGACCGATGGGATCTTTTTCCATGTCAATATTGACCGTTCCGGCCAAACCGTACGCCACAACCAGCGGCGGCGAAGCAAGATAGTTTGCCTTGGTAAGCGGATGTACACGACCTTCGAAGTTGCGGTTACCGGACAGTACGGCACTCACCGTTATGTCGTTTTCTTTAATCGCTGCTTCGATCGGATCAGCCAGCGGTCCGCTGTTACCGATACACGTGGCGCAACCATAGGCTACGACATTGTACCCAAGCTCTTCGAGCGGAGCTAACAGACCGGATTCCTTCAGGTATTCCGTTGCCACCTGCGAACCGGGAGCCAGCGAAGTTTTGACATAAGCCGGAACCTTGAGGCCTTTTTCAACCGCCTTTTTGGCGATGATGCCGGCACCCATAACCAGACCGGGGTTCGATGTATTGGTACAACTGGTGATCGACGAAATGACAACCGCGCCGTCTTTCAGCGTTCCGTAACCGGGGACTTCGATTGCTTTTTCCGAAGGGTTGAAGTCGGCATTGAATTCGTTCTTAAGTTCGTTAATCGCCAGGCGTTGCTGCGGTTTGTTCGGGCCCGCCAAGCAGGCGGCCACGGTGGAGAGATTAAGTTCGAGTGTTGCGGTGTAGTCGGCTTCGCCGTCGAATCCCCAAAGGTCCTGCTCCTTGCAATAGGCTTCAACGAGTTCGCACTGTTCTTCCGAACGCCCGGTTTCGCGGAGATAGTCGATCGTTTTGTCGTCGATGGCGAAGAATCCCATGGTTGCTCCGTATTCCGGCCCCATGTTGGCCACCGGACAACGGTCGGCTAGTGAAAGGTTAGCAGCGCCTTCGCCGAAGAACTCAACGAACTTGCCAACCACGCCGTGTTCGCGGAGCATCTTGGTGACGGTCAATGCAAGATCGGTGGCCGTTACGCCAGCCGCCAGTTTACCCGTCATTTTGAAGCCTACTACTTCCGGAGTCAGGATTGGAATCGGCTGGCCGAGCATAGCCGCTTCGGCTTCGATACCACCTACGCCCCAGCCCAATACACCCATACAGTTAATGGTTGTGGTGTGAGAGTCGGTTCCAACAAGGGTATCGGGATAGGCAACGCCGTTGTCGTCGAGCATGACGCAGCCGGCGAGGTATTCCATATTGATCTGGTGGCAGATGCCGAGTCCGGGAGGAAGTACGCGCAGTTTTTCGAAGGCCTGCTGTCCCCACTTGAGGAACTTGTAACGCTCTTCATTTCGCTCAAACTCGCGGTCCACATTGATTTGGAACGAAGCGGCATTTCCTGCGTTATCCAATTGCACAGAGTGGTCGATCACAAGATCAACGGGGATAAGCGGCTCAATCGTTCCGGCATCTTTTCCGGCCTTCTGCATGGCAGAACGCAGGGCGGCGAGGTCAACCACACAGGGAACACCGGTGAAGTCCTGCAGCAGCACACGGGCAGGCATATAAGGAAGTTCTTCCTTCTCAATGGTCGGGGTCCAATTCGCCAGAGCAGCTACCTGCTCGGGGGTGTAGGCGGGGTGGCCCTGCATGCGAACCAGCGATTCGATCAGGATTTTAACCGATTTCGGAATTTTGGACAGATTGCCGATTCCCTGCTCTTCCAGTGCTTTCAGGCTGTAATAGCCCACTTTTTTGCCCGAAGACAGGGTCAGTTCTTTTTTTGCAAAATCAAATGTGCTCATAATTTCGACGTCCTTTTTAAATTTGGGGAACGGGGAAATTAGTGTTTGCGGGGCGGTGTGTCAATTAAGGAGAAATAACTAAGATTTCGGGCCAAAATCTTCACCGCGTGCACAGCAGTGGTCAATAATGCCGGAAATAGCATCGGCCGAGACGCCACGCCAATAGACCTGCCACGGCCCGATTGCATGATGCCCATCGGCCTGTTTGTGGTACCAGCCATTAAAAGGATTGGCGTTATTCGAGCGCCAGAACAGTGCATCGTGGTTGTGAATAATCTCGTGCCACAGCTCCAGCGCTACCCCCTCTCCCCGCGCTTCGCGGCCTACCGCAAACTTGGAGAGATAATGGCCGGCTGGATGTTTTTCGAGCAATACGGTGCCGCGATAATCCTTTTCCAGATACACATCGCTTACATTCTCAAGAAAACCTGTGCTGTTCAGGGGTTTCGAGAAACTTGATTCAAGTAATGCAAACAGCCGCGGACGATCAACTTTTTCCAATCCATGGAAATGCTGAATGATGCTTCCCCGACGGAACAGCGTTCCCGCCCCTTTCACTGTAAAGATTTCCTGCAACAGGTTTATGGGCGACGTGATCGAAAGATGTACGCCCGGAAATTGTTCCAGCAGTTGACCGCCCAGTACCGGGTAATCGTATTCAAGGGGTTCCAGCGTCTGAAAATTTTTCTTGTGGGTATAGATATAGGGCTGAAGATTCCCATCCACGGCCTTCAATCCACCCGCTGCACGAATGAAGTGCACCCGACGGGCAGTTGCGGGCAGTAGCTTGAGCAAAGCGCTTTCCAGCGATTCCTTTTCTGCCACCAATACCGGAACCCTTTCCTGATTGCGGGCGTTCATTATAAAATCGCCGACCAAATCCATATCCAGTGTGTGAAAGTCAAAGATCGGTTCCGCAGACAGAGCCTTCTGCATCGCCCTCGCCTGAGGGCCGCAAAGCAGAATCGCAGGGACCAGTTCAAGACGGAGCAGAAAGTGGAGATCGAAGGCCAGGATTTCAGCACCAGCTTCAATACTTCCAAGATCCGGACAGAGTAATGCAAAGCAGGCCGACGAATCGGCATGGAACTTATCGAGATAAAACTCGTATTCGTCCCGCCGCCCGATGCCGTCCAGAAACAGCTGTATGGTTTTATTCAGTGCAGTCACAAGGAATACTTAGCCACAGATGAACATACAATTGAAACGCAATTGCCACGGATTATTTTAAAGTGCCTTTTTGGTCTCTTTAACGAGGCGCTTAAGTTTGCCGCCGAGGGTAATTTTTTTGACGTGCGACATGCGGTCGACCAGCAAAATACCGTCGAGATGATCCAGCTCATGCTGAATCGCACGGGAAAGCAGGCCTTTCGCATGGATCGTCTGCGGAATTCCATCGAGATCGGTATACGTGGCATCCACTTCATACCAGCGTTCTACATCGGCAAAAATATCCGGAAAACTCAGGCAACCTTCGGGCCCCACCTGCACGTCCTCGGTATGACCGGTAATTTTCGGATTAATGAACACAAGCGGCATTTCCACCGTAGGATTTTCACGAGTCTCATTTTCACCCATGTCACCTTCCGGCGAAATATCGATTATGAACATACGCTCGGTACGGCCAACCTGCTCGGCCGCCAGGCCAACACCTTTTTCAATATACATCGTCTCGAACATTTCCTTCGCCAAGGCGCGGATGTCTTCATTGACGTTGGTGACTTCCAAGGCCTTCTTGCGAAGGATCGGATTGCCGTAGGTACAAATAGGTAAACTCATAGGCGCTAGGTTTTCGTTAAGTTAGCAATGATTGTCAATCTTCAATATAGACTCGGACTGCGTTCCCGTTTAGAACTGCGGCCATGTCTGAAGAAAATAAAAACAGCGGTGGGCAGCTTAATTTGGTGGTGGCCGTACAGGATGTTGAATCCATTTCTGAATGGGTGCGCGAAGCGTTGCAAAAAGAGCCGATCGAAGTCACTCAACCACTAGCAGAAGAATCCCGCCTGGAAATCTATTTCGATTCGCTGCTGGAAGCCCAGCTAGCAAAAAAGGCCTTACCCGACGAATTACCGATCATGGGTGCTGATGCAAAAGAATATCTGGAGCAGGATTGGACCACGTTCTGGCAGCATCATTTCAAAACGATGGAACTCGGTCATAAGCTGCGCATCGTACCTGAATGGGAAGAAGCTCCAGACGACGCTAAAATTAACATTGTTATCAACCCTGGCCTCAGCTTCGGCACCGGCGGACATTTTACCACTAAGTTTTGTCTCGAAGCATTGGAAGACGCCGTAGATAAATTTAATCCGACAACCATGATCGACGCCGGAACCGGCAGCGGGATTCTTTCAATCGCGGCCATTAAACTGGGCATCCCGGACGTCATCGCCTTCGACTATGATTCGGTCTGCGTCGACCAATGCAGCCTCAATGCCGAGCGAAATGGGATTGAAGGAAAAATTCACTTCTTCCAAGCCGATGTACTGGAACCCGGTTGGAATTCAAAACCGGCCGATATCGTCTGCGCCAATATTCTAACCTCCGTACTGCTCGATGCCGCGCCGTTGATTAAACGCGCAGCGACCAAACGGATTTTGCTCAGCGGCATTCGCGAAATTGAAGCCGATGCCATCGCCGATACCTTTATTCAGCTCGGCTGCCGTGAAATCTCCCGCGATGGCGACGGTCAATGGTGCGGAATTGTACTTGATGTCTAAGTTCCCGCAGAGACCTTAACGAGAATACGAAATGTCATTTCCCATAGCACCATCCGCCTTTGAAGGATCACTGGAAGAACTTTACGAAAACCATGCCAAACAGATCCTTCCAGCTCCGCACATCGTCGAAGTATTTCACAAGAAGTTGTGTGCTTACATGGACGAACCTGACCCCCTCTTTCTCACAAGAAAAGTAGGTCAACAAAAGCAGGGCGAAGATCTCCGGATCAACGGAGGAAGCCGCATCAGAGCTTCTGACAACTCCCCGGCCTGGTGGATTCAGTACCACCTATTTCATCAAACCGCGGGGGAGCTAGACGACTTCCCTGTTTTCATCGATTCCGCTCCCTGCCAGATGTTCCGCGTTCAACTACCGGAAACTCTGAATGGTGCCGGCTGGCACGTTGCGCCGATATTTAACGTAAACAATGATCATGTGAATTTCATGGATTGGAGCCGAGCCGATCTAATCGGCCGATGCATTCGCAATATTCATCCCTGCAATTATTTTTATATCCCAAAAACCGAGTGGAAAAAACATGCCGGCCAAGCCGAAGTGCTGACATTTTTTCAGGAAAAGTACGCGACCCTCTACGCATCCATTTGGGATGAGTTCCTGCAGCTGGCCGAAGCAAGCCCCCATGAACCCATTGACGCTTCCGGCACCTATGCCTTCACGGCATCCACGCGTAAGAAACAGTCCAACAAACTCCTCTACAATGGTATTGAATGCGCCACTTCATATGAGGACTTCCGCCTTTCTTTTAATGCAAAATCGATCGAGCCGCTGGAAATGAACCAGCGATTTTGTATCGTTACGCCGAACATTTATTACATCATGACCAAGCGAGAGTTTTACGAAAACTTTGCGGATATCGTTAAGCCCGGCAGCTGCTACCGAACCACCGGCCTTTATTATTTCAGATCACCGCCGCAACGCGCCCGCCCCTTTATGATTGAGCGGAGTACGTCATGAAAAAATCAAAGGCTGCACATCGAAAGAAACGCACTCGCCTCACCGGCTATCTGGACTTAATAGGAATCGGCCTTGCGGTCGCTACGCTTTTCGGATTCCTGAGCCGTCTGTTCTGGTTCTTCGATCTGTTCTCCCACTTCCGGGTGCAGTATATGCAAATCGGCCTCGTGCTGATCGGCATCGCATTATGGCAGCGGCTGAATAAACGAGCGATTGCTCTTATTCTCCTCGCGTGCCTGAACTACGCCTTCGTCCTTCCGCTCTATTTCGGCAAGCCGGCACCCACTGGCGGAAAACCGATCCGCGCCATGCTGATGAATATTCTAGCCCAGAACGGAAATACGGATCTGGTGCTGAATGCCATAAGACAGGCCGATCCGGATATTCTGCTCTTGGAGGAAGTAACTCCGAAATGGGCCGAAGAGCTCGCCGTTCTGGATTCGGAGTATCCTTACCGGATTGCTGAACCACAGGATGGATGCTTTGGCATCATGCTACTGAGTAAGCATTCTTTGAAGAACGGGAAGGTCGTTGAAATCGGTGAAGCATGCGTGCCTTCAATCACAGCTGATATCTATTTACCCACCGGCAAGGTTTCCATTATAGGAACCCATCCTCTCCCGCCGGGCAATGCTGAATATTCGAAGCAGCGGAATCTACAGCTGATGGAACTTCCGGATATGGTTAATGAACAAAAATATCCCGTCCTGCTGATCGGTGATTTAAACGTCACCCCCTTCTCATACTGGTTTACACGAGTCGTTTCCGAGTCGGGGTTGAATGACAGCATGAAAGGATTCGGATTTCAGCCTAGTTGGCCCAGTGGGAACCGCTTCCTACGCATCCCGCTGGATCATGTTCTTCATTCGCCAGGCATTACCATTCATAACCGGATGATCGGTAATGACGTGGGCTCCGACCATCTCCCGGTGATCGTGGATTTTTCACTAAAGTAAGATGCTTACAGTAATCGCCCCAGCCGCTGATTCAACTTCGAGAGCCAAGCGTCGAAGCCTTCATTTTCATAATCGTGGTTGAGGTGGGAAAAGTCCGCGGGCTTGCTCGCTTTATAGTTTATTCGTCCACCCATCTCGGCGATCGATTCAATCTTATTAATCACCGCCGCCATCTCTTCCGCGTAGCGACTGGGTTTGGTGGACAGCTCCATCAACGACGCATCCGATTTCCAGAAATAGGTCGAAAGATCGGTGTCGAGAACCTCCCAAACAAAGAAACAATCCCGCTCTCCTGCTAATAGGCAGAGCACGGATTCCCCATCCGTCCCGACGTTGATGGGTCCCAACGACGCGAGATGCTCCTTCGCGAGATAAGCGATCTGTTCGGCATGGCGCGCGTCGTCGGAAATATGCTCTATCAGATCGGCTTCCGATTCAATTCCATCGCACTCCTTAAGCAGTGTCTTCAAATCCACAAAGGTGAGGCCTTTCTTTTGAAACGAGCCCAGCCGCGCGTTCAGACTCGCCGGCACGGCATGCTCCAGACGGGCTTCCAAATAGGCTGCTAAATCACAATCGGTCACTTCGTATTCCGTTACCGAAAACCCGGTATATGAAACCGAAACCGTAAGCGCGATGGTTTTACCATTGGGCAATTGGCGCAACGCTTCTTTCAATGAATTATGGATGGGATCGAAGAGGGAATTCTCGACGCGGATAGTCTGTTTTAAGGATTTGCTCAATCCCGGAAGATTATCCCGGTCAAACGCCAGGTCAACTTCCGCGGCACCTTTTGAAAATGTGAATTCGTCGATCGGCAACCGACAGCTATGCACCCGCTCGCGTTCCCACGTTGGCGTGGTGCTTGGGGGGCGTGGACGGGGGTTCTCCACGGGTTTGGAAGCCGCTTTGGGTCTGTACGATGCAGGGGTCGAGTAGGGCTGTGGAGCGCTAACCCCGGAAACTTCATCCAGCATTTCCGGAGGGATCTCAGTAATAAACCGCGAGGGCTCGAGAAAAATAATTCCGCCGTCACGTTGGCGGCGGACCAACGGCGCGCAGATGAAAAGTTCATCCTCGGTGCGGGTTACCGCAACGTAGAAGAGGCGCCGTTCCTCGGCGTCGCCTGATTCCTCGGCGGCTTTTTTGCTGGGGAACATATCCTCACACGCGAAGAGAATGAAGACCGCTTTCCACTCGAGCCCTTTGGCCTGATGCACGGTGCTCAGGCGAAGCGCGTCCGCGGGCGCCTCGGCTTCCGCAGCAACCACGCCATCGAGGTTGCTCTGCAACGCGATTTCGCTGAGGAATTCCTCCGTGCTTTCAAACTTCGCCGTGAAGTCGATCAATCCATCAATGTCTTCCTGCCGATATTTGTGGTTATCGAAATTTTCGACCATGTATTCGGAATAGAATGCTTTCACAAATCGGAAGATCACCTCGCCGGGATCATTTTCCAGGTTTTCCTCGCGATAGGCCTCAAAAACGGGGGCACTCTTTTCCCAATCGGGCTGCGCAGCTTTCGGCAATGCCACACCGACTGCGGCGAGCACATCGGGACGCAGCAGGTTGCAGCGGCCATCGAATTTCCGGAAAATCTTGAGCGCTGTTTTGGGGCCGACTTTCGGGAACATTTCGATGAGCCGGGTAAAGGCCATTTCATCGCTGGGATTGGCAACCAGTTTGAGCACCGTACAGACATCTTTAATATGCGCCTGCTCGAAAAAACGCACCCCGGAGGTGAGCACATAGGGCAGTGAAGCACGACTGAGCTCCATCTGCAGTTCCATCGCATGGAAATGCGAACGATAGAGCACACAGATTTCCGAGAGCTTCATCCCTTTTCGATTCAGCTCTTTGGCTTTTTCAATCACATAGCGCGCCTGGATCGATCCATCGCGCGGACGGAACAAATGGGGCCGCGCTTGCGAGGCGCGCACCGGGCGCAACTCTTTCTGGAACTGCTCCGGATTCCCCGCGATCACCGAGTTCGCGACATCGAGAATTTCGGGGGTGGAGCGATAGTTGGTCTGAAGTTTATAGGTTGAGGTACCCGGGTATCGCTTTTCGAAATCGAGGAAGTTGCGGTAGTCTGCGCCGCGCCAGGAATAGATGCTCTGAAAGTCATCGCCCACAACCATCAGGTTTCCATGGCCGCTGATCAGCTGATGCACCAGTCGTTCCTGAATGGCGTTGGTATCCTGATATTCATCCACCAGTACGTAGCGGAAGAGGTCTTGATACGTAGCGCGAACTTCTTCGTGCTCATCGAGCAATTTCAAGGCGTACGCGAGCAGATCGTCGAAATCCATCGCGTTCTGCTCTTTCTTGCGGACTTTATATCGCTCTAATACCGAGAGCACCTGTTCCGCATTGACGTCGGTCAGTTCGAAATGGTCGGTCACAGCGACGCCCAGATCGCCCATGCGCCCGCTGGTCACGCCCAGCAAACTCAGCACCACGTCCGGCTTGGGAAAGTGCTTTTTTTCGATCTTCAAATCGTCCATGCAGGATCGAACCAGTTTTTTGGAGTCGTCGGAATCGAGAATGGAAAAGTCGTTTCCAAAGCCTACGAGGCCCGCGTGTTTGCGCAGCAGACGATTTGCGAAGGAGTGAAATGTGCCGCTGAACCCACGGTCGAAGGAACGGTCGATCAGGGTCGTCGCACGCTCCAGCATTTCCTTGGCGGCCTTGTTCGTGAAGGTCAGCAACAACACCTCCCACGGCTGCACATTTTTCTCGATGACCAGATAGGCCAGGCGATAAATCAGGGTGCGGGTTTTACCGGTTCCGGCGGCGGCAATCACCAGAGCCGGTCCATCGGGTGCGGTTACAGCAGCATACTGCTCTTCATTGAGTTCTTCTTTAAAATTCATAATCGGCGGACATTAGCGGAACCGGAACAGCGGGAAAAGAAATTGCTCTCACGAAGGCACGGAGGCACAAAGGCTTGGTTAATCTATATATCCATTCAGGGTTCGGGTAATGCCGTCTTTCATAAGGGATTCACCAAAATTGGATAGGAATTTGAACCTGTCTTTTTACTTTCAAGCCTTTTTTCTCCATCCGGTGGGCCAGAAGCACTTCGTACACTGATTCCAAAAGTCCCGAGCCTAGCTCCATATGCAATTTGACAGCGCAGTCTACTACGATCTTCCCGATTTGATTCTCCGTCATGCTTTGTGGCTCTGTGTCTTTGTGAGACTATTTTTCTTCCTCGGTGAAGCGACGGAGGGTGATGGGGTCGAGGGTTTCGTCAAGGCCGATATCCATCGTGTTCAGTAGCTCATCGGTTACAAGATCTTTGACCAATCCCAAATCTTCGGGTGATGATCCATCCGTAATCATGAGATCGAATATTTTTTTTGCGGTAACATGTTCGGGTGCCTGTAGCAGGGCAACGTTTCCCTCCCCTTCAATCCCGACCACTCCAAGCAGTTTTGCACGGTTCAGGACCTCAACCACTTCGTTCATAAGCCGGATCGGAATGTTGTTTTCCTTGGCATAGGCTGTTGTCTTTAGAGCCGATTCCGGCCCTTGGAAAATGTGTACGGCCTGTTGCATGACGGAATAGGCCACCCATAACTTGGAAACCATACTGGCCCGGACAGCAGCCTGCTCCTCGGCATAGGTATCTCGGTTCTGAATGGCAAAGGCCAGCTCAGCGCCGAACAGTAGGATCGTCCAGTTGAGATGCAACCAGAACAGGAAAATAGGAATGGAGGCGAATGAGCCGTAAATCGCGTATTTCTGAAAAACCGATGAACTGAATTTCAGAACGAAGATTTGAAGGATGATCACCAGCACCGCACTGGTCAGTCCGCCGACTGCCGCCGGGCGGAAGCTCACCTTTGTATTGGGCAAAAATATGAATACGGCAACAAAGGCCAGTGCCAGAATTAAAACAGGTGCAAGTTGAATGAATACGGTAATGATCGGCCCGAGCCAGCTGATATTACCCGCAGAGGTCTGAATCGCAGCCGAACCCGCATTGGCAATCAGCATAAGGGAGGGAGCAATCACTAACACGGATAAATAATTCCGCAGCTTGTCGCCCACCGCGCGAGAAGCCTGAACCCCCCATATCTGATTGAAGGATTCTTCGATACCGCTCAACAGTTTAAAAATAATGTAGAGGAAAACGACCCCGCCCACGGCACCGAGTGCGGCCGGATTAATTCCTTGAACAATTTCGAGTAAGCGATTGATAAACACCTGTATTCCTTCCGGCATTTCGGCAGCAAAAGTCAGGAGCATTTCTTCGGCTTTATCGAATCCAACGGCTTTTCCGATGGAAAAAATAATAACCAGAAAGGGAACCATCGCCATGAGCGTGGAATAGGTAAGGGCGGAAGCGTGGAGTTTGCAATTGTCTTCCTTGACGCCTTTGAGAACGAGGTGGATCACCCGTAATGTTTCAACCCCGAATGCAGTAAGTCTGGAGTCGTGAACCAGATCGATCCGCCAAAGGTCGTGCTGAAGAAAATTCAGGAATCTCTTAATTCTTTCACCAAACTGCTTTTCCATATCCCATCTCCCGCGATTCCATCAATGGAAGGACATTAGAGATATTTCGAGTTATTGGAAAGCGGAATTCAAGCTGGCGTAATGCGTAGTACGTAATAAGCAGTACGCCGTATTTAAAACGAAACTGAAACGCCGGCATAGGGGCCGTTGTTAAACTTTCCCTCCCCTTGAATCCACATCCAGCGGTACCCGCCACGCAGCTGGACATAGCGTCGACCAAGGCTGGCCGAAATATCATAGTCGCCTATTACTTTTTCGACGAGTCGGTACCAGGCAGGACGGAACTCAAAACCGTACCAGTCTCTAGGATAGTACTTAAGCGGAATAGTTATGGCCCCTCCGGAATCATCAGCGAGTTGTTCATTATCCTTGAATTCGCATACGCCCAGACCAAGGCCTGCTTCGAAGGTTCCGGGAATAAAATCCGGTCGGAACCCGCCATAACGCACAACACCGTAGTACTGGTTGATATCCAGCTCATAGCCATCCGACTGATCTGAAAACCGGCTGGTTCGCACATGGAGTGCTACGGCTTTGTAACCCGCCTCCAGTCGAACATCTTTGGCATCAATGTTCGAATCAACATAGTGCCAGTTATAGTCGAGCCGAACATACGGTACAGTGGCCAGGCCTAATTCATGAATCGGAAAAATGCGTTGTCGTTCGCTCGCCCATTCTTCGTCATTGTCGGCTACTGACCCCGCTGCCGGATCGTCGTATTGGTATTCAAAGGGCGCCGTAACTAACCACGCAAAGAACCCGCCCAGAAAACTGTCGCCACCTCCGGAAGATGGATATGTTCCGCTACCGAATGAAGACGTAGCCGCGGAATCATAGGTCTGCGGTTGTGCTGGCGCAGGAACGGGATCTGTCGGCTCTGCAGTATTGGAAGTGGCCTTGGTTGAAAAATCTTTCAGTTTTCCGGCGGATGCACCCTGCGCGAGCAGGGTGATCGATACCGCAACAAAAATACTACCCCGAAATTTAACCATTCCCTATCCCTTAAGCACCGCACCATTACTGGCATTAGTCGCCATTTTGGCATAGCGCGCGAGCCAGCCAGTTGTGAAACGGGGTGCAGGTTCCGTCCATTCCTTGCGACGCTCCGTAAGCTCTTCATCGGACAGCTGCACCGATAGTTTGTTGTTCGGGATATCGATTTCAATGATGTCGCCTTCACGGATCAGACCAATCGGTCCGCCCTCAGCAGCTTCCGGCGAAATATGACCAATACAGGCTCCGTGCGTTCCACCACTGAAGCGACCGTCGGTGATTAGTGCTACAGAATCGCCGAGCCCCTGCCCCATAATGTATGAAGTCGGCGCGAGCATTTCCTGCATTCCCGGTCCGCCCTTCGGACCTTCGTAGCGAATCACCACCACATCGCCTGCTTTAACCTTGTCGGCCAGAATGCCTTCGCAGGCATCTTCCTGCGATTCAAAGATGACAGCCGGCCCGGTGTGAACCAACATCTTCGGATCAACGCCTGCGCTCTTCACCACGCAGCCGCCTTCCGCCAGATTGCCCCACAGAATGGAGAGGCCGCCGGTTTCACTGTAGGCATTTTCAACGGTGTGAATACACTCTTCATCAAGACTCTTGGCTCCAGCAATATTTTCGCCCAGTGTTTTACCGGTTACGGTCGGGCAATCGAGATTTAACAAGCCGTCCTTCTTAGCGATCTCACCTAAAATTCCGCTGATTCCGCCTGCGGCATGCACGTCTTCGATGTGGTAGTTCGATGAAGGCGAAACCTTGCAGATATTCGGGCACTTCTTGGAAACCATATTGATGCGCTCGAGGTCGTAATCAACACCGGCTTCCTGCGCAATGGCGAGTGTATGCAGAACGGTGTTGGTGCTTCCGCCCATGGCCATATCGAGTGCGAACGCGTTGTCCAATGATTCCTGCGTAACGATATCGCGCGGAAGCGGTCCATCGGCATAGGCCATTTCAACAGCGCGTTTTGCCGCATCCTTCCAAAGCTGATGGCGGGCCGGTTCAATGGCGAGCAGCGTTCCGTTTCCCGGAAGCGCCAATCCAATGGCTTCGCATAGACAGTTCATCGAGTTCGCCGTAAACATGCCGGAACAGGATCCCTGACTCGGACACCCTTTGCACTCGAGCTCCTCGAGTTCTTCGTCAGAAATCTTACCCTGTTTATGCGCCGCAACGCCTTCGAAAACACTGATCAAGTCGATGACCTGCCCGTCTTTGGTTTTGCCGGCTTTCATCGGCCCGCCGCTGGCAAAGACCGTTGGGATATTAACGCGCATGGCACCCATAATCATTCCGGGAACAATCTTATCGCAGTTCGGGATACAAATCATCGCGTCGAAGGCGTGGGCACCGATCATCGTTTCAACGGAATCGGCAATCAGCTCGCGGCTGGGCAGGGAATATTTCATTCCGGCGTGACCCATGGCAATGCCATCGCAGACGCCGATCATATTAAATTCAATCGGCGTGCCTCCCGCTTCGCGTACCGCCTGTTTGATGAGTTTACCCACCTGATCCAGATGCGCGTGACCGGGAATGACTTCGTTGAACGAGTTACAGATGGCGATGAACGGTTTTTTGATATCTTCAGATGTCATCCCCGTTGCCCGCATGAGACTGCGGTGTGGTGCCCGTTCGATACCCTTTTTAGTTTTGTCGCTGCGCATAGTAAAATCCTTTCCTTAAATGGCGTAAATAGCGGCGGATACTACCAGACCGAAAAATGAAGTAAATACCCGCCAACAAAGAAAGCCGCCCTGAAACAGGACGGCTTTTCTTGTGACCTTACAGTCTAAAACTAGAATTTTACTGCAAGTACTGCCGCAACACTGGGACCACTGCCTGTCAGCGTCAGGTCGGTGGTTAATCCCGGGGAGAGTTCGAGTTCAACATCGCTGGAGAACCCGTGAATACTTCCCTCAATACCCAGTTCGATAGACTGACCCAGCAGAACAAATATTCCCCCTTTGAGGCCATACATCACATACACAGCACCTCCATCGGTGAAATTCGTGATTTCCACGGATGCTCCACCCAAACCCAGATACGGCGATGCTTCAACAACAATATGCTTGCCCAGCTTAACCGCCAGACCGCCCTGTCCCATGATACCAAATGCTGACAGGTCAAATTTAGCAGATGATGAAGGGTCAGCATCCACGCCGCTATTGTTCGCGATAAAGATCCCACCACCAAAAACTCCCCCTATAGCTGGATGGTTCTTGCTCCAAAATCGTTTTACTGCAAGAAACTCAATCTGGCTTCCATTATCTGCATCGACAGGAAATGTCATTCCAAGAACCTCTCCTTCGTCAATTCCCGGCGCGCTGCCCACAGACACTCTCAATGAAAAGTCTTTTGATTTCGATTCACTAAACTTATCCCCTTCTTCCGCCTGCCCCGACGCAATGACACCTAAAGTAGCAGTTAGCAGAATAATCCCTTTTGTGTAATGCATGATATGCTCCCTGTTGTTGATTAATGAACACGAAAAAAAGTTATACGCATCATTATTACTGAATGCAACAACGCTTTAATTCTTAAAGCTTATTGGTAGACTGTAAATTAAAATGCCCAGTTTGGAAATCGAGTGCCCCATGCCAGAATGAACCTTTCTTCAATTCACCACAAACGAGGATAGGAGCATCGGCATGGAGCAAGAGAAAGGTAGCACCCA
>JAZGFK010000069.1:0-2726 GCA_036479375.1 Pontiella sp. | reverse complement strand
TAAATGCCTATTGACTTAGCTCATAAACATTGTGAGTAAGTAATTGTTTCAGTAGAGACACAGGCTTTTATGAATCGATTAAATAGCTTTCTTTCCCAGAAACAGCGATTAGACCGATAACAAATCTCGGATAAATTGGATTGCAAGTGTTTTTGCGAAACACTGTGATGAGCGCCACGGAAAACAGCCTTAGCATTGGAAATAATGCGGTGGACGCAAGGCAAAGCCTACCCGCAGCTTTAGGATGCAGTAAGGCTTACTTTATAATGAGACACGTTTTTACCCTTTATCGCTTTTCCAGAGGACCTCCAGCCATCGCTGCGAATGGCCTCCAAAATTGCTTTTAAACCACTATTCATAGGGCTTCGGAAGTATTTTCTTTTAAAATACTCCAATTTTTATGCAACTGGAGGGTTTATTAATCAGGTGTCACACTTTTCGTCCGCCACCCGCTTCACTTTTACTCCGCCATTTCCATTTTACACGGACAGCAATGTTTTTTTATCATTTTTCACTTGACTTTTTGGTGAGAGATTTTTATGATTTCTTCCCAGCCTGGTGTAAACGGTAGCTTTCTTCGTTGGCTGCCAGAATGTGACACCGATTAAAAACAATTTCTTATAAAAAAGGAGGATATTATGAGATTCATGTCGAGATTAATGTTAGTGGCCGTTACCGCGCTGTTGTTGTTGGTTTTCATCGCTCCGGCCTCCGCCGTCACGTGGGAGATGGCCGGACCACTTCCTGCAAGCAATTTTTTAACTCAGAACCTCGACGTGTTCGTGAAGAACGTCGCTCACCTCTCCGGTGGGAAATTCAAGATCAACCTTCACGTCAGCGGCGAACTCATCAAACCCCAGGAGACGAAACAAGCCGTGCGCACCGGGCAGATTCCGATCGCCCAGATGTACCTTTACGTCTATGGGAACGAGAATCCGGCCTTTGAAACGTCCACGATTCCCTTCATCGCCGGAACCTATATCAAATCGTGGAAGATGTGGAAGGTTACGAAGCCCTATATGGAAAAAATACTGGCCAAACAGAGAATGAAGATCCTGTATGCGGTCCCTTGGCCGATTCAGGGCTTCTATACCCGGAAATCCATCCAATCGATGGCTGACTTCAAGAACGTGAAATTCCGCGTGTACAGCACCATGACGGCACGCATGGCCAAATTGATGGGTGCCGAACCGGTGCAGATCCAGTTCGGAGAGATCGCACAAGCGTTCGCCACCGGCATGGTCGGTGCGATGTACACCTCACCGCAGACCGGCATCAACAGTCAGGCCTGGGACTTTGCCAAGCACTTCACGAATACCTACGGCGGAAATCTGTCGATGACTGCAGTTGTGGTTAACACAAAGGAATACAAGGGCCTAGACCCGGATCTCAAGCAGGTCCTTCACGATGCCGCGCTCGATGCCCAGACCAGTGGGTGGTTGACGGCCGAAGCCATATCGACCGAACATATAGCAATCCTGAAAAAGAACGGGATGATCATTGAGGAACCGTCACCGCAATTCCGGAATAATCTCAACAAGATTGGTCGTCAGATGCTCGAGGAGTGGGCCAAGACGGCTGGTCCGTTGGGTGTTGAGGTTCTTGAGGCCTTTAAATAGGCCGGTCTTTTAGGAATGTTGGGGCCGTCCTATAGGTCGGCCCCGCATCACCGGCTCTAATCACAGGTAAGAGTACGTGGAGGCCATACTACAGAAAATATATCGCGCTTGCGCGCACGTTGCAGCAGGTTGTGTGTGTCTGATTGCCGCCGGGGTTCTTCTGCAAATTATCCTGCGGTTTTTCGGAACCAGCTTGCCCGGAGGTATTGAGATAGCGACCTTCGCTTTGGTCGGCGCCTCGTTTCTCGCCCTGGCGCATACGTTCCGGCACAACGTTCACATTCGCGTCACCATGGTCATCGGTCGTATCGATCCGAGACGGCGCCGCTATTTCGAGATTTGGTCGCTGGCCGTATCGTTGGCGGTTTCCGTCTGGTTTACGTTCTATTGCATTGGGATGACGTGGGATGCTTACGAATTCGGCGACAAGTCCGACGGTCTTTTGTCGATCCCGTTATGGATTCCCCAGGCAATGATGTTGTTCGGCATCGGATTGCTCGCCCTGTCGTTGATCGAAGAGTTGATCAAGGTGTTGCGTAGGCTGAAGCCGATCTACCAGCAGCGGGCTGAGGCCATGCGCGAACTTGATGACGAAGACGAAACCGGGACTGTATCGAACCTCGATCAGAAAGAATAGGAAACAGCTATGGATCCCCTTCTTCCCATCGTCTTAATCGTCACATTGTTCGGCCTACTTGCAAGCGGTACCTGGGTGGCATTCGCATTGATCGCTGTGGGTTTCGTTGGGATTCAGTTCTTCACCGGCGCGCCGGCCGGGAATCTGGCCGCCACGTCGATCTGGGCGGCCACCAACAACTGGGCGGTCACTGCGCTGCCGCTATTCGTCTGGATGGCCGAGATCCTTCACACTACCCGTCTTGCAAACGACATGTTCGAGGGCCTCGCTCCTTGGCTGATCCGGATTCCCGGCCGTCTTTTGCACGTCAACATCCTGGCCTGCGCCATCTTTGCAGCGGTGTCGGGTTCATCGGCAGCCACGGCGGCGACCATTGCCAAAATCACGGTTCCTGAGTTGAAGCGCCGCAATTACGACGAGCGGATGACGATCTGCACATTGGCCGGTTCCGGGACCCTGGGTATACTCAT
>JAZGFK010000068.1:0-11674 GCA_036479375.1 Pontiella sp. | reverse complement strand
ATTAAAGAAGTACTGATTTGATGCGATGTTTTCAATCCCCCCTTCGAAGGGGGGATTGAAAGCCCCTGCGGGCTTTGCCACCCACAGGGCTAAACTGAAATTACAGAAGAGGTGTTACACTAACAAAAATTAACGGAGAGCCAAAAAAGGTTCAAAATCGGGATTGTTTTTAGCGCACTGATGGCCTTGGCCATGAGTGCAGTAGCTTTTCGGCTTCCAAGCGTTGGAAGTGGAAACCGGCAGGATCAATTTACTTTCGCGGGCAGGCAATGGATTACAGCTTAACTCCGACAGGCTGCTAGGCTTTTGATGTAATCCAACCTTCCAACCGATGGAAGTTTGGATTACCGTTCGCATCTATGAATTGGATGTTAACTCTTGAAAAACGTTTTAGCTCATGGGCAATCCCCAATCTGGCCGCCTACCTGATTGCAATACAAGCTATTGGCGTTGTGTTGCTGATGGGAAACTATGTGGATCCCAATGATTTGCTGCTTCATGGCAGCTCCGTGATGCACCGAGGGCAGTGGTGGCGTTTACTGTCGTTTATGATGCTTCCGAAAACGATGAGCCCGCTCTGGCTGTTTTTTTCCTTCTATATTTTTTATATGATCGGGAGTTCGCTGGAACAGCATTGGGGAACCTTCCGATTCAACCTTTATATTCTTATCGGATATCTCCTGACGGTGGCTACGGCCTTCATTAGTCCCGGTGCAGTTGTAACCAATATCTATTTTCTGGGTTCCGTTTTCCTGGCTTTTGCCACGCTGTTTCCCAATATTGAATTTCGTATTTTCTTCGTACTGCCTGTAAAAGTGAAATGGCTCGGCTGGCTCACAGCTGTTGCATATTTGATGACCCTGTTTTCGGGGAATTCCGGAAGTCGATTGGGCGTGCTTGCCGCGTTTACGACCTATCTAATCTTTTTCGGACGGGATATGTTAAACGGCTTTAAATCGGGACAGCGTCGAAAAGCGTTTGTGGCGGATCGTGCGAATGTTGCTGCCCAGCCGTTGCATACCTGTAAAAAATGCGGAGCAACCGACAAGAGCGACGCATCTATACACTTTCGCTATTGTTCAACTTGCGGCGAGTGCTTTTGCGAAGAACATATTGGCAATCACGACCATTGATTCAATGAAACGACGGTACGGAAAATCGAATGCAAGTGTGGTTGTCGAGCAATCGGGCGCTGATTTGATTTTGACCATTTGCGGAGTATTGGATGCTTCTGCGGTTTCCAGTCTTTGGATGGATATTCATCGTGCATTTCAGCCGACCGGCATTAACGCGATCTCGGTTCAAGGATCAGGGATTACCTATTGTGACGGGGCCGGGGCAGCCTTACTGGTTCAAATTCGCCAAACTGCAATTCGGCTAAATGCTTCGGTGGAAATCAAGGACTTACTGCCCGATATATCCGCTATGCTGGACCTGTATCCATCGGATAAATTTACGGACGTAGACGCTGAATTAAAAAACTCGCGCGATTTTGTAGAAGAGATTGGAAAAACCACGTGGGGCACACTACTCGGGCTCAGAGACCATATTGAATTTGTGGGCGAGCTGTCGGTCGGGTTAGTAAAAATGATAATCCGACCCGCCGGCTTGCGGATGAAAGATTTTATGCTGGTAGTCGAGGCCAGTGGAGCTAAGGCCCTTCCAATCGTTGGAATGCTCGGCTTTCTGATCGGGTTGATTCTAGCGTTTCAAGGGGCCGTCCTGATGGCCCAGTTTGGAGCAGAAATCTACATTGCCGATTTTGTGGGAAAATCAGTCATACGTGAATTGGGGCCGTTGATTACGGCTATTATTGTAGCGGGCCGAACGGGATCTGCTTTCGCTGCGGAAATAGGCACCATGAAGGTGAATGAGGAGATCGACGCGCTCACGACTATGGGACTCGATCCGGTACGCTTTCTGGTAATCCCACGTGTATTGGGAGCAACACTGATGACTCCATTGCTGGCGGTTTTGACGAATCTGTTTGGAATGGCTGGCGGGGCATTAGTCATGAAAGGTCTTGGCTTTCCGCTAATCACCTATGTGAACCGGGTGCTTAGCGCTGTCACAGCAAGCGACTATATGGGTGGCCTGTTTAAGTCTCTGGTTTTTGGTCTGCTGATTTCAGGAGCAGGGTGCTTGTGTGGCTTACGCACCGGTGAAGGAGCCAGTGCGGTCGGCAATTCCGCAACACGTGCTGTTGTAAGTTCAATTATCCTGATTGTCATCGCTGATGGAATTTTCGCCGTGTTGTTCTATTATCTAGGAATTTAAATGAGTCAGGAAAAAATCATTACGGTTGAAAATATGACTGCCCGCTACGGCGATCGACTGGTGTTGGATGCTCTCTCATTCGATGTCGATCGTGGCGAAATATTCGTCATTCTCGGCGGTTCGGGTTGTGGAAAGTCAACATTACTCAAGCATATGATCGGTCTCTATAAACCGCATTCAGGTGATATCAAAATTGGCGATACAAGTGTGGTTACGGCACACGGCACTGATCGCGATGCGCTAATTCGCCGATTCGGGGTGATGTATCAGAGCGGCGCGCTGTTTGGATCATTGACGCTGCTGGAAAATATCTGCTTGCCACTGGAAGAGTTTACGGACATGGGCAAAGACGCCCGCGAGTTGATTGCTCGGATGAAATTGAGCCTGGTCGGTCTGGCGGATTACGTGCATCTCATGCCCTCCGAAATCAGTGGTGGTATGAAAAAACGCGCTGCAATAGCCCGAGCGATGGCATTGGATCCGGAAATCCTGTTTCTGGATGAACCGTCTGCAGGACTGGACCCGATAACGGCCGATGAATTGGATGACCTGATAATTCAATTATCGCGTTCTCTGAAAATTACCTTCGTAATTGTGACCCATGAATTGCCGAGCATTTATAAGATTGCTGACCGGATCATAATGCTGGATGCCCGTACAAAAAAAATTATTGCGGAAGGTAATCCTTCTGAGTTGCGCGATAAAGCGGAAGACGAATGGGTCCGTAATTTCTTTAATCGAAAAAGCCAGTCAACCGTAGGAACGGGAGAAGAGCATGAGTAGTAAACCGCATTATTTCGCAATCGGCCTGTTTGTTCTGGTCGCAACTACGCTAGGGCTGATCGGAATAGTTGCTGTCAGTTCCGATGCCATGAGCTCGCCCAAATACTTCTTAGAAACGTATGTAGATGAGTCGGTTCAAGGGATTGATGTCGGAACACCATTTAAATTTAGGGGCGTTAAAGTGGGTAACGTGAGCGAAATTTCGATGGTATCGACTGAATACGATACGACTAAAATGTATGTCATGGTACGTGTTGCTCTTAATGATAAGGAACTCCTGAAGGATCCAGAGACGTTGCCGGAAAGGATAAAGGATCAGGTCAATCGAGGATTGCGCCTTAAACTGGTTCCTCAAGGGATTACGGGGTTGTCATTTTTGGAAGCGGAATATTATCCAGAGACAGAATCCAAACCACTTGAAATCGACTGGAACCCTAAATACATCTACATCCCATCTACCCCTGCGATGATGACACTTCTAAGCCGTTCCATTGAGCGAATGGCGGCTGAAATTAATACGCTGAATTTGAAGGTAATCGGTGGAAATGTTGAATCCATCACCCATAATCTGGACCTTTCGGTCGAGCATATTGAATATATCACCCGGAATGCAGCGGTGGCATCGGACGATATTATCAATAATGTGAGGGATGCTTCAATGAGCCTTCCTTTGGTTGCCACTAACTTGAACGATTCCATGGCGCAGATTCAGGATATGATCAGCGGCTCGGATCAGGACCTCGACCAAATTATGCTGAACTTACGCTATATTACGGAAGAAACCAAAGAGCTGATCCGACTGCTCAGACGACACCCGGGCATGCTGTTATCCGAACCACCGAAAAAAAATCTTAGTAGCGGAGGGAAAAAATAATGAATATCTTAAAACGAACCATTACCTTGATTTCATGTGCATGCGTTCTTCTGGTATCAGGTTGCGTTAAACTCTGGCAGGACAATCTCGATATCAAAACCTATATGGTTGAGGTGGATCGCGATACCCCTGCTATAGATCAGTCACTGGGTGAGAAACTTTGGATCGACACTGTCTCCGTACTGCCTCCCTCAAATGTACGAAATCTAATTCTCCGTAAAAGCGATGTCGAGTATACGACCAGCTACTATACCGAATTGCTAATGTCGCCCTCGGAAAATTTCCGCAATGCATTTTTCACCTGGTTTGCGGCAAGTGGTGTCTTTGAGCATGTATCCATTGTTGAACGTATTGGCATGAGCCATCGCCTGGTTGTAAGCGTGATCGAATTCCATGGCGATACGGTTGAGCAAAAGGCCGTGCTTAAAATCAAGGCCACTTTGTTCGACGAAAAAGAAAAAGGAATGAATATCCTATTTTCAACCGACTATTCTCAAGAAGTCCAGTTGGCCGATACCACTGCCGAAGAACTCATTCGCGCCTATAATAAAGCTCTGTATCAGGTTTTGTCAGATTGTGAAGAGGATCTAATCAAAGCATTTCAATGAACGGGAGGTAACTTTGATGAAGAAATGGCGAATCGTCGTATTCATATGAGCTTTCATCTTTTCGGTATCGGCTCAGGATTTATGACGAATATATTTCTCCAGTTTCGATGATCTCAGCATGCTTTCCTACAGCCGACATCGGAACCTCTGGTTTCAATTTTTTTTAACTATCTATTTCACAAAGTTGCTTGTGCTCATTTCCTTATGGACCCGTAACATGAAAGTCGTTGATCGGCAGGGAAGCACAGAGTAAGTTGATCGCACTAAATTTATTGGAGATTTTATGGCTGTTAATCAAGCGGTGGTTTTTACCAAACCGGTTCATCATATAAATATTAACCTTACTCCTGGGCGGCTCGATGAGCTTGCTCGGAAATATTTTGAGGACAAGGGATTCAGGATCGTATGTAGCAAAAAGGTAACGGGCTCTGAGTTGGCAGCGCGTGAAGTCATCAAGCAACACTACCTCATGTATAGTAAAGCATCTTGTGCTGAATCGATTTCTGATTTAGATATTTCGGTTGAAGGCAAAGTAAAATTCGAGTCTGCATTTGGAAATCGCTGGGATGATGAAGTAGCCACAGGGCGAATCATTACGACTCTTCAGCTGCTTAGCGCAAAAGGGATTGATGCACATCAGTTGTTCAACCTCTGGAATGTGCAATTTTTAGACCGAAAAACAGCCAAGATCCAGGATGGCCTGCTAATGGCCTATCTGGAAGATCTGGGTTGCTACTGCATCAACGCGTTTTATCCCGCCATGGAAGCCAATTTCAAGAATTTGGCAACGCAGATCGACTATTATGTACTCGAGTTTGATCCAGAACAGATTTCTTGGAAGCAATTCCGCAAAAACATTCTGGGAGTCACTGATTCCAGCAAAGCCGAGCCGGGCAGTTTCCGCGGTCAACTCTATGCCGACTACAAAATTGATTTTCCAGGTCGTGATAATTTTGTGCACGGCAGTGCCGGCCCATTCGAAGCTTTTGTTGAACGGGCTATTCATGAATCAGATTTCGAAATGGAAGCGAATCCGATCGGTACCTATCTGACAGGGCGGGGTGTTACACTCAAAACATTTGCAGCGTGGAAGGCAAGTCAGTCTGTTTCGACTATTGGCGAGCTGTTCGATGCCACCGAAGAAAAGAATACCCACGAAATTATTCCGATATTGGATGGAATTAAATTTTGAACGAAATTGCTCTGTATTCATCTATGTTTACAATGGAAAATAACTAAGGAGACACATCCCATGAAAAAAGTATTAAGTGTTGTTGCGGTTGCGTTGTTGGTGGTTGGAATGACTGGATGCTGTTGTCTCAAGGATAAGAGCTGTCCTGAAGGCTGCACAAAGTCATGTTGCGAAAAGCCGGCTGAATAGAATCCAGTTCGTACGCATACGAGTATGAGTATGAAAAAAGCCCCGCTGATGACGGGGCTTTTTTCATGTACTACGGATATCCTGCCCGGGCTGGATTACCTGCTCCTCATTCTAAAAATCAACAATGTTGGAGATGTAGGCTTCCAGTTCGGCGATGGGCAGACGGATCTGTTCCATGGTATCGCGGTCGCGAATGGTAACGGCATTATCCTGTTCGATCGTTTCGAAGTCGATGGTTACGCACAAAGGCGTTCCGATTTCATCCTGTCGGCGATACCGACGGCCGATGGCTCCGGTCTGGTCGTAGAAACATTTCCAGCGCTTGGAAAGTTGCTCGTAGATTTCGCGAGCTTTGCCAACCAGTTCTTCCTTGTTTTTGACCAGCGGCAGAACCGCGAGTTTGTAAGGTGCAATGCAGGGCGAAAAGCGCAGAACCGTGCGGGCTTCATAGCCTTCGGGTGCACGTTTGGCTCCGACCTCAGCGGTAAGTACTTCACCGCCGCCCTTGGGAATCCACTCTTCGCGGTAGGCTTCACAGAGAAGCGCCAGCGCAATCCGGTCAACGCCGGCCGATGGCTCAATTACGTGAGGAATGTATGTTTCGCCGCTTTCTTCATCCTTGTATTCGAGCTTCTTGCCGCTGGTATTCTGATGCTGGGTCAGGTCGAAGTTACCGCGTGCCGCAATCCCTTCAAGTTCCTGCGTTCCAAACGGGAAGTCATATAATATATCGGTGCAGGCACTCGCATAGTGGGCAAGGGCGTCGCCTTCGTGAATGTCGCGATGCATGCGGCCTTCTGGTAACCCGACCTTTTCGTACCACTTGAGACGCTCGGCAACCCAGTATTCGTGCTGTTCGTCATCGGTACCGGGTTTAATGAAAAACTCGAGTTCCATCTGCTCAAACTCGCGCGAACGGAAAATGTAGTTGCGCGGATTGATTTCGTTGCGGAAGGCCTTGCCAATCTGCGCGATTCCAAAAGGAACTTTGTTCCGAACGGTGGAGCAGACGTTGGCAAACTGGGCGAAAATACCCTGTGCGGTTTCTGGGCGAAGGTAGGCCACGCTGGAGCTTTCTTCGACCGGGCCGACGTAGGTTTTAAACATCAGATTAAAGGCGCGGGGCTCAGTCAGCGTTCCGGCTTCTTTGGTGTCGGGACCGACGAGTTTAGTGTAGGCATCGAGCGGAATGTCGAGCAGGGCAACTTGTTCGTAGTCGACGGCATCGCCTTTGGCTACTTTCTTCACCTTCTTTTCGGCCGGGGCTGGAGCGCCTTCGTGGAAAGAAAACATCAGAGCGTCGGCATCGGTCTTGTGCTTGAGCACAAAGATCTGATCGGCGCGATAGCGGCTTTTAGTTTCGCGGCAATCGAGCATCGGATCTTTAAAGTTTCCGACGTGGCCGGAGGCTTCCCAGACGCGTGGGTGCATGATGATCGAGCTGTCGAGCCCGACAATATCCTCGCGAAGCTGGGTCATCGATTTCCACCAACAGGCCTTGATATTGCGTTTCAATTCAACACCCAGTGGACCGTAGTCCCAAAAGCCGTTGATTCCGCCATATATTTCAGACGTTTGGAAAATAAATCCACGCCGCTTGCAGAGACTGACAAGGGCATCCATCGTTACGTGATAGTCATTGGTTTTCATAAGCGGGCGAGAATGCCGAAGGGTATCTGAACGGTCAAGAATAACAACTGCAAGAAAAGCGTGTACAATCGTCCGAAACTCCATTACTTCCATTAAACCATGAAGCAAGTAAACCAACGTAGAATTGTTCCAATATCAGTTGTCACGATTGTAATATTTTCCCTGCTGGGATTTTTTCAACTGTTTGTGATTGCCGGTGGATATGAGCTTGAAGCATCAACCGTTAAGAAATTTGCTCCATGGGTCTATGAACCCTTTCTTAAACTGGCGGGCGAACATCCCGACACACGACCCGAATGGGCTGTAGATCGTGGCGGAGTAAAAGAAGTAAAAACGTCTTCGGCCGGTACGATTGCCGGTTTCAGCCCAGAAGAAATTCCAGTTACGCTGAATCTCGATCCGGTTCCAGTCGAGAACGTTATTATTGAAGCAACCGTACCGATTAAAGAACCTGAAATCGTAAATCCGACATCTGTTCCGGCTAAGGAGCCTAAAGTAAAGCCCGAGGATATCGTGCCAGTTGGTTAAACCTGCCAGTAGGCTAGAAACTCAATATTCCCGGCTGGCCCTGTAATGGGCGACGTGCAGAGTTCCAGCCATTGAAAACCAAGTTCTTCAGTGCCGAATTTTTTTATCTTATCAATTACTTCCTGATGGATGACCGAATCGCGCACCACACCGCCTTTTCCAACTTGTCCCTTACCGGCTTCAAACTGAGGTTTGATCAGCGAAATGATATGCCCGCCCGGCTTAATTAAGTTTTTCAGTGGCGGCAGAATTTTGGTCAGCGATATGAAGGATGTATCAATACTGCAAAAATCAGCCTTTTCAGAAATATCGTCCTCGGTGAGATAGCGCGCATTGGTGTTTTCCATTACGATAACGCGCGGATCTGCCCGTAGTTTGTAATGGAGTTGATTGGTGCCGCAGTCCACCGCATAGACTTTCTCAGCACCATGCTGGAGCATGAAATCTGTGAATCCCCCGGTGGAAGATCCAATATCCATGCAGACCGCCCCTTTGAGGTCGAAGTTGAATTGCTTGTGTGCTCCTTCTATCTTCAGGCCGCCTCGGCTGACATACTTTTCCTTCTCTTTTACAGAAAGTTCCACATCGCCTGCATACTGGTGTCCTGGTTTGGAGGGAATAATGTCTCCAATTCGCACCATGCCCGCGCGGATAAGGCGTTGGGCCTGTTCTCGGCTGTCGGCCAGTTCGCGCTGCACAAGGATTTGATCAAGTCGTAATTTCGGCATGAGCGTATTTACAAACCACTAGGGCAACGGATTCAACTCTAAACAGAAATTTAGATCATGTAATCGATTATTGGGTGGCGTTGGGAGAGGCTTTATGGCATTAATAATGCCTTATGAAATTAAGATTATTCTTAGGTTTTTTGGCGTCGGTATGTGTGCATTCTTCTATGGCTGATGGTGAAACGATTGTTATTGGTGATCCCATTGGTAAAGTCTACAAGGAGCTGGGGCATCCTAGGATGGAGTTCCCATTGAAAGGTCTATTTGTTCAACATTATGACACCTGCATCATAAAATCGCGCGATGGGAAAATTGTAGAGGTGCTGAATACAGGTGGAACCGCTAAACCGAAAGATGAAGAAGTAGTTGAAGAAGATAAAGCACTCTCGATAAACCACGTCCGTGCCATGGCCGAAAATGGAGATGCCGAATCTCAATACTATATGGCCTACTGGAGTCAGACGGGCCAATGTGTTTCGAAGGATATGAAGGAAGCACTGGCGTGGTATGCGAAGGCGGCTTTGCAGGGACACATGGCCGCGCAGCACAATCTTGGCGTTCTCTATATGAATGGGGACGGGGTTGAAAAGGATTTGGAGCAAGCTTATATCTGGGCGGTACTTGCGGCTGAAAATGGAAATGCCAGTTTGAAAAAAGTACTTGCCAGATCGTTGAGTGAGGAACAGAAATTATCCTCCACAATTCGGGTGGACCAGATCAAAATCAGTATGCTGAACGCTGCGGCTAATCCAGATAAAGAGGAACCTGCGCCGGCTAACGGAATCGTTGACACCTTTACGATTTCTAAGTAATTCTTATTGGCTGTACCGGGGATCGTTCAGCATTTTCAGAAACGCGACCAGTGCGGCTTTGTCCTCTTCAGACAGAAGCAATCCTGTATCCGGATGCTTGGCCAGATTTGGATCAAGCGAGGGAGAGATCTCCAGCGGGCTGGTGTAATGCTCGATCACTTCCTCCAAGGTCAGGAAGCGCCCGTCGTGCATGTAGGGGGTCGTCAACCCAATGTTACGAAGCGATGGTGTTGAAAACTTAAACCGATCACTTTCTCGCCCGGTAAACTTAAAACGTCCAGCGTCAGTCCCTTGTTCCAATCCATTGTTGTGAAATTGCTGATCGGAAAATAGTGGTCCACCGTGGCAATGGAAACAATCCGCCCCAAATTGCTCGGTTCGCGGGTCATACTCGGTAAAAAACAGTTCCATTCCGCGCTGCTCTTCTTCAGACAGCGATGCCTTTCCTTTACGCGCCTGATCAAATCGGGAATCGGCAGGCCTTCTGGTTCCGGCAGGCAAAGTACTTGATGGTTCCAGTCTGATGTCGTTGCTCACACAAAGTGGTTCTTTTCCGGATCACGCGTTATTTTGGCACTTCCCGATCTACTTACAGAAATGTGCCGAAGCAGCAGACGATTCGCACGACGAACTCTTCCGGACCCGCCCCGGCTCTGTAATAAGATCGGGAACGTGGAAGCTGCATGAATACTTCGAAGATGGCCGCATTGAGCTCTATGATCTGAATTCCGATATCAGTGAACGGGTCAACCTGGCTGCAATCCATCCTGAAAAGGCCGCCCGTATGCATCCTCTACTCAGAGAATGGCGGGAAGTTATGAATGCACCCGTACCAACCGAACCCGAAATATAGCTCAGCTGAAAAATAAAAAGACCGAACCGAGTCTATTCACACGATAAGTCCGGTTAAGATAGACCCTTTAAAACGGAGCGGGTGAACAGCTTTGAACGGTCGTCATTAGCTTGAAAGGCTTGGGCAATTTTAAGTCATCGTAAACGGTACGTAGGCAAGGGAAAGAACCTAGTTATGCGTTTAGTAGTACGGTCCATATGGGATGCTGTAGTTCTGTATCGTTGTTGCCACTGCCAAAAAGTATAATCAACGAGGACAACCCGACAATCAAAGCCGTAATAGCCACGATTGCCCAGAAGCTCTTTTCGTGCAGTAGATGGCCAATGTAGTGCATGGCATTTACGCTGTCGTCATGGAAATGATGCATTCCGGTTTTTAATGTAGTCGCTGTGTGCATTTCCGACCTCCTTAACTAGGTACTTAGACTGTAGCCAACGTTGAACGCTCAATCTGGGGGTCGTTGTTTTGCGATTACTGGCCCGTTTCCCCCATGTCCCCGGTGAAAGGCTGGTTAAACTATATTTATTTGTGGATGACATAAAAAAACAACGCACGGGAAAAGAGGAGAAGAAACCCATGCGCTGTGTCGAAACTGGTTTTGCAAGCTTCATGGACTAGACGTGCAGTGGGGCGGGGAGTGGACAGTGGTTTTGGGATATGTCGCTTTCAGTCAGCAGTCGCAAGAAGCGTTAAATGCTTATATGTATGCGAAGAAGGAGACTAGGCTTACGATACAGGGATAATATTAGCACTTACTGGGGAGGAAATTCGGATAGCCCATCTCTGAATCACCGCACTCTTACTTCGGTGTTACAAAGAATCGCAACGATTATAATTTGAGTGTGCACCATATTTCGTACTACTATGGATCTATTCAGATGCACGTCATGACTCACTCAAAGGGGAGGGTGGTTCGGGATCAAGCGACGACCAAGGACGGCAGTCCGCTAACGGCTCTAGTACAATTTACTACTCCGTCAGTTTATCCAGCGGGCTTTGCACCTGGATCTGATTCAGAAGGCTGATGTTACATGAAAGAAGAAAGACTGTTACTTTTCCATGTTTACCCCTTTAATGCGGTCATATGTGGAAAGAAATTCAATCTGGGGTCATATGTGGAAAGTAAAACGGTCTATTTTCCATGTTTACCCCTTTAATGCGGTCATATGTGGAAAATAAG